>JAUXFX010000033.1 GCA_030622635.1 Bacteroidota bacterium
ATTCTGATAAAACAGCAAGATTAAATATTAAGATAATTAATCCTATTGGTTCTCTTGTATATAAGGAAAGTAATATACATGTGAAAGGTAGTTATACAAATACTCTTGATTTGAGCAATCTTCCCGTAGGAATTTATTATCTGATTGTTGAAGGAAATAACATCAATAGTATTAATAAAATTATGATTCAGAAGTAAGTTGGTTTAAACATTCCATTTCTTCATTAGTTAATATCGAAAAGATTTAAAGTAATAAATAATTGTTTTAGAAATGGAATATTTTTGATGTTTTAGCTGAATGTAAATAAAATAATAATAATTCAATAATAAATATTCTAATTATTAATCTTAAATAATCTAATATGAAAAAATTTTTTCTTATAATTTCAATTTTATTGTTTTTTTCGGCAAATAAAATTATCGCTCAGAGTTATTCATATAATTTCGAAAAACCGGACATAATAACAGATGATCTGGGGTTAACTGAATTTAATTACAATAATTGCCGCAATTATGGTGATGAAGGTTCACCTTTAATGCCATACTTAAATGTAAGCCTTTTAATTCCCCTTGGACAAGAGATCACAAATGTTCAAATCTCTTCAATTACTTATTATACCGAAATTAATAATATCAAAATAAAACCTGGCGAACGTGAATTTCCTCTTTCAATGAATGTTGAGGAATATACTGTAATACCAAATTCTGATATTTATAATTCTGCTAAAACTTTTCCGAAAAATAAGATAGAAAATATAAGTACTCATTTTCTTGCAGGACATTCTATTGGTTCATTTACAATTTGCCCTGTAGAATATCTTCCATCAGAAAATAAAATAAATTTAATAAAAAAGATTAAAATTGAAGTTCAAACTCAACAAACAACGAAAGCTCAACAAGCATCAAAATTTTTAAGAAGAAACGGAATAGTTGAGCAAAGAATATCTGAAATTGTTGATAATTGCGAATATCTGAAAAAATATTCTTATTCTGAAAATCGTGATACAGATGATGTTGACATCCTGCTTCTGACTAACAATGCTTTGCTTGGTGAGTTTTCCGACTATATTGATTTTAAAACCTCAACCGGCTACATTGTTGAAGCATTAACTGTAGAAAATATTTATGCTTCATATTCGGGACAGGATGATGCTGAAAAAGTAAGAAACTGTATTATTGATTATTATCAAAATCATAATCTTCTTTATGTAATTTTAGGTGGTGATGCCGATCCTGCAAATCCTTCAGAGATGATAATCCCGTACAGGGGATTTTATGCAACAGCTTATGGAGAAATTGAATATAATATTCCTTGCGACCTTTATTTTTCAAATCTTGACGGAACATGGGATGATAATGGAAATGGTATTTGGGGTGAAGCTGGTGAAGACGACCTTTATTCTGAAATTGCTATTGCACGAATGAGTGTTGATGCAGTTGCTGAAATTGAAAATTTTACTCATAAACTTGAGATGTACCAAAACAATCCTGTTATAGATGACATTGAAAAATCATTAATGCTTGGTGAGCTTCTTTGGGATGATCCAACATGGGGTGGCGACTATAAAGACGAAATAGCTCAGGGAAGCTCAGCACATGGTTATACAACTATAGGTATCTCTTCTAACTTTTCTATTTCTTATTTGTACGAAAGAGACATGTCCTATAATAAATATGATATTTTCGATCAGTTTAATACCACCGGAATAAATTTACTTAATCATCTCGGACATTCTGGTACATGGTACAACATGTTGATGTATACTTCTGATCTCACTACCACAAACTTTACTAATGACGGTGTTACCAGAGGTTATGTTATTGGATATTCACAGGGATGCTATAATGGTTCTTTTGATAATCGAGATGTAGGTCCAAATAGTTATGGAACTGAAGATTGTTTTTGTGAACAAATAACAACATTAGAGACCGGAGAAGTAGCCAACATTGGAAACTCACGCTATGGATGGGGTATGCATGCAAGTACTAACGGTTCTTCACAATATTTCGACAGACAATTTTTTGATGCCATTTTTGGTGAAGATATTACTAAAATTGGTGAAGCTAATGCAGATTCAAAAGAGGATAATATAAGTTATCTGGGTATGGGAGCTATCAGATGGTGCTTTTATGAAACCAATCTTTTTGGCGATCCTACAATGGATGTATGGACTGCAGCACCTGTTGATATAGTAGCAACTTACTCTTCAGGTATTTCTATCGGAGTAAGTCAAATGTCTTTCCAAACCGATGCTCCATACGCACGTTTCGGATTAATGCAAAACGGAGTTCTTATTGGAAGAGGAGTTGCTGATTCTCTTGGAAATGCTATTGTTGATTTTTTCGATCCGATATCTAATCCTGAAAATATCCAATTATCAATAATTGCTCATAATAAAAACAGACTTGAAGATGTAATAAATGTTATCACCAATCAACCTTATGTTATTTACGACTATCATGTAGAATCCGATACTGCCGGAAATGGAAATGCAATTCTTGAATTTGGTGAGATCATTCATAACTCTATCGCTATGAAAAATGTTGGTACTGAACCTGCAACTAATGTTGTAGCAACTTTATCAACAATTAGTCAATTTATTACTATTACTGACTCGGTAGAAAATTATGGTAATTTATCAGCCGGACAAACAGTGCTGATTGAAAATTCTCATACTTATCAGATAGCTGAAAATGTACCTGATAACAGCATAATTACATTTAATATTGAAGCTGTTGGAGATACTATATGGAATAGTAATTTCTCAATAAATGCTTTTGGACCTGATGTAAATATCACTAATCTCACAATCAACGACAATCTTTATGGTAATAACAACGGATGTCTTGATCCAGGTGAAACAGTAACTATTTCATTTGAAGCAACCAATACCGGTCATTGTATTGCCGAAAATGTAATTGCTACATTAAACTCCGATTGTCAGTTTGTTGAAATAACCTCTGACCCCGACACTCTTGGAACTCTTGCTATTGACCAAAGCGAAACCGCATTTTTTACTGTTACTATTGATGAATCAACACCTAATGGTACAACTATGGCAGATTTTATCTGTGGAGTTGAATACGGTGCATATTTAGGAGAAGAAACTTTCTTTGAAAAAATAGGTGCTATTGTTGAAGATTTTGAAACCGGTGATTTTACAAACTTTGACTGGAATTTGGGAAGTAGTTATCAATGGACAATTACAAATGAATATCCTTATGAAGGATACTTCAGTGCAAAATCCGGCAACATTCCTAATTATAGTTCTTCAATTATAACATTATCAGCAGAAGTAACAGCTGATGATTCCATTAGCTTTATAAGAAAAGTTTCTTCAGAACTGGACTACGATTATCTTGAGTTCTATATTGATAATAATCTAAAAGATCGTTGGTCGGGAACTTCAGTTGGATGGAGAAGAGAAGTATTCCCCGTTGAAGAAGGAGATCATATATTTAAATGGATATACGTAAAAGATGCTTATGTTACAGGTGGAGCTGATTGTGCATGGTTAGATTATATCATACTTCCCCCAATCTATACATTAACGGTTTATGCCGGAGTTGATAGTGTTATCTGCGAAGGAGATGATCATTTTTGTTCTGCCGAAGCAACTGATTATGTTTCACTTGAATGGACTTCCTTAGGAAGTGGTACATTCAACGATAATACTATTCTTGATCCTATATATACTCCAAGTGAAGACGATATTCTTGCAGGTTCGGTTACATTAAATCTGGAAGCTACTGATGATGATGACGATACTGTTGAAGATGATCTTTTACTTAGCTTTAACTACAATCCCCTAACACCTGATACTGTTATTGGGCCTACTGAAGTTGATTTGTTGTTAACTACAACATCTGAGTTTTTTACAAATCCTGTTGAAGATGTTTTATCTTATGAATGGAATGTAGAACCTGAGGAAGCAGGAACAATCACCGGTACTGATACAATCGGCTTTATTGAATGGGATTCGTTATATTATGGAATAGCAATAATTTCAGTAAGAGCAATTAATGATTGTGGCCCCGGAAATTACTCCGAAGGATTAGAAGTTAATGTTTATAATTCAGTAATGATAAATGAAAACATCAATGATCTTAATATTAGAGTTTATCCGAATCCAAGCACAGGTAATTTTACAATAAATTTAAATTCTGATAAACCAGCAAGATTAAATATTAAGGTAATTAATCCTATTGGTTCTATTGTATATAAGGAAAGTAATATTCAAATAAAAGGTAGTTATACAAATACTCTTGATTTGAGCAATCTTCCCGTAGGAGTTTATTATTTAATTGTTGAAGGAAATAACATCAATAGTATTAATAAGATTCTTATCTACCGCTAAGCGCTAAATAATAAGTAAAATTTTAACAATGATAGCCGTCTCGGATGACTTGTTAATTAATTGATAAATTTGATTTATTAACCTGCTGGCTCGGAGTAAATTAATCATCTGTTAATTAAACCCTATTGCTTTCTTGTTTTTAATTTATTATCTTTGTATAAAAAAATTAAAGCCATGAAAACGATTAAAATTATCATACTGTTTACTTTGCTTTTTAATATTGCTCAGGCGCAGGTAATTTACACCGATGTGGTCCCCGATGCTTCATTTTCATATCCCATTGATATTAATAATGACGGGGAGGTTGATTTCAAGTTTATACGACTTTATTATCAGGAATATGACACATGGACTAAAATATGCAAAATCCAAACATTTGGTGACAATCAAGTAGCTATTAATAACGGGAGTGCTGCGGTGATTCAACTCTGTGAAGAAATAAATAATAATTACGAATGGTCAGGCCAAAACGAAGTAATAATGTTTTTTCACACTTTTGGTTATGGGCATTACGGAAACTGGTATAATGTTGACCACGGTTTTGTTGGTCTTAAAATAAACACTTCAAAGGGATCATATTACTCGTGGGTACGAATTCAGGTTCAGGGATTTTCCCACAAAGTTATTGATTACGCATACAACACCACGGCAGGTGAATTTATATTGGCTGGTAACGACATTCCCCCGGGTGCAACTTCTGTTTATGCCAACGATCAGTATGATTATTTTGATGGAAGGGATATCCATGTTTCTTTCACGAAAGCCCTTATTGAAAATAATTTTTCCGAATACCGTGTTATTCTGACAAAAAGCGATGATACAACTGCTTATAATTTGGAAATCATGAATCAGGTGCCTCCTGAAAAATATCATGCTGTGTTGGTTGACACCACGAGCGAAGATTTTGTTGTTGAATTTAATTTTGATTCAACTGCCATTGACAAGGATGGCGATTTGGTCATGAATTTTACAGATTACAAGATTCATTTACTCAATATTTCCATTAGCGGCAACCCTGCTGATAATGTATTATCATCACCTTCCCCTGCTTTTATAATACAAGCATTTACACAGGCTATTGATAAAACCACTGCTTGGGATGATGGGAATAATGGTACTGCCAATGAAATAAGTGTATCGTTTAATCATGTAAGTAATGAGTATTTGGTGAATGAATACAGAATTTTTATTGCAAAAACTGAAGATGCCTTGTTGTTTGATGTGGCAGCAGCCTTGTCATTGCCAAGTCAGTTTTACATGGCAAAAATACCTGATGGTAATAATGTACAAGTAAGGATGAATGAAGATCTTATTGATATCAAGGGGAATAATATCATTTCTAATAATGAATACAGTGCTATTATTCTTTCTGTAGCTGACAGTGTATATTCAAAAACAAGTGCTTTGTCGCCCCCATCCCGAAAATTTATTTTAAAAAACCCAAGCGATATTACTGCAGGTAAAAAAACCGGTGACAGCATAGTGTACTTCGAAATTAACCCGCCAATTATAATGGATTTTTATGATGGAGACTCACTTGAGTTTGACATGAACCAGGATGGAGAAATGGATTTTGTATTTACTGGTAAGGGATATGAATCGCCGATGTTTTTTGGATACAAGTTTTATATCACTACTCTGAATGACAATAAAGTATTATTATGTGATCATGCTAATCATGAAAACTGGGTCGGGATTTTATTTCAGAACGAACAAATAGGGGAAGAATATAGATGGTATGATGAAAGGGCTATTTTTCTTGAATGGGTGTATGATGCCTGGTCAGGGGAAAATTATTATTGGGGACACCTTTTGGGAAATGACGATTTCTACGTTGGACTTTGTATAATGAATAATGGAACACCCGTTTACGGGTGGGTGCATCTTGAAACAATAAATATACTCAAGTATAAATTTCTGGAAGTGGCACATACGGCTTATAGTGGAAATGCCTTACCCGAACTGTCATCAGGTGAAAATATTTCAGTGTACCCGAATCCGGCTAATAATTTTATTATAATTCAGGTTAACAATTTCAATCTTAACGACAAAGTTATTGCAAAGCTTTATAATAGTCAGGGTATATTTATTAAAAGTGTAAAACTTTCTAAAAATATTAACAATCTTGATGTTAGCAAATATCCTGCAGGTATATATTATTGTGTTACAACGATAAACTCAACACAGGAAGAATCTATTAAATTTCTCGTCTATTAGTGGATGTGTTAGAATTTGCTTCACTTAAGCGCTTTGTCAAATTTATAACCGCTAACCAGCTTAATCAATCTCAATTTTATAAACTCCAAACAGTTTCAAAATATTTTTTACAACCGTTTCCTTAATAATTTGTACCTTTATCTGATTATTTCTTGACATTGCAATATACTTGTAATAACTTGGGAAATTAAATGAAAGCAACTTTCTTTGAATTATTTTTGTCTAATTTTTAAACTCAGGAAACATGTATAAAATAAATCGTAAATACGTCGTATTATTATTTTTGTTTTTTGTGATGTTTTTTTCAATGAAAGCCCAGGTAAGAGAACAATGGAGAATTACAAAAGCTGATTCCATAAAGTTCAGTGAAATCCCTGAACTGAAACTTCCCGAAAAATATAAAGGAGATAAAGCACCTTTGCTTCCCCCAACTCTCGACAATTCTCAGTTACCTTATTTCAGACCAATATTTTCACAATCACAGTGGTCTTGTGGTCAGGCAAGCGGTATTGGGTATACTTTTACTTATGAAATAAATTATCTCAGAGATTTACCTGCTGATACTTCGGAAAATCAATATCCAACTCACTTTACATGGAATTTTTTAAATGGAGGTCAGTATGATTGCGGAGTGAGTTTATTTGATTCATGGGAAATAGTTAAGGATGTGGGGTGCCCTAGTATAGCAGATTATGGTGGACTTTATTATGGAGGTGCTTTAAGATGGATGTCTGGTTATAATGAATATTATAATGGAATGCATAACAGATTAAATAATTTTTATAAAATTAATATAGGAACACCCGAAGGACTTGAAATATTAAAACATTGGATGAACGACCATCTGGACGGCTCGGAATTTGGGGGAGTTGCAAATTTTATGATTGCTTCAGGTGGCGAGCAATCGCGATTTTTGCCATCAGGCACACCGGAAGAAGGGATGTTTGTTGTAATCGGATGGGGAACATGGATAGGTCATCAGGTAACTATTGTCGGATATAACGACTCAATAAGATATGATTATAATGAAGATGGCCAATATACAAATCATTTAGATATAAACGATGATAGTATTGTTGATATGAAAGACTGGGAAATCGGAGGATTTAAAATTGCAAATAGCCATGGAGAATATTGGGGCAACGACGGATTTAAATATATGATGTACAAAGTGGCTGCTGAGCCGTCATCAAACGGAGGTTTATGGAATAATTCGTCTTATGTTATCCGTGCTAAAGAAAATCAAAACCCTCAGCTAACTATAAAATTAACAATTAAACATGACTCAAGAAATAAAATCAAAATTACTGCCGGAGTAGCTGATGATACATCAGCTTTTGCACCATCAAAAATTCTAAATTTCCCGATATTTTCTTACCAAGGAGGTGATTACTATATGCAGGGAGGTAGTACCGAAGAAGATAAAACCATAGAATTTGGTTTGGATATCACTCCGCTTTTAAGCTTTATTAACAGTGGAGAAGAAGCTAAATTTTTTCTTCTTGTAAATGAAAAAGATCCGGATAATATTGGAACAGGAGAAATTTTCTCATATTCAATTATTGATTATACAAATGGTATGAACGAAATAGTTTGTCAGCAATCAAACATACCATTGAACGAAAACGATTTAACAATTTTGTCCATTAATCATACAATTAATTTTGATAAAGTTAATATTGACACCGAGGAACTTCAGACGATAATTATAAATGAACCATATTATGAAATTCTGGCAGCATCAGGAGGTACAGAACCCTACCATTGGAGCATAATTCAAAGTTATGCTGAAAATAATTTTAATGATAATTTTCCTGAAATATATACACAGGTTTTATCTCCAAGTGGTAATGATAATGGATATGTGTCACAAGATATTGATTTTTCGTTTTCGTTTTACGGGAAAATTTATAATCGTATTGTAGTGCATACTGATGGTTTTTTAATGTTTGATGAACAAATTTATGAATGGCCCTATACAATTGATAAAATGCTGCTTTTCAAAAATGTTGCAAGCATTTCTCCTTTTTGGACGGATTTAAGAATTTATCCCAGTCAGGGAGATGGAATGTGGTATGAAGGAAATGAAGAATATGCGATTTTCAGATGGAAAGAGTCAATAAAAGATCAACCGGAAACCGACATTAATTTTGCAGTAAAACTCTATCCTTCCGGAAATATTGAACTTTATTACGGAGAAGTATTAATGAATGAAAATACAGAATGGATTGCAGGTATTTCAAGCGGAGATGGATTAAATCATGAAATTGCCGGTATTTCTAATACTTTTAATATATCACCAGATCAGGTGGTTGAATTTATTCCCTTTGATTATCCTATGGGTCTGGAAATTTCGGATGATGGTGTATTTAGCGGTACTCTTACTAAAGAATGTAATTCTTGTGATGTTACATTTATGGTAAAAGACAATAATAATATTTTTGATGTTAAAAGTTTTCAGATTTCAACAAGTGGAATTTTATTTAATTACACATTTGAAGCTGGTGGAGATGAAATTATTGAATATGGAGAAACTGTTAACATGAACATTTTAGCTAAAAACATTGATACTGTCGCTATTGAAAATGCTGTTTTAACTGTTTCAACTGATGACGAATATATTACTCTAACCGATAATTATGAATATTTGGGAACTATTGAACCCGGTGAAACAGTTACGGTTTCAAATGCTATTGTTTTTAATGTTGATCAATCAATACCAAATGAACATACAATAATTTTGAATGCTGATTTTTCGTCTTCAATAAATACATGGGATAAATATATTGTTTTAACTGCTTATGCACCCGACCTGAAGATTGGGAATGTGATAGTTTCTGACGGAGGAAATGGGAAATTAGACCCCGGCGAAACCGCTGATTTAATAATCCCCATTAAAAATACTGGTGCAGCCGATGCTTTTGATGTTTACGGTGAGCTTTTTCCTGACAACCAATTCATTATCGTTAATGAACCATCACCAATATATTTCTCAGATATTCAAAAAGGTGAAACCATTGAAAAATCATTTAGTGTTTCGGCTGAAGATTATGCACCTAACGGATTTATTTCAGAACTGGGATTTAATATATCGGCAAACGAATTATACTACGAGAATTCTTTTAATTTGATGATTGGGTTAATCCCTGTCCTTATTGTTGACTTGGATCCTTTAAATCACTCAGGTCCGGTATTTCAATCAATCATTGACAACATGGCTGTTATTTATGAATACACAAAGATTTTTCCTACAAATCCGTTTAACTATAAATCTTTGTTTATAAGTCTGGGTATATATTTTTCAAATTATGAATTGAGTTCTGCTCAAGGGCAAAAACTTGCCGAATATCTTGAAAACGGGGGAATGATTTATATGGAAGGAAGAGAAACATGGCTTAATGACACACAGACACAGGTCCATCCTATGTTTAATATTAATGTTGTTGAAGATAACTGGTTTTCATTAGATTCAATTTATGGCATTGCCGAAACATTTACTGATGAGATGAAGTTTGAATATTATACTGATAATGTATTTCTCGATTATTTTTTTGAATCTGATTCATCAGCTTATATAATTTTTCAAAGCCAACCTGTATCTTACGGTTGCCAGGTTGCTAATGATGCAGGAAGTTATAAAACTATAGGTTCTTCAATTGAGTTTGGTGCACTTCTGGATAATGAAGATACTTCAACAAAAGAAATTCTGTTCAAAAAATATCTGGATTTCTTCGGGATTGAAGAAAACACAAGTGATATTAATGAAAATAAAAATATTTCTGATATCACAGCAAGCATTAACTATCCAAATCCTTTTAAAACACAAACAACAATTGAATTTCTTCTTAACTCCGGCAGCAAAGTAAAATTAAGTATTTACAATATTAACGGACAAATAATCACAACTCTTATTAACAAATATTTAACAAAAGGTATTCATAAAATTATTTGGAATGCAAAAGATAATTCAGGGAAAAATGTCCCGCAAGGTGTTTATTTTTGTATATTGCAGTCCGAAAATTTCAAAGAAACTTATACTAATAAAATAGTTATAATCAATTAATTAACTCATGAAAAAATATTTAATTTTGGCAGCTTTAATTCTTTTTGACGTAATTTCAATTAAGGCGCAAGATATTCAGACTAAAGACGATCAGGACAGGATAAATTATAATAAAAAGCTGGGTCGTATATCAGTAATAGATTCAATATATTTGATGAGTCTTCCTGATCTTGAAATTCCTGAAGTTTATAAAAGTTCACGTGCACCAACATTACCTGATGTGCTGGATAATTCTACTCAGCCATATTTCCGCCCTGTCTTTAATCAGGCAGGATATGCATGTGGTCAGGCAGCACTGGTCGGCTATAATTTTACTTATGAAATAAACTGGAAAAGAAATGCACCGGGCAATGTTACTATAAATCAATATCCCACTCATTTTGTATGGAATTTTATGAATGCCGGAAATTTATATGGCGGAGTAAGTTATTACCATACTATGGAAATTCTCAGGCAATGCGGTACTCCCAATGTTGCTGATTACGGAGGAATGTCATACGGAGGGGAAAAACGATGGATAACCGGCTATCAGAATTATTATCATGGTATGCAGAACAGGATAACAAATGCTTATAAAATCAGAGTTCAAACCGTTGATGATTTAACTAATATTAAACATTGGATACACGATCATCTTAATGGTTCAAGTGTTGGTGGTGTTGTCAGCTTCTATGCAAATCAACCGTATATGAATTATTTACCTCAAGGCACTCCGGAGGCAGGCATGTGTGTTGCTGTTGCATGGAGTTATTCTTCTCATGCACTAACAATTGTCGGATGGAACGATTCTATAAGATGGGATTACAATAATGACGGACAATATACCAATAACATTGATATCAACGGTGATGGAGTGATAAATTTGAGAGACTGGGAAATCGGTGGATTCAAATTTGTAAACAGTTACGGAGGAGTGCCAAATTGGGGAAATGGCGGCTTTTGCTATATGATGTATAAAACACTGGCTGATCCATATGGACAGGGAGGAATATGGAATAATACGGTTAATTTTTTAAAGGTTAAAGAAACATGTTTGCCGCAACTTACTATGAAAATAACCATAGAACATACACGAAGAAAAGCATTAAAAGTAACTGCCGGCTTATCAACAAATATATCTGCAACAGAACCTTCTATTATTCTTGATTTTCCGATCTTTGACTTTCAGGGAGGTAATAATTATATGCAGGGAGGTAGCACGGAAGAAGATAAAACTATTGAATTCGGTTTGGATATAACACCTTTACTTAGTTATCTTAACAGTGGTCAACAGGCAAAATATTTTTTAAAAGTACAGGAATATGACCCTGAACACTGGGGAACAGGTGAAATTGTTCAATATTCATTAATGGATTATACTAATGGTGTAAGTGAAATACCATGTTCAAATACAAATGTTCCGATAGCAGACAACGATATAACCATGTTGTCAATTGTTCATACTGTAAATTTTGATGAGGTTAATATTGTTACTGATTCCCTTCCGCCTGCACCGGTTTACGAACCATACAGCTATCAACTAAATGCTTCCGGCGGAACCTCACCGTATTTCTGGATTATTAAAAATAACTTTACTGAAAATACTTATACTAATAACTTTCCTACTGTATCAGCTAATCAATTAATACCCAGTGGCAATGACAATGGTACGGTAGCTCAGGCTCTTGATTTCACATTTCCATTTTATAATACTGAATATGATACGGTAATTATTCACACAGATGGGTTTATTAAATTTGATGATCAGATTTTTATTTGGCCATATCATCAGGATAACCAATTGTTGTTTTTGAAAACCAAATGTATATCACCTTATATGACCGATTTAAGATTATATTCTTATGTGGGTGACGGAATATGGTATGAAGGTGATGAAAACAGTGCTACTTTCAGATGGAAAACATCAATATATGACCAGCCGACAAGCTCTGAATTAAATTTTGCAGTAAAATTATTTCCTTCGGGTAATATTGAATATTATTATGGCGTAATTACTTTACCTGATTCTGTTGAATGGTATGGCGGAACGTCAAGAGGCGATTGCCTGGATTATCAATATTTAAGCATCTCAGGTTCTAATTCTGTGCCTGAAGATTATGTTGTTGAATATCTTGCTCCCGGTTTTCCTGCAGAAATGACTCTTTCAGAAGATGGAGTGTTCAGCGGAACACCCGAAAATCCATACCAGAACCTTGAAATTACATTTAAAGCAACGGATAATAACAATGTTTTTGCAACCCGGAACTTACTGTTTTCATCAAACGGAATCTATATTGAATACACAATCAGCGATGGCAACAATAATATTATTGAATGTGGTGATACGGTTCATTTAAATCTTGGTTTGATGAATATCGGCAATCAGCCTATTAATAATGTTGATATGACAATATCATCAGCTGATACGAATATTACAATAATTGACAGTACTCAATATTATGGAACAATAAATCCGGGTCAAACCCTTACGATTCAGGATGCATTTTCTTTTATAGTTTCACTCTCGGTTCCTGATGATCACCAAATAATTTTGAATAGTGTTATAACTTCAAATGGAGACACATGGTTGAGAGATATTACCCTGACTGCTTTTGCCCCGGTAATTGTTGTGGGAAATATTGATATTTCCGATGGCAATAACGGAATACTTGATCCCGGTGAAACAGCCGATCTTATTGTTACACTGGAAAATTATGGTGGAGCAGTATGCTCAAATATTGAAACCCTGATTACATCAAACAACCCGTTTATAACAATTAATGATAGTATCGGAAATATTGACACATTAGCAGCTTATTCAAACGATACTGTTGTTTATAATGTTACGGCTTCATCAATTGCTCCTTATGGATATATTGCTTATCTTGATATTAACATTACTGCCGATAATAATTATTCTGTAACCGATACTATGTATTTTACTATCGGTTTGATAGTTGAGGATTTTGAAACCGGCGATTTTACACGATTTCCATGGGAATTTATGGGAGATGCAAGCTGGTCAATTACCAGTATTACTCCATATCAAGGTATGTTTGCATCAAAATCAGGAGATATTAACGATAACGAAGAATCAATCCTTTATATAACATTAGATGTTTTATGTAATTCGGAAATAAGTTTTTACAAGAAAGTTTCTTCAGAAGCCAATTATGATTATCTTAAATTCTATATTGACGGTGCAGAAATGGACAGATGGGCAGGTGAACATATTTGGTCGCAGGAAGTTTATCCTGTTACACCCGGTGAGCATACTTTTAAATGGACTTACGAAAAAGATTATTCTGTAAGTAATGGTAGTGACTGTGCTTGGATTGATTACATAGTATTACCGCCAATGTCATCACTGTTGCATAGCGTAGGTGCAGGTTCAGATGCAACAATATGCGAAGGTAATACACATACATTAGCAGGTACTGCAACAAATGCAAACTCTGTTTTTTGGCTGACATCCGGAACAGGTACTTTTGATAACAACAATATTTTAACACCAACTTATACACCCAGTCAGGAAGATATTACGGCAGGTTCTGTTATTCTTACAATTATCGGATATTTCAGTATGGAACAACGGTATGAAATTACTGACGATATGGTTTTAACTATTGTCTCATTGCCGGTAGCTGATGCCGGTGATAACGATACGATTTGTGATAATCAAACATATACTTTATCAGGTAATGCCGCCAATGCCGATTCGGTTTTATGGATAACTTACGGTGACGGAATTTTTAACGATTCAACTCTAATTACAGCTACTTATACACCGGGACCAGGAGATTTAGATTCAGCTTATGTTGAATTAAGTTTAACAGCTTATGCAATGGTTCCTTGTAGTGATTCTGCAGTTGATACAATGTCTCTGTCGTTTCTTCCTGCACCAACAGTTACTTTTGATTTGCTTCCGGATATTTGCGACAATGATCCGCCTTATGAATTAACCGAAGGTAGTCCGCAGGGAGGAATTTACTCAGGAACCGGAGTCACAAACGGATATTTTTATCCTTCAATAGCAGGATTGGGAACTCATATTATTACTTACATATATACTGATACTAACCTTTGTTCAGACACTGCTACTCAAACAATTTTTGTTAATAATTGTACAGGTATTTCCGAAATTTCAAATGGTTTATGCGTTAATATTTTCCCAAATCCAAGCAATGGTAATTTTATACTGGAATTAAATTCTGAAAATAATATTGCAGCAAATATTAGAATTTTTAATTCACTTAACGTTTTAGTTTTTGAGATTAATAAAGTTGAGATTAATCAAAAATATTCAAAGAAAATTAATTTGAGCCGACTTTCAAAAGGTGTATATTTTTTGATGATAAAAAGCAATAAAGTTGTTTTGGTTTACAAGATAATTGTTCAGAATTAGTATTATTGCTAAATCCCTTGTAACTATTTAGCTTGTCCATAAAGTCAATTATGTTGATAAAATTTTAGATTTATGATTTTAGATTTTAGATTTTTATTTTAAAATCCGCTGATAATCAACATATTTTTAAATCTTAAATCTTAATTCTAAAATCTTAAATTGTTAGAACGTGACTTTATAGACCGACTCTATTTAACTTATGAAAAATATTAATAACTTTTGATACCTGAATAGTTACTTGTCTTTTATCTTCTGTATATGGTATTCAGTAGTAGTTTATTCTTATTATATTTCTTGCCGGTCTTTCTGATTGTTTATTTTTTAATTGCCAGGGAATACAAAAATAATTTTGCGTTAATTGCAAGTATACTCTTCTATTCATGGGGAGCACCGGATTTTATTTTTATTGTACTCGGTTCAATTGCTATTGATTTTTATATTGTAAATTTATTATCAAAATCTGTTGGCAGAAAAAAACGTTTCCTTCTTTCACTTTCAATTATCCTTAATGTAGGATTGCTTGCTTATTTTAAATATGCAAATTTTTTCATCGAAAATGTAAATGAGCTTCTTGCTAATTTAGGATCAAAACCAATACACTGGATTAGCATTGCTTTACCAATTGGTATTTCATTTTTTACTTTTCAAAAATTAACATATTCTGTTGATGTTTACCGTAAAGCACACAAACCTCTAAAAAAAATAACCGATTATGCATTATATATTTTAATGTTTCCTCAATTAATTGCAGGACCGATTGTACGATATAATGAAATAGCCGACCAGATAGAAGATCGTTCGGCAAACGAAAATATGAATAACAGATTAACGGGATTTTTTCGGTTTGTTATCGGACTATCAAAAAAAGTGCTTATTGCTAATGTGCTTGGTGAGGAAGTTGATAAAATCTTTGAACTTGGTGCCGGTGAACTCACTACAGTCACTGCCTGGGCCGGTGTTTTTGCTTATGCTTTTCAGATATATTTTGATTTTTCAGGATATTCGGATATGGCAATTGGGATTGGGAAGATGATAGGATTTAAATTTCCTGAAAACTTTAACAATCCATATATATCGCAGAGTATAACCGAATTTTGGCGAAGGTGGCATATTACGCTCGGCAGATGGATGAAAGATTATTTGTATATCCCCTTGGGTGGTAACAGGGTGTCAAAAAGACGATTGTATTTTAATTTATGGTTTGTTTTTTTGATTTCAGGATTGTGGCATGGCGCTGCATGGAATTTTGTGATATGGGGTGCATTTCATGGTTTGTTTTTAATTGCCGATAGATTGTTCTTGCTGAAATTTTACTCGAAGATAGGAAAAGTTCCGAGCATTATTATAACATTCCTTATCGTACTGGTAAGCTGGACAATTTTCAGGGCAGAGAATATTTCACATGCGTGGGTTTTTATTCAAAAAATGTTTACATTTGATTTTGAGGGCTATAATTTTTATTTCGATAATAAATTTTATACTATTATGATTTTTGCTGTTATTTTTTCATTTTGGGGAGCTTTCAGGGGAGTTGAAAAATGGCAAGATAAATTATTCAACAAAAAACAAAAATTTTCATCATTGATTATTATGTCACTAATTTCTGTAATATTGGTTTTAATTTGTGTTAGCTCAATAACATCATCAGGTTTTAATCCTTTTATTTATTTTAGATTTTAATAAACATGAAACATCCATGACAAGTAAATTTTGACACACAGGAGTATGATTATATAATGAAACTTGAAATTGGAAATTAGAAATTCAGGAGAAGTCCAAATTTCCAATTTCCAATTTCTACATCTTGAATTGATAAAATGTAATCCATTAAAAATGTATGAACTACAAAAATATAAACAGATGAAAATAGTATTTATAGGAATTCTGTTGTTATTAATATTCCCAGCCACACAGAAGTATTTTTCTATATTTAAAATTGCTCCTTTAAATGGTGCCTTTGTAAAAGTTGAAAAACCGGTTTTTATTTGGGATAAATGGTTTTCAGGTGAATTTCAGAGCAAATACGATCAGTATCTTGAAGAAAATATCGGGTTCAGAAATTTATTTGTAAGATTACACAATCAGATTGATTACAGCCTGTTCAGAAGAGCAAATGCAGAGGGAATTGTTGTTGGTAAAAACGATTACCTTTTTGAAGAAGATTATATTTATGAATATCTTGGTGATTTTTTTATTGGTAAAGAAGCAATTAATAAGAAGTTAGAAAGAGTAAAATTTCTGCAGGATACATTAAAAAAGAAAAATATTGAACTGATAATTGTTATTGAACCAGGAAAAGCAAGTTTTTATCCGGAGTACATTCCTGAAAAATATGATGTATCAAAAAAATCATTATCAAATTATGAATATTATGTTCAGAAATCAAATGAACTCGGTATAAACATTCTGGATTTAAATAAATGTTTTAAGTTAATGAAAGATACTTCAAGGTATCCTTTATATCCTAAAAGCGGAATCCATTGGAGTGTTTACGGAATGACTTGTGCTGTGGATACTTTAATAAAATACATTGAAAATATTCATAAAATTGATGTGCCTGATATTTATTGCGATAGTATTGATTTGTCCGACTCTATGCGATTGACTGATTATGATTTAGGTAATACAATGAATTTATTATGGAAAATTCCACAACCTCAAATGGCTTATCCTAATCTTAGATTTGAAAATAATCCTGAAAAAGCAAAACCGGCTGTCCTTGCAATCGGCGACAGTTATTACTTAAGTATTTTATCACAAGGGATTCCTAAAAATATTTTCAGTAATCAGGCCTTCTGGTATTACAATAAAAATATTTATCCCGAATCATACACTAAATCAAAAAAAGTTGATGAAATTAATTTGAAAGAAGAAATAGAAAAACAAGATGTTATTTTATTAATGATCACCGAACGTTTTTTTCACTGTTTTATATGGGGCTTTGTTGAAAATGCTTATAAAATTTATAAACCTGCTTATACTGAAGATAATATATATAACTATGAAAATAGAATCAGATTTTATGATAAAAGGTTTAAAAAAATATTTTCCGATACAAAAAAAGATAATTCTAATCTTGTGGAAATGATACGAAAAAATGCAGAATACCAGTTTTATACCGCATTTAAAAAGTCTAAAAATCAAAGTAAGAAAGATTATTTAAAATATATTGAATGGGTTATACGTAATGATGAAAAGTGGTTAAACAGTATTAAAAGGACAGCAGAAGAGAAAAATCTTGATTTAGATAAATTAATTACTGATAATGCCAAATGGATGTATATGAATAAAAATAAATAATAGAATTTTTGTAACTATTCAGCTTGTATAAAAAGTTAATAACTTTGTTGTAAAATTATAACGAAATAAATTACAAGCACCAAATAACAAAATACAAATAAATTACAATGACCAAAAATACAAATTCAAAACAAAAAATTTATGATTTAGAAGAACGAACGTTTCAATTTGCTAAAAAAGTTAGACTATTTGTAAAAAAATTATCACCAACAATAGCGAATATTGAAGATGGAAAACAAGTTATAAAAGCATCTGGTTCTGTTGGAACTAATTATATAGAGGCAAACGAAGCATTAAGTAAAAAAGATTTTTTATCTATCATAGAGAAGTCAAAATAATTGTTTTGGTCATTGGAATTTTAATAATTGAGATTTATTTGTTATTTGGTGCTTGTGTTTTGGAATTTAATTGTTAATAATTTTTTAAACCTGAATAGTTACGAATTTTTTATATACAACTAAATTATCATTATTTTTGTCTATTAGTATCAATACTATTTTAACCTGAATAATTTACGGGTTATTATTAAACGCTGACAGGTTCTGCAAACGCTGTCAGGTTTCAAAAAACCTGTCAGGGTCTGTACATACGCATCCCTTCGGGAAAAGACCTGACAGCGTTGACATAACAAAAGTTTATGAATGGGTCAGGTTAGAAAAAAACACTCAATAAGCAACACACAATAAACAATAAACAATAAACAATAAACAAGTAAAAATTTATTAAACTATGAAAAAATTCTATCTTTTATTAGTAGTAGTATTATTCCCTTTTTTAATTTCAAATGAAACATCTGATAATAATGGGAAAAATTATGTGCCGGGAGAGTTAATGATTCAGATTATTCCCGGGAAAAACCTGCAATTAATTGAATCTGATTTTAGCAGTATTAATTTAAAGTCAAAACTATTATTATCAAAAAGGATGAATATCTGGCTTTTTGAATTTGCTTCAGGCATAATTTCCGACAAAGAAGTTTTATCAGATATAAAAAATCACAAAAGTATTCTTGAAGCTCAATTTAATCATTTTATTTCTTTAAGGGAAACAATTCCTAATGATACATATTTTAATGAACAATGGGCATTAAAAAATACCGGTCAGTCGGGTGGTGTACCCGATGCTGATATTGATGCCACCGATGCCTGGGATATTACTACAGAAGGTGTTACAGCTTTAGGCGATACAATTGTTGTGGCTATAATTGACGGTGGAGTTTATATTGATCATGAAGATCTTGACTGCGGGAAAAATTATAATGAGATTCCTAACAATAATATTGATGATGATAATAACGGATATATTGATGATTTTGACGGATGGAATGCATATTCCCACACAGGAAATGTTGTCAGTGATGATCATGGTACACATGTTGCCGGAATTGCAGCAGCAATAGGTAATAATGGAATAGGTGTTTCGGGAGTGAACTGGAATGCTAAGATTATGCCTATTGCCGGTTCATCAACGGTTGAGTCAACTGTAGTTGAAGCTTACGGATACGTTTTGGAGATGCGTGCTTCATATAATGAAACCGGAGGTGAACAAGGTGCTTTTGTTGTAGCTACTAATGCGTCTTTTGGAGTGGATTTAGGACAACCGGAAGATTATCCCTTGTGGGGAGCAATATATGATTCGCTTGGTATTCAGGGTGTTTTGAGTACAGGAGCAACTGTTAACCACAACTGGAATATTGATGAAGTAGGTGATGTTCCAACTGCATTTGCAAGCGATTACTTAATTACAGTAACAAACACAAAAAATACAGATGTAAAAAATACTTATGCGGGATATGGACTTACAACAATTGATCTTGGAGCACCGGGAACAATGATAAAATCAACAAGAGTAAATAATAATTATGGAAACAAGTCGGGAACTTCAATGGCTACTCCGCATGTTACCGGTGCAATTTCAATGTTGTTTGCAGCAGCCGATTCTTCATTACTAATACAATATCAGGAAGACCTGCCAGGTGTTGCACTTATGATGAAACAATATATCCTTGATGGTGTTGATTTTAATGCAAGCCTTCAAAATATTACCGTTACAGGTGGCAGGTTAAATGTTTATAATTCAATACTTTTATTGCAAAATCCTCCTTTTTTGTCTTTAAATCCAGATGTTATTAATATTGTGCTTGAACAAGAAACCCAGGACAGCACAACATTAGAAATTACAAATACAGGCGGTGGAACGCTTAATTATACAATATCAATTGAAAACCAGCCAGATTGGATTTCTTTGGAACAATACGAAGGAAGTCTTGAGGAAGATGAAACAGATACAGTAAAAATTTATTTTAATACTTCCGGAATGAATGTTGATAATTATGATTGTATGCTAAATATTCTTTATAATTATTATAATTACGATAGTGTTCCTGTTTATTTGGAAGTTACTCCCTTAATTAATATTGAAGATAATTTACAACAGAAAAGTCCTGCGTTATCAGATAATTATCCGAATCCATTCTCTAATTCAACAACTTTTGAAATTTTTCTTAATGAACCTTCTGAAATAATTATTGAGATTTATAATATCAACGGACAGTTGGTAAAAACCATTTCAAAAGGAAATGTGCTTTCCGGATTACATACATTCAAATGGGATGGCAGAAATAACAACGGAGTTGAACTTGAAAGCGGCATTTATTTTTACCGGCTTAAAGCAGACAAGAATGTTTTAAGGAAGAAGATGGTATTGGTAAAGTAACTTAGCATAGCGAAGCTACAAACAAATTAGCTTAAGTGATAGTTAAAAAAAAGTCGGCAGTCCTCAGTCCATACGGACTCCTTTCAGTCGTCTTCAGTCGGCAATTGGCAGTCTGCGATTAATATGCTGAGGACTGAGGGCTAAAGACTGGGGGGGTGTACGACAAATGTCCCTGTTTTGTCTTTCTTCATTTTAACTACAATAATTTATCCCCGGGGAAAATTTGCAGGATCGGTAAACTGGATAGGTCCAAATGCCGGCGGAGTATATCGTTCTTTTGATCAGGGTGATACATGGGAGCTTTCAGGAATGATAGGTCATGGTATTTATTCATTCGCAATTGATATTGACAGTAATCTGTTGGTTGGGGTTCATGTAGCTACTTTTTCTTCATCCCCGGGTATTTATCGTTGTACGGATCAAGGTATAATTTGGGAAAACATTTATAACCAAGCATATATTGGACCTGTAGTGGTTGATCCGTTCGGA
>JAUXFX010000103.1 GCA_030622635.1 Bacteroidota bacterium
ATTTGGAATTTTGTACATTGAATTTTGGAATTTATTTGTTATTTGATGCTTGTTATTTGTTATTTTCTGCCAAAAAAAACACGAATATTAAAATTAAGATACTAACAGGTTTTTTCCAACCTGTTAGGTTGATAAAACTTTAAAAACATTCAACACTCAACATACAATATTCAACGACCAAAGGAAGTCCGCCCGTACGGTGGGATGAGTGAAATCTTGATTTTTATAATTTTATTTTAAATAAAAAAAACCTTATTTTATTTCCTAAAACCTTAGTAAAATGAGAATTGTAAACAAAACCAACCTTATTACCTTATTATTATTACCTTATAACATAATGACTTAATCCACAAAAAAACAAATTAAACTCCGGTTACGTACATTATTATAAAAAGTTGAACGAATTTTATTTTTTGAAAATAAGGATTTCACTCAGCCCACCATACGGGTGGATGGATTTTCATTATTTCTATATATTTGACTTCGCAGTTTCAATGAATTTATAAATTTTTCCTGCTTGTTTCTGCAACTGCTTAATGCATGAATTTAATTTTATTAAAATATATAAAATTGGAAGAAAGGAGGTAAAAATGTTTAAAAAAATTCATTTAACCGTATTTGTAATTTTTACTGTTTGTTTTAGCTTTCTAAATTTGATGGGACAGAAAACAAACCGGATTTCAATTAAAACAACATGTATATCAGAAAAACCTGATCAGGAAAAAGGAATATTAAACCATAACGGACGAGCAGAACTTATGCCTGGATTTCTCAGGAAGAAAAACCCCCATCCGGTTATAGCATATCTAACTATCCCAACCCATTCAATTCCTCAACAACGATTTCATTTTCTGTTCAAAAAATATCTTTATTTGTAAACCTCGAAATTCACAATAGTACAGGGAAAAAAATCAGAACACTTGTTAATAAGAAATTAAATACCGGTAAATATCAAACAGTTTGGGATGGGACTGATGATTCGGGTAAAGCAGTTGGTTCGGGAATTTATTTCTACAGAATTAAAACGGAAAATATTAATAAAACCGGGAAAATGTTGCTGCTAAGGTAAGTTTGGAAAGTCCGCTTAATCGCCTAAATATCTTCTTAATTTTTCTTCATAATTCAATAAATTATTACTTTTGAGCAGCATTATAATTAAAAACAAAAAATTAAAAAAAATGAAATCAAAAGAACGGATTTATCTAATTGTTGCTTTTTTATTATTAAGCAATATTTCTGTGTTTGCACAGAAAATTAATGGCAGAGATTACTCTGTTTTTAATGAGCAACCAATTGTTTATGCAGTAGTTGTAAGACAATCAACTTATGATATTCCTGATTGGCAGGCAATAGCCGATTCGCTTGTAGCAAAGTATCAGGGTCAATTATTTATTTGGAATAGTACACTTTATGATGTGCAGGAAGCTGTTGCTGATTATCAGCCGACTCACATTGGTTTTGTATGTACTCTTTCAACTGCATCATCAACTTTTATACTTGGTTTTGTTTGGAACTTTATCAGAGGATTGGATGATGATGAATATTGCGATGCAATCTGGGGAATCATTACCGGCTATAATGCAGAGGATGCCATGAATCTTGTTACAGGGTCATCAGGATTTGAGATAAAAACCGTGCTTGGAGGAACAACCGGCTGCGATTTAATTTATTATACACAAGGTATAGGAACAAGCGAATGCACTTATGGTAGTTATTATGTTAAGTATCCGGATTCTGCCGGAACAACAGCTTATACCGACGGACCAACAGACAGAACCAATTGGCTGGTTACTATGATCAATGAAGGAATAAATATTTTTAATTATGATCAGGCAGATATTTTTTATACAAGCGGTCATGGGAATTACAATGTATGGCAATTACATTATCCCGGCTCTGATCTGGAAGGATTTTTTCGCTCAAGTTCCGGACAGGTTTATGGTGACCCACACAGCGGACCCGATACAAATATAAATTCAACTCATCCCAAAATATATTTTGGATTGGGGAATTGTAAAATCGGCAAAATTTCCGGTGGCAGTTCTATGGCTCCCTCATGGATACATACCGGCGGAGCATATCAATATACGGGCTATGTTATTAACGAAGGTTCGGGTTCTCATCAGCATGGCGGAACTAAAGCATATTTTTACAAAGTTGCAAGAAATTACACTTGGGCTGAAGCCTTCTTTCTTGCTAATCAGGCTCTGAAATTTGACATATTAAATAACACTCCCGGAACCGACCCTCCCGACCTGAATGGTTCGGCTCTTTATGGTGACCCGGGAATGCAAGTTAAAATGTCCAATGAAGGTGTTTTTCGGGAACCCCTTTTCGCAAGCAACCTGACAATAAATGAAGGAATCGACAAAGATACCGTTACTTTTAAAATTACTATGAACAGGGAAGGTTCACCGGGATTTAACGGCAAATGGGGCGAACGTCATCCTGCAATAATCCTTCCTTTTTTTGCTGATAATATTGAAATTCTTTATACTGACGCAATAGAAGCTGTTGTTGAAGATAACTTTGTACTTATGTATGTCTGGTATCAGGGCGAACCAACTTTGGAAGAAGGAGAAACAAGGGAAGTAACATTTCTTTGCAACCAGCTTTATACAGGTATTGAAGAACCAATTGTTAATAAATCACAAGGTATTAATGTTGAGCTTTATCAAAACGCTCCCAACCCGTTTAACCGGGTTTCTGTTATTAGTTATAAGTTATTAGTTGCTGGAAAGGTAACATTGAAAGTATATAATGTATTAGGACATGAAGTTGTTACACTAATTAATGAACAAAAACAGCAGGGAGAATACGAGGTTGAATTTGATGGTAGAGGATTAAGCGAAGGTATTTATTTCTATCGTCTATCCGCCGGAGGACAGTCGGTTGTTAAGAAAATGGTTTTGATGGAATAGTCTATCCAAGATCCAAGATAAAAGATAAAAGGAAAAAGGAAAAAGTTGAGTACACTCCGAAAAATTATTTATTTTGGACTAAAGCCCATAAATACCTAATAATCAACAGCCCCGACCTTACATTTCTGTGTAGAAACGTGATAAAAATTGAAAATATAAAATTAGCACCATTCTTTAGAATGGTGATTTAAATTCAGGGAAATTTAATTCCCTTAAAAAAAGTAACATGAAAAAAAATATTTTGTTTTTTGGTTTATTAATGATTTCCACAATATTATCAGCTCAACCGGCACCGGATACAGCATGGACAAGGATGTATGGCGGAGGTTTTTTCGACTGGGCGTGGCAGGTTGAGCAAACCACTGACGGGGGTTATATTGTGATTGCCGATTATTCGTTCGGAGGCATGAACTATGATGCATGGCTGATAAAAACCGATAGCACCGGAGATATTTTATGGTCGAAAACCTTTGGTGGTCTTGCTGAAGACCGCGGACAATCTGTTCAGCAAACTACAGACGGAGGTTATATTATCGCAGGTACTACCTCTTCGTTTGGAAACGGAGCTTATGATATTTGGCTTATAAAAACCGATGAACTTGGTAATGAAATATGGTCAAAGACTTTTGGTGGAACAAGCTGGGATTGGGGATACTTTGTCCAACAAACAGCAGATGGCGGTTATATTATTACAGGTTGCAAAGATCCCGGTGCTTATTATATTTGGGATGTCTTTTTAATAAAAACCGACAGCGAAGGCAATACAACATGGACAAAAACTTATGGCGGCGATGATTATGATGTCGGACATTGCGTCAGACAAACTACCGATGGAGGTTACATAATTACAGGATATACTTATTCATACGGTGCAGGCAGCAGCGATGTTTGGTTGATAAAAACCGATGCTAATGGAAATGAATCATGGTCGCAAACTTTTGGCGGAAGCCATCCCGAACATGGTTATTCTGTCATACAAACCACTGATGATGGATATACAATTGCCGGTTATACCAAGTCGTTTGGTGCAGGTGATTATGATGTGTGGTTAATCAATACGGATAACAACGGTAATGAAGTATGGAATAAAACTTACGGCGGAATTGATGATGACCGTGCTTTCTCAGTTCAGCAAACTATTGACGGAGAGTATATCATTGCCGGTTTTACCGAATCATTTGGAGCAGGTAATTATGATATGTGGCTGATCAAGACATTAAGTAATGGTGATACTTTATGGACAAAAACTATTGGCGGGGAAGACCTTGACCGTGGCAGATATGTACAGCAAACTACCGACAAAGGATATATTGTTGTTGGCGATACTTACATTTACGAACAAGGAGAATATAATGTATATATTGTAAAAGTAAATCCTGAAACAGGTGTTGGTTTTGAGAAAAACCTAAAACCGCAATTATTTGATCTTAATAATTATCCCAATCCTTTTTCCGAATCAACAGTAATCGGTTATCAGTTACCGGCTACCGGTAAAGTTATTTTGAAAGTATATAATGTACAAGGTAAGGAAATAAGTACTTTGGTAAATGAAAAACAACAGACAGGAAGTTATTCTGTTGTTTGGGACGGCACAAATGATTCGGGTAATGCTGTTGAACCGGGGATTTATTTTTATCAAATAAAATTGGATAGTGATTTTTCTGAAACGAAAAAAATTATGCTTTTATAATAATTAAGGTTCAATATTATTTAGAGTAGGTAAAGAAATATAAAGGCCACAGATTCACAGATAAAATTATATAATCTGTGAATCTGTGGCAAATTTGATTGCTCATCATATCCATATAAAACCATAATTAAAAAATTATAAATATGAATTCGTTACAACTAAAAATCAAAAAAATTACAACTCTTTTATTGTTAGTGCTTCTAATAAATCTAAGTATTTCCATAACTTATGCACAAAACCAGGAAATGGTTCTTATTGAAGCCGGCGATTTTAATATGGGATATAATTATGATGCTACAGGAACATGGTGGTATCCGACAGAAATTCCGGTTCATACGGTTTACATCAGCGTTTTTCACATGGATAAATATGAAATTTTTAAAACTCAATGGGATAGTGTTTATTTATGGGCTGTTGATAATGGATATAGCTTTGATAATGTCGGAGAGGCGCAAGCTCCGAATCATCCTGTTTATAATATCAATTGGTATGATGTTGTAAAATGGTGTAATGCAAGGTCTGAAAAGGAAGGATTAACACCTGTTTACTATACTGATTTGACACAAAATACAATTTATCGAAGCGGGCAAATTGACCTTGAAAGCAACTCGGTGAAATGGGAAGAAAACGGTTATCGTATACCAACTGAAGCGGAATGGGAAAAAGCAGCACGCGGAGAACTTGTGGCAAATCATTATCCATGGCCGAGTTATGGTGGTACATACAACGATCATATTGACGGAAGCAAGGCAAATTATGATGGCAGCGGCGATCCCTATGAAAATCAACCTGTCCCGACTACACCTGTTGGATATTATGATGGTAATCAAATACCTGCCGGAATTGACATGGCAAACGGATACGGATTATATGATATGACAGGTAATGTTATAGAATGGGTATGGGATTGGTATGATAATCACTGGTATAGTAATCCGGGAGCAACCGAACCCGATACAAAAGGACCACCAGAATCAACAATGGGCTGGAAAATCCTTAGAGGTGGTTCGTGGCATACAGGACAGCTTTTTGGATTGCGATGTGCACTCCGGCTACCTCAACATACACCTGATTATATCGGACCGGCATTAGGATTTAGATGTGTAAAACGGGATGTAAACAGCTCAATTGAAATTATTCAATCGGAATATGAATTAAAAAATTATCCCAATCCGTTTTCTGAGTCAACAGTAATTGGTTATCGGTTGCCGGTTTCCTGTAAAGTGTTTTTGAAGGTTTATGATATGCAAGGGCAGGAAATACGGACATTAGTTAATGAAAATCAACCGGCAGGCGAACATTCTGTGGTTTGGAATGGAACGGATAATTCAGGAGAAACCGTTGGCTCAGGTATTTATTTTTGCAAATTGAATATTGATAATAAGCCGATATCAACAAAAAAATTAATGCTATTAAAATAGAAGTTATCCTCCCTTAATGAATTAAAGATAATTACATAATTCACGTATAAGGGAGGATAAAGAATATAAAAAAGCAGAAGCACAAAGCTTCAAAAAAACATTATGTTATTTTATACTAATGCTGAATAGAAATGCAAAAACTTTAAAGGTCTATTCAGCACGCATAACTATTTCTAAACAGCTTTACTTCGCTAATCTGTTAAGAATTAGTATATTTTCAGAAATTTTTTAGTGATTGAATAGCCTTTGTTACTGTTAATTTGAATGAAATATACACCAGGCTTCAGCATACTTGTATTAAAGCTGATATTTGATGAAATATTAACATTTAATTTGTGATCTTGTATGATTTGTCCTGTCTGACTTAAGATTTTGCATCTAACATCCTGATCCTGTGAAGATATATTTAAATTCAAAACGTCCTTTACAGGATTTGGATAGATTTCCATTGTGGGAATTATTTTGTGAGATTCTATATCAACAAGCTGATTAGCATAACCCAGTTCAAGGGCAAACACAAGGTCGTTCTGTATCATGCCTCCAAGTATAAATTCAGATCTTAAATCCATCTGACGAATAAATAGACCTCCTGCATAATAACCAGATGTTGCCAGTGTGGATACATCAATCATATTTCCGGTTTGAGCCTGGTTGGTAATATCATATTTAATGATAATTGCACCGGTACTATCCTGACTAAACCCCCAAAGAAATGGTCCATCCGGTGAATTATTATCATAGGAAAGCCCACTAATAATATCAAGTGTTATTCCTGATGGTAACCATGAATCAAGGATGTTGCCCTGTTTATCCATTTTATAAAACATTGGAAACCAATATTCACTTGCCCATAATACATCATTATCAGGATCATAGGTCATGCCACGTATCTGAAATGAAGTATGTATTGTGTCAATGAGTACCTTATTATCAAGATCCAGTATATAAAAAAAGGATTCAAAAGGACTTCCATAATAATACTGTCCGTCATACGCCAGATCTCTTACATGGCTAACACCCGGAATTGAAAATGTATCATGCAGAACTCCGAACTCATCGTATCTGGCAAAAAGATTACCATACCATTGTGTTACGAATATATCGCTTCCATCGGTATTTACTCCGTATTCGCCGGCAAAAGCTATGCAGGGAAATGAGAACTGAAGGTTTAAAGAATCCCTGCCATTAATTGCATTAGGATTTACATTAATATTTGGCGCAATTTCATCATGATTTTGTTGTGCGAAAGCGTTTAATCCAAATAAACAAATTAAGATTAGTAGAATGTTTTTCATGATTTTTTGTTTTAGTTAATAAAAATAGACTATTTAATAGAGATAAACTTTTTAGTTATTGAGAAGCTATTCTCAAATTCAATATTGACAAAGTAAATGCCTTTTGAAAGTTTTTTCGTACTGATATTTATCCTGTTCAAACCTTTTTCCAGTTTTTGAACATATGAGTCAATTACTTTCCCTGCAATAGAATATGACGTAACTTTCACAATTTCTTCTTCTGTAACAGTTATTTCAATGTTGGCATAGTTATTTGCAGGATTTGGAAATACGTCACTTAAGAAACGAATATTTTCAGGAAGATCATCATATATCCCCATCACAATTTCATCATCATTAATTACGAAACTTATTCCATCAATTGAGGGGTTATTGTTGTCAATAATAAAAACCTGCGGAGTCATCTTCTTACCTATTATCTCACATAACAATTTATATGTTCCATTTTCAAGTTGGTCAAAACAAAAATACCCCTGGTCATCTGAATAGTCAATTGAAATGCACTCATTTGAGTTGTTCAAAAGCAGAAGTTGTATATCACTTGCAGGTGTAGAATTAACATCTTTATTTTCAAAATAAACATAACCGTTAATATATCCCGAACCTGTATTGGAAGGAGTAATCTGAATCAGGTAAATATCTGCATTATACATATTGGCCTGCAAAAAAATAGTTGGGGAATTTTCCCAGTGATAAACATCACCATAATATGTTGGAATATAATCATTATAATAGGAAGAATTGATTGAGGGTTTACTTATTACATAATAATCCCTGTTCTCACAAGGATAGAAGAAGAAATATCCGTATTCGTCAATTTCTGTAGTATATTGAAGTGTAACAATATCTCCATCTGATATATAGCTATATGCTTTTCCTTCATCAAGTTTGTAGGTTCCTGCAAAAACATTACCACCCAGAAGTAGAAGCTCTTCGACAATAGCAGAAGCAGGTCCGGCCGAATCAGATTCACAAACAAAAGCCCCCAGCGTGTCTTCATATACTGCTGTAACTTGATATTGATATGTTCCCGGACTTAAGTTTGGATCAAAAAATGTTGTATCAATTACCAGACTGGTGTTTTGCAGACTGCCATCCCGATAGATGTTGTATCCTGCAAGTTCAATTACCGGAGGAGGTGGGCTTATATCGGCAAGCTCAAGGCCAAAAATAACATCATTTTGTATTAATCCGCCGAGTGTTACTGTCCCTTCTACTATCCCGGGTTGAGTAAACAACCCACCTGCATATCCCGAACCTGTTATAGAAAGTGATGATAAGTCCATAACATAACCTGTTTCAGAAAAATCAGGTAAATTAAGTTGTACAAGTTCAACTCCTGATCCACTCTGGCTAAAGCCCCAAATAAATGGACCACCCGTTGACCAATTATCGTAAGCAAACCCATAATAATCTCCATAGGTTCCGGTCAATGGAATAGTATCTAATACATTTCCTGTGATACGATCTATGACAATAATATCACTACTCCAATTATTACTATAGAATACATCCAAGTCAGAATTATATGCTAAAGCCCTTACATTATTGGGCATATTCATAATTTCAACAAGAGTACCGCTATTAAAATCCATCTTATAGATTTTTGAATAAGTCGGATTAGCTCCATACATATAGCCATCCACTTCACAAAAAGCCATATCACGTACTTCTGTAACACCGGCAATGCTGAAGGTGTCAACGAAAGATCCATCAAACTCATATTTCACAAAGTAACTATCACTCCACCATATGGCTGAATAGATATAAGATCCATCTGATTCAACTCCTGCCTGACCATCGTCATCAGAGCATGGAAATATAAATTGCACATCCATGTAATCTCTTGATGGATTAAGATTTAAAATCTCTTTATATTCTGGTGAGGCATCGAGTAAAAGGCTTTCATTATTTCGTGGTCCTTCCCTCAATACTAAGAATTGGCTATGTAAGGGCGCATTCCAGCTAAGTGTAATATCCTGTATATTAACACTCGCAGTGAGATTGGTCGGCGGGTCACAATTGAACTGTGAGAACCCTGTTTGAATTGCTGCGGAGAACAATAATAGAAGAATATATTTTTTCATTTTCAATTTGCAGTTAGTGTTATGATTGTTTTTCTTATTAAAATTTACTTAAAGGGCTTTTAAAGGTCGTTTTGGTTGTATGAGCTTATAACTTATAATATAAACCGAATTTGATTCCCATTGCAATGGGGTTTTTTCTATTGTCCTCATTATCATATATCTGGTTCAAAAAATAATTAAATGTTGGTTTGGTCGTGAACCTTAGCTTACTATTTATTCCCCATATGAATTCTAAGCCACCCGACATCCTGAGAAATTCTTTCTTCCTAATAATGTCATAGGACTTATAAGATGTAATTCTGGAGCTTTCATGATAAATAACCGGATATGTTTCTTTACGATTAATTTCAGAAAAATAAGTTATACCGGCTTTTATACAGAGAGAATATTTCTTGTTTTTCAAGATTTCAAACCCAAATTCAAGTGGAACCTGAAGATAGACATATTTATTTTCTACTGATGATTGTTTTGAATATGGTATTGAGTCATATACATCAACAGTCGTTGTAAAATACTGGGTTGTTCCTGTTACAGGGTCATAATATACCGAATCAACATATTCGTATGTGTGAATGAGTTCGTTTGTGAGGTAGTTATAGGAAAAATCTATTTTATCCTTTGAAAATCCAATACCCAGTCCCGTCTCTACTGAAAAGCGATTTTTTTGAAAAAGAATGCTGAGATCAACAGAATACCAGTATTTCATTTTTGCATTTTCCGGTTCAATAGAATTCAGGAAATGCTGGTATTCATACCCAGGACTGATATAAAACTTTTGTTCGGGTCTGTGAAAATTACAATCCTGAAAAGGATCGTCATTAATCCCAGTATTATCATTGCTAAGCCCGCCTGCTTCTTTTTTCTGTTGATTTGTGATAGACCTAACATCTATTGGCTTTAGTGTGGTTAAATTAATATCTTTGGGGAATTGTACTATCGTTTTATTGCTGTTATTCTTAATTAGACTTTCTTTTTTAAGCTGTTTTTTTGGTAGATAATTATTTGATTCTTCTACTTCAGGAGGTACTATATTTAAAGAATTTTTAGTAGCCTGTACACCTTTTTCTTCATCATTTATGATATTTTCTTGCTTTCTAATCTCTTCCTGTTTTGTAATTATATTACCGAAATTTGATTTTTCCGGATGTTTTTGGGAAGTGAAGTTGTTTCCATTAAAATAAATAATGGCTGCACCACCAAGTATAAGAACAAGCAAAGTAAGGAATAAAGACCTGTATAATAACTTTTGAGAATATATATTACGCCCGATCCCTTCTTTAATGGCAGCCCATGTTGATGCAAACGGTTTATGAACAGGAAGTATATCTGCAGGAACACTAAACATCATGGTTTCAATATTTTCCCATAATACAGCCGGGGCTTTGTGTTCAGGCAAATCCTTACTGCCATTGATCAGTATATGTCGGTTCTTTTCCTGCATTAGTTATTAAGACTAATTAA
>JAUXFX010000260.1 GCA_030622635.1 Bacteroidota bacterium
ACCAGTTAGTTTAGTTACAGCTAAGAAAAATCCTCTAAAAGATTTGATTAGTTAATATTTGTAATCCGTAACAATAAAATCCTGTTTGATTCTGTCTTGTCCATGTTAGGTATTGATGTTCAGTCGGTTATCTTTGTCTTCGGTAGTGTAAATATAAAATCACTTCCTTTTCCTAATTCACTTTCTACCCAAATTCTACCATTGTTTTTTTCAATAAATTCTTTACATAAAATCAACCCCAATCCCGTACCTTTTTCATTGTCTGTACCAACTGTGGAAAATCCTATATCTATCCCGAAGAGTTTTTTAATGTCTTCAGGCTTTATTCCTATACCGGAATCAGCTATCGTAATTTCAATAAAATCATCAATATCACGGGATGTAATCTTTATCTTTCCTTTTTGTTGAGTGAATTTAATGGCATTTGAAAGTAAATTTCTTAAAACAATATTTATCATATTATTATCTACAAAAACATATATTTGTTCCGCGATTTCATTTGAAATAATAATCTCTTTTTTCTTGGCACTATTCTCCAATAAACCAATTGTGCTGTTAACCATATCTTTAAGGTGAATATTTTCAGGTTCAAAAATAATACTGCCGGTTTGTGACCTTGACCACTCAAGCAGGTTGTCCAAAAGATCAAAGGTTTCCCGACTGGTTTCATATATAGTTGCAGCAATTTCTTTTATTTGGGCTGCATCAAAATCTCCGGTTTCATAATATAACATCTCGGAGAAGCCAAGAATGGAACTGAAGGGACTCCGTAAGTCATGACTGAGAATTGAGAACAGTTTATCTTTTGTGGTATTTAATTTTTTAAGGTCTGCTTCCGATTTTGATATTTTTTCAATTGCGATATTTAGTTGTTGATTTTTAGCTTCAAGGAGCTTGTTAGTTTTCATTTTAAGTAGATACCGGCTATATATTATAATGATTAATAATATAATAAGTGATAAAACAATTATTAAAAAATTTCTTTGAGTTTTATTGTTTTTTAATTTTAAAGCATTGATCTCTTTTTCGTTTTTTAAAATTTCAATTTCCTTCTCTTTTTTTACAGTTTCAAATTTCACTTCTAATTCTGCAATATTTTTTCTAAGTTCTTTTGTAAAAATACTATCATTAACTTCTGAATATATTCTATTAAATTCATAAGCTTTTTCGTAATTACCTTTTGCAAAATATAATTCAGAAAAAGCTTTATAACAATCTTTAATTAAGTGTTTTGAATCAATTTCTTCAGCTATTATTAAAGCCTTTTCAAGATATACAGATGCTTTGTTATAATTATGGAGTTTTATATAAACCATCCCAACATTTACTGAAGTATTACAAATACTCCATTTGAATTTTTCTTGTTCATTTATTTTTAAAGCATCCAGGTAGTATTCCAGGGCTTTATCATAATCTTCTAAAAACCAATAAACCATTCCGATATTGTTTAAACAAACGGATAGTTGTTTAAAATCTGTTTCTTTAGTAAAATTTAATGTTTTCTGATAATATTCCAATGACTTATTATAATTGGACAATTTCATATAAACAATCCCCAAATTGTTAGCGGCTTTTTTCATAAGCTCATCATTACTAATCTCCTCACTCAAGTCCCATGCTTTTTGCAAATATTCTAATGTTTTTTTATCGTTTTCTAAATTCAGATAAACAACTCCAAGATTATTATAAGATTTTGCAATAGCTTTTTTGTCGCCAATTTTTTCTCTCATTTTCAATGATTCAATAAAATAATTAATTGATTCATCATACTTGCTTAAGAAAAAATATATTCTTGCAACCATGTCTAAAGAAGTAGCAACATCTTCTTTACTTTTAATTTTTTTTGTTAATTCAAGCGATTGTTTTGCATAATCTAATGATTTGTCATAAGATATTGTGTCATAAGCTTTGCTTAATTCAATTAGAATTTCAATTTTTTCTGAGTCGGTAGAAGTTTCAAGAAGGCTGTTAAGGCTGTCAATTTTTGTATTGATATACATTGCCGGTACAGCATTTGAAAAGATGAATAAAAATAATATTAATACAACAAGTCTATTCATTTATAATTATTGATGGTTTTCTTTAATCAAATAAGAGTGCAAAGTAACAAAAAAATAAAAACCTCTCCAAAGATAAAATTTTTATTGAATAATAATATTTTACAAAATAAGTTTTATAATATAAATTTGCAAACCAAAAACTTTTGCAATCAACTGAAAAGTTTAACCATTAGCAGCAAATTGAAGAAAGTAATAGTTTCGGTAATTAATGATTTGTCAACCGACCAAAGAGTTGATAAAACTTGTATGACCCTGGTTAAGTTAGGATTTGATGTAAGGCTTGTAGGTCGTGTAAAACATGATAGCCAAAAACTTGAAAAAAGAGCATACAAAACCAAACGTATGCAACTCATCTTTGAGAAAGGACCTCTTTTTTATTCAGAATATAATATCCGGTTGTTTTTATATCTTTTATTTCATAAAGCAAACCTTCTGGTGTCAAATGACCTTGACACATTATTACCAAATTATTTAATTCATAAAATAAAAAGAATTCCAATTGTTTACGACAGCCATGAGTATTTTACTGAAACCCCTGAACTGATAGACCGAAAAACCGTTCAAAAAATCTGGAAGACCATTGAAAAAAATATTTTTCCGAAACTTAAGAATGTTATTACTGTTAATGATTCAATTGCTCAATTATACAAAAATGAATATGGAGTGGATATAAAAGTTGTAAGAAACATATCTCCAAAAAATAAATTTAAAATAACAAAAACTAAGGAAGACCTGAATCTTCCAAAAAATAAAAAAATCATTTTACTTCAGGGAGCAGGAATTAATATTCAACGGGGCGCCGAAGAACTTGTAGAAGCAATGCAGTATGTAGATGATGCGGTATTGCTTATAATTGGAGGAGGTGATATAATTGACATCCTGAAAAAAACTTCTAAGGAATTAAATCTTGACAAAAAGATAATATTTATCTCCAAACAGCCTTTTGATAAATTATACAATTACACCGTGTTTGCCGATTTAGGAATTACAATTGATAAGGATACAAACATCAATTACAGGTATAGCTTACCCAACAAACTTTTTGATTATATAAATGCCGGAGTTC
>JAUXFX010000258.1 GCA_030622635.1 Bacteroidota bacterium
CAAGGTTGATAATTTTGAAAGAACTAATATTAAAGATGTTTGCGCAATTGGTGATTGTTCTCAAACATTAGGATTTATCACAGGACGATTGGACCACATAATGTTAGCATCTACTGCAACAGCAGAGGCCAGGGTTTTGGGGTATAATTTATTCGGTATTAAAATTAAACGTTGCTGTACAGGTACAATTGGAATATTTTCAACTGAAATTAATGGCCTGTCTATGGCCGCAGCAGGAGTGAATGAGAATAATGCAAGGGATTTTAATATTGAATTTGTATATTCAGAATTTACTGATTATGACAGGCACCCCGGAAATTTTAACGATACTTCATCATTAACTGTCAAATTGTATGCTTCCCCGTCTGACGGTTCTATTCTAGGTGGTGAAGTGTGGGGAGGAAAATCAACAGGAGAGATTATTAACTTAATCGGAATGGCGATTCAAAAAAAGGTTACAATTTACGAATTAATCTCTTATCAGATCGGAACACATCCTTTGTTAACATCAGCGCCCACAAAGTATGTTTTAATCAAGGCAGCGGAAGGGATTATTACAAAACTTAATAATAGTTCAGATTAATAATGAATTAATATTTAGAGATTTATAAATACGATAAATACCATAAGACAATGAAAACAAATAATTTAATTAAGGTATGTGGTTCCATTACAAAAAAAGAATCACTGATTCCTATAAACTATAACATACTTAAAAACACTTGCGTTGCAGAAGCCAATTTACCTTACTCCGGCTATTGCGGATTGGTTCCTGAACAAGTCAATCCCAATTCTTTATTTTTATTTACGACACATTATTATTCTTTAGAAGAAGTTCTGCGATTTGCCCAGAATATAGATTCATTTAACATGGAAAAAGTCAATGTTGCAACAGCATCTCTGGATTTTGTACATCATAAATATTCTGCCATAAGAGTAAAATATTTTCCTGATTATGAACATATTCATTTGTTGCAAAGCTGTTATATTAAAGAAGGGGTTGAATTTGCTAAAAAAGTACACATATCCGATTTTGCTCTAATCAGGGTAAATAAATGCTTTGTTTTAGAAGAAATAGAGGAGGGTATTTATTTTGATAAGAAGGAAGACCATAAAGGATACATTTCCATCCCTCGGCAATTTAGCAATAGTGAGTTTTCAGATATTTTAATTGATATAAGAAATAATACTGATTGCAAACTCTTTGATGCCGTGATGGGGGCTTTGATAATTAATTCAAAAGTAAAAGAAATAATAAGAATATATTCTGAAAATTTAAATGTTCATTTATTAAAATGCATAAAAGAAATGTTCACAAAATCCATTTTGAACAAGTAATGCCCTAAATAAAAATTTCAAAGCATAAGCATATTAACTAACTTATAGAAAACTAAATATTTATAATTATGGAAGTTACATAGTTATGTCCACACTGCCGGGGCGCAATTAATGCCGGGAACAAAATCATTTTATCAGCTAAAACCAGTACAAACAAAGTAGGTATTATATTATTGCATGAAGAAATCGGAAATTATACAAGTGACTTGAGTTCTTCATTAACTATTGAAAAAGGTGAAGTTGTAGATTTATTCTGTCCCATTTGTCACGAAAGTTTAAATATCCCAAACAAAGATTCTTTAGCAAAGTATATCAGGTTAGATAATAACTGTAAGGAGTGTTACATTATCATTTCAAGGAAATATGGTGAGAGAATTACTTTCAAAGTAGACGAAAATAAACAAATAGAATCTTTTGGGGAAAAGTTAAGCAGGTTTATCGATCCTGAATGGTTTTTATAAGATGATATCATATTAACTGTTTCAGATACAGCGCAGTTAAATTGTAAATAAAAAATTAATAATCATGAAAACAATATTAGTACCCACCGATTTTTCAGACCATGCATTATATGCCCTGAAAGTAGCTGCAAGTATTGCGAAAAAATCAAATGCTGAAATAAAGCTTGTTCATAATTATTCTATGCCAGCAGTAGAATTTAACAATGCTTATTTTTATGACGATATGATTAAGCAAATAAAAGCTGCGAAAAAAAAACAGCTTAACAATTTAGTTTGCCAGGACTTTCTAAAAGACATAGATGTCAAAAAGTATATACTTTCAAACACGAAAATGTGGGAAATCGTAACTGATAAAAGATTTAGAAATGTTAATTTAATAGTTATGGGATCACATGGTACGAGTGGATTTAGTGAAATTTTTATCGGTTCTAACACTGAAAAAATTGTAAGACTTGCAGATTCTCCGGTGTTAACTATTAAAAATGAAATCGAGGATTTTGTCGTCAAAAAAATGGTTTTTGCTTCCAATTTTTTTGAGGAATCATATACTGTTTTTGAAAAGATTAAATTCTTTGCTGATCTTTATAAGACTCATATCCATCTGCTGAAAGTTATTACCCCTAAAGATTTTGAACCAACACCCGTGAGCAGAAAGCTGATGGAAGATTTTGCTAAAAAATTTAACCTTACAGGTTCTACTATAAGCATATACAATGCTACGAGTATTGAAAAAGGCATTACTGATTTCAGTGATGAAGTAAACGCAGACCTGATAGCAATTAAAACGCACGGAAGAACGGGCATTGCTCATCTTATCAACGGAAGCCTGGCAGAAGATGTTGCTAATCATATTGACCGGCCTGTTTTAAGTATTAAAATGTAAGAAAAACCAGAATATGCTTCAAAAATAAGTGCTTATCCAAAATTTATTACTCAAATGAAAAAGCAAACAGGAATTTGGCTGGATCATGAAAAAGCCATAATTATTACTTTGGATAGAGACAGATATAAACTTAACACTATTGAATCTGATATTGTTTCCAAAGAGAGAACAGATGGAGAAACAAAGAAATATGGCAGATTTGGTGACCAGGCTCTTAGCCAGGAAAAGCATAAAGAAAGGCGTATTAAAGAGCAAACATCCAGTTATATAAAAAGTTTGTTAAGTGAAATAAAGGATGTGGATGAATTAGTATTGTTCGGGCCTGCGAATATGAAAAAAGAGTTTGAAAAACATATTCTTAATAACACAACACTAGCTTCTAAACTTAAAGCAGTATTATCTGCCGACAGTATGACAAATAATCAGATGGTTGCCTGGGTGAAGAAATTTTATCTTAAATCAAAAATTATTGAATAATGGCTATCAAATCACTTGATAAAATTTTCAA
>JAUXFX010000080.1 GCA_030622635.1 Bacteroidota bacterium
AGGATTAATTTTAATTTCTTGCATTTTAAACTTAATGTAAGAAAATTTATCATCTTTTTTTGGTTTAAAATATTTCTCCAAATATAATAATTTAAAGGTTGGATTACAAATATTTTGGTTGGTTTTTAATTGATAAGGAAAAATTTATGACTGCCGACCCAATATAGTTTTACTCCATACTGGCCCATGCGGGCTAATGAAACGAAGTGAATCCGTACGACTAAAAGGAGTCCGTATGGATGGACTTCGTGTTGTTTGCTTCGCTTCACTTCACTTTTTACATTTATCTTTTATCTTGAGATACTTGCCACAATCATCATTTCTTTAATAAACAAAATTCGGGAAATAAAAGTGGTAACACATTCAAACAATCGCTGACTGATTTTGCTGATAAAAAAAAGTTTCTGATAGCCTATTCCGTGACAGTATTTATTTTTTATAATTTCAAAACCGCATTTTATTAATAAATTATTTATTGTTCTGAAATTCCAGCAAAATAAATGCCGGTTAATATCCATTTCAAAGCTTACTTTCCTGTGGCGTTCAACAGGCAGAATTAAGATAAGTTTGCCGCCGGGTTTTAATTTCCTTTTTAAAATTTCAAGCGTTTCATAAGGGTTTTCAACATGTTCTAAAGTATGTGAAGAAAATACAACATCAAAGCTGCCATCTTCTGCATCTTCAATGTTGTTAATTACTTGTTTTCCCATTTTTCTGCAAAAATCAAGACTAAATTCAGAAATATCGTAACCAACAGAATTTGGAAATAAATATGTGTTATGACCCAGTCCACAACCGAAGTCAAGAATTTTGATATCTTTTGGAAATCCTTTAAAATATTTGTTTAAAGCGATTTTCGCCTTTGCCGGATATAAACCTTCATTAAGGTTAGAATCTCCGTAAATGGTGGAATAGTAGTCTTTTTCGTAACCTGCCATAAGTAAACAAGATAAAAGGTAACCGTTCACAGTTTGAAATTAGAAATTAGAAATTAGAAATTTATATTATCATATTTTTGTGCTGTTGATAAACGCATTCAATTTTGGACCAAGTTTTTTAATTACTATTTTGAATCTTTTTGTTCCACTTGTCAAAATCGTACCAAACCAAATCTCTAATTCGTAAACTCTTTTCAATTTTTTCTAATTTCTAATTTCCAATTTCAGAGTTTTATGAACGCTTACGATAAAAGTATAAGACAAAAGTAAAAAAATTAAAGTTTATTGGTGTAATTACTATTATCTTTTATCTTCTTTTGTAACCAACATACACATCTTCCTTAGGATTAATGGCATATTTTTCAATATCTTCTATCCATTTTTCTTTTGTCGGATTGTAGATTTTTACATAAAATCCTGCATTTTCCAATCGGTTTTTATAATCTCTGGCGTAAATCCTGACTTTTTCAAACTGGAAAAAATGTTTTTCATGGTCTTCAGGCATGATAAAATATTCGTCTTCTAAGGTTTCATCAAGTTTTAATGAAATCGGAACCTGAAGAACAGCCATACCACCCGGCTTCAAAATCCTGTATATTTCTGAAATAGCTTTTTTATCATCCTGAATAAATTGTATTACATGATTGCAAATCACTACATCAAATTCATTATTTTTATAATAAATATTGGTAATATCTAATTGTATGATGTCTTTTGAAAAATAAAAACTGTCGCGATAGTTTATACCGGCATGATAATCAATATTAGGTAAAGACCTTAACAATGATTTGATTGATGGTTCGGGAGCGATGTGCAGGACTTTTAATTTTTTTGAAAAAATATCCGTTTTATTTTTCATAAAAATATAAATCAACCTGTCGCGGTCAATTGAATAACATCTCGGACATGTACAGTTTTTTCTGTATCCGCTTCCTGCAACTTCCAGTTCATCATATATTGTCATTTTTAAACCGGCAGGTAATAACTTTCTGGAATTATGTTGGCAATACGGACAATAATATTTTGAGCCTTTATAATAAAAACCAAGGATTTTTTGCCAGAAACCTCTTAATTTTTTAGCAAAATTAAATGGAATTAATTTCTTAATTCTTATTTTTAATTTAACGTAATAATGAATTTTCTTTTTAGATAATACCTTTTTGTAAATTTTTTCAACGTCTTTTGCCATTCTTTGGGCATTAAATTTATCTTTGGCATAATTGTAAGCATTGTCTGCTAAAGTATTTCTTAATTCAATATCATAATGAAGTTTTAATATTGCTTCAGCAAGAGCATCAGGATTTTGTTCAGGAACAAGCAAACCTCTTTCATTATTAATGATAGCTTCTTTTGTGCCGTCAACAGGGGATGCAATTATTGCCCGTTTCATTGCCATTGATTCAATTAATCCGATAGGCATACCTTCCCATAATGATGGCAGGCAGTAAATATCAATAGCATTTAAAACATCGGGAACATCCTGGCGAAAATCATTAAAAATAATATTAGAAGAAATATTAAGTTCTTTAACAATGTTTAATGTACTTTCTTTTAAATCACCTTCGCCAATCATAACAAAATAAACATCTTTGGTTTTATCCAGGACTTTTTTTATTGCCATCATCATTGTATGAGGGTCTTTCTGAATAGTCATCCTGACAAGGAATCCAACCAGTGTTTTATCTTCTGATACTTTCCATTCTTCCCTGATTTTTTTGAATTCTTGTTTGGGATTAAATCTATCCAAATCAATACCGTAATAGATAACTTTTGAACGCGGCATATTAAAACGTTCAATTCCGTCTTTTTGGTTACTGAATGAAACCGAGATTGTAGCATCAGATTCGTTGGTTAGTAATCGTTCAATGGTTTCCCTGATTTTTCTAACATAGGGTTTTTGATCCTGATGAAATGACCATCCATGTACTGTATAAACAATTGGTATATGTAATTGATTGGCTGCCCAGAAGATATTTGAATTGGCTCTTGTACCATGAGCGTGAACAATATCAATTTTATTTTTTTTCATCAAATCAAGAACCTGCCGCCACACCCTGAAATCAAAGCCGCTTTCCGTATGAATTACATTTGTCTTAATTCCTTTTTCTTTCAGGGTAGTTATCATCTGACCATCAGTAAAAGATAATACAATCGGTTCAAACTTATCTTTATCAAGATGAGTAACAAGGTCAATAAGATGTGATTCTCCGCCACCTACCTGCCCCTGACGAATACATTCAAGAACTTTTATTTTATTTGACGAATTTGAATTAGTGTTTTTCATAATTAAATTTTCCTTCAATTTTTTTGTAATTCATTACTATTATTTTAGTATTTTTCTAATGAATCATAATAATCGTATTTATATTCGTATTTTTTAGGATATTTATTTAATAATAAAGGATTCTCTATATCAATTTGAATAATATCAGCACTTTGAGGTGTTGATATAAAATGATATAAATTTTCTCCGATAAATCTAATTTCGGATACTGGAAAATAAATATAATATATATATGGAACCTCTAATTCCTTAATAATTACTTCATCAATCAATGAGTATATTAAAATTTTTTGTTTTGCAAATAATGGAACATCACTAAAAATATAATCAACAAGTATAACGCAATAATCTTGTTTGCATCCAATTGGTCTGATTGATATTATTTTTTCATCAATGTGTATTTTTTTTTCAATATAACTTTTATTAACATACAGTAATTTAAGTAAGAATTCATGATTATTAATAATAGTCGTTTTGCCTAAAATACCATTATTAAGAAGGAGAAGATCAGTTTCAGGTGTTTTAATATTTTCCAGAACTTTGCCGGATTCAGTGATTGGAAAAGTTAATTTGTAATTTGTAATTGCGAAAACATCTCCATTTTGATATTTAAGTTTACTAACATTATCATATCTATTCTCGTATTTAATGGTATCAATGTATTTACCAAATGTATTAACAATATAAATACCATCAAGGGTGCTAACATAGAATAATTCATTTATGGTATCAACAGTAAAACAATTAGGTAATCCTCCTTTTAATTTTATTGATGTTTCAAGTTTTCCATTTTTTAAATTGAACTTCTTAATATTTCTTTCAACATTACACAATATGTAAACATATTTATTGTCAATGAAAAAATCAGCAGCTCCAAATCTTCCTTCAGGATAATCTTTTGTTTTTATGCCATCTTCAGTGTTCCATTTTATACTTATTATTTCTTTGAACAACTTGTTATTATTCTTGTTAACCTGGCAATTTCCGTTAAATGAAAATAATAATATTGATATAATTATAATAATATATTTAAGTATTTTCATATCTTGAATTTATTAAGGTTAAAACCTAATAAGGATTAAAAATTTAATATCAATAAATATCAATAAATTCTCTTATATCCTTTGGACAATAAGCAAAGGAAAGCTGACTTAAGTCAGCTAACTATAAATATTCTGTATATCATCACACCATGCTGAAGCATGGTGCTATTCTTATAAGATTAGCACTAAACTTTAGTTTGGTGAAATAAATTTAAACCTCTTAATAATAGTGCGTTTCAACGCACTTCCCCACACAAATTTGACAGCTATCCCCTTTTTGCCCTTTCCCACTTAACTGTCTGTTTGCCTTTTAAAAATCTTATAACTCCAAGATAAACAGAAAGATTCATTATAAAAAAGTAATATGGAATAAACAATACTTTGATTTTGATTTTTTTATTTTCAAAATACCATCCGAGCATGGCTGCCAAATAAAACAGAATTTGTGCCCAGAATATCCATACATAAATATTATTAAAATTTATTATTCCGCAGTTTAAAACAATAATTAAATTAAAAATTAAAATCAGCAGTAAACCTAATGGTGCCAGCGTCCATCTCAAAACTCTGTGCGAAATGTATTGAAAGGTCAATATTCCATATTTGAATGGGTTTAATAATTCTTTCAAACGAATTATTGATTGTATTCCGCCGGCAGAAATTCTTATTTTTCGTTTTAGTTCCTCTTTTACGTCAGCCGAGGCAGTTTCAATAGCATAAGCTTCGGGGTCATATTGAATTGTATAACCTTTTTCAGCAACGCGCAATGAAATAATAAAGTCGTCAAGCAGAGTATCTTTTTCAACTTTTTGGAATAATTCGGTACGTATTGCAAATAATTCGCCGGCAGCTCCGACAACCGAATACAATTCTGCATCCCATTTTTTTAGTATTGATTCATATTTCCAGTATATTCCCTCGGTTCCGGCAGCCGAATCCATATCTTTTTGATAAATTCTTTTTTCACCTGATACGCATCCGACTTTAGGATTTCTGAATAAGTTTACAATTCTCCTGATGGATTCTTTACCCAACATTGTATTTGCATCGGAAAATATAACTATTGGTGTTTTAACAAAAGCCATACCACGGTTCATTGCTCCGATCTTGCCACCACGGGCATCTTCATGGTAAACTTCAACGCCTTTATCAGCATATTTTTTTAAAACTTCCTGTGTGCCGTCATCAGAACCATCGGTAACCCAAACTTGTTTAATTTTATCTTTGGGATAATCCAACTCTAATGAATTTTTGATTTTAGCGTCCACATAATCTTTTTCATTATAAGCTGCAACAAATAATGTTACTTCAGGTTCATAATCTTCGTTACCTGCATATTTTTTTCTTAATCCAAGCAAACGGAGGATTTTAATTATTACAAACAATAAAATTCCATATCCGAAATAAGCATAGAATATGATAAAAAGAAAAACCCAGAATAAAATTTTTAGAGTAAGCATGATTAGTATTTTTTAGGTTTAAAAATAAAATGGTTTGGCTAAACACAATGCCAATTTTAATTATGGCGAATTCGCCATAATTGAAAAAAATATTAGGTCTTTTATTTCTATCTTATTTTATATTAACTATTTATTGGGGTGCATGCTTTATTTGATTTCTTTGTTAAGCTTATTAGGCTTTTGACGATTGTCAAATAGAGTAGACACCTCTATTTCTTTGTTTTTTATCCGATAATATATTGAAGTTTGCTTTGTTAAAATACATTTACGGTATCCTTGTTTCCTTTTTGATTCTGGAAAACTTTCAGGAAATTGTTTAATATTAACTATTGCGTTATCAAGTTTTTGGATAAAGTCATCTCTTACTTTTTCTGACCAATTGCTTTCTAAATAATCAAGGAGTTTATGCAGTTTATTTGTTGCCCTTTTAGAAAAATATACTATCATTTTCTATATTTTTTCATAACCACATCGTATTCAAATTTATCTCCTTTGTCAATTTCTTCAAATCCTTGATTAATTTCATCTTTTTCTTCTTGACTTAAAATATCCCAAAAATCTTGCTTTTCTGTTCTTGCAATTGACATTAAATCATTCAATATATTAGGATTGTCTGTGTTCAGAATCACTTGCATTAACTTCAATTTTACTGCTTGAATATTCATAACTAATATTTTTAAACAAAGATATAAATTATTTATACATTTTAAAAATTTTGTCTATCCGTATGCACCGCAACAGGACGGTTTAGTATGTATGCGTCAGAGTATTTACTAATTTCACCTCCTGTTATTATTTATACATCGGCAAATAAGAACTTCGTTAATCGACAGTTTTGATAAAGTAGTATCTCATTTATGTTTTTTTGCAGCAATATTTAAATAATCTACAGGTAAATAATTCAATTTAGCATTTTTATTAAGCAAATCTTTAATTTCATTTATATCCGAATGTACGGTTTCAAAAATTAATAAAAAATCAGTGAAAGTTTTTAAAAAATTTTGTGCACCTTCAAAAACCTGTTTTTCCATTCCTTCTACATCAATTTTAATTAAAATTTTATCGTCTTTTTTTAAATTTAATTTACCGATTACAGAATCTAAAGTAAAAATATCAACTTTTGTCCTTATACCGGTTTCATCTGGACCTGCAAGATGGGAAGCACCTGTGTTTACAGGATCAATAATAAATTCTTCTTTTTTCTCAAGCTTGCCAAGTCCATAGTTAAGAGCCTCAATTTTGTTTTTTAAATTATTAATTTCTATATTTTTTAGTAATATTTCGTAATTATATTTAACAGGTTCAAAAGCATAACATTTTAATCCGTGTTTTGCTAAAAATAAACTGTAAATACCAATATTTGTCCCAATATCTAAAAATATATTATAATCTTTATAATTTTTTAAGATAAATTTTTTCACTCCCCATTCATAAGCAAAATTTGCAGATTTAAAATCAATTGTTCCCTTTCTTGTAAAAACAAGCCCGATTTTACTTTTTATAATTTTATTTTTTCGGGGTAGTTGATTAAAAAATGAATAATTCAACGCTGTAAAAATAGAAGCAAATTCTTTATTTGATAAAAAATCTTTAAAGTACCTGTAAAATGCAATTAATTTTTGTTTTTTGTATTTATCCATAACTAGAGTCCATAAACGTCAAACATCAAACGTCAAACGTCAAACGTCAAATTCTTTCCCATTTTTTTGTTTCAAAATTATATTCTTTAATAATTTTTGCAGGATTCCCTGCAACAATAGAATATGGTGGTACATCTTTAGTAACCACACTGCCTGCTGCAACTATTGCGTGTTTTCCAATTGTAACTCCGGCAACTACAACTGAATTTGCAGCAATCCAAACTTCATCTTCAATTGTTATTTGTGCTGTTGTTACCGGTTGGTCGTGAATTGATTTAGTAATATCTTCATAACCATGGTTCAAGCCCGACATAACAATGTTTTGAGCAAACATAATATCATTTCCGATTTTAATTGGCCCTATTAAAGTATTACCCAAGCCAATTCTTGTCCTGTCGCCGATAATAACATCTCCTACACCATTATTTATTGTGGTGAAATCTTCAATTGTTGAGTAGTTTCCCAAGCTGAAATTATTCCATGGTAATACATCTATTCTTGTCCTCCGCCGTATTTTTGAACCTTTGCCTCTTTTATGTTTCATAGGATTAAGAAAGAGTTTAACCCATAATCTCGGTCTGGGCTGGTTCTTTGGCGTTAATGCCCAAATCGTAAATTTTTTTAATTTTGGGTTTGATTTAATTTTTTCCTTTAAACTCATTTCAAATAAATTAATTTGTTAGCTTTTGAATAGCTTTATAAATTTTTAAGACATTATTTTCCCATGTATGACTTTTTGCAAATTCTTCCCTTGCTTTTTCTTTTTCAGAGTTATTCTTTTTTAAAGCTTTTTCGGCAAGTGTAACGTATTCTTCTTTATTTTCAGCAAGGTAAACATGTTCGGAAAATGTTTGCATTGCCTCTGTTTTAGTTGCCAAAACAGGTTTTCCCATAGCGAGATATTCATCAATTTTTCTGGGGTAATTTCCAATAGTAAGCTCGTTCAATAATTGTGGATTAATAGCAATATCAAATGCTGCCAAATAGGAGGGAAGCTCATCAATATTTTTGCTGCCTAAAAAATGAATATTTTTAATTTTATGAAGCTTGCTGTTTTTAAATTTATCATCTTCGGGACCAACTAATACGATACTCCATTCAGGTTTTGAAACTGCAAGATGTTCAATGACCTCTATATCCAATCTTGAACTTTTTAAAACACCGATATATCCTAAAACAGGTTTTTTAATTGTTTCAATATCATCAGGTAATTTTTTAATTAATGTTTTATCAAAAAGAGTTAGGTCGCATCCTTGTCCCACATAATAGGAATTTTGATTGAATTTTATTGCTTCATTTTGCAGATAAACCGAATTAGCAGCAACCAGATCAGCTTTTTTCATAATTGCTTCTTCATATCTGGCACCGTGTTTTTTAAAATAATCGGTAGCTACCATATTATCCCTTGTATAATACACAAAAAGAGCAGGTTTAAGTAGTTCTTTTAAGTAAAAACTTCTGTAAAAATCACTGTCATTAAATAAAATAAAATTTTTAAATCCCAATTTTTCTATTGATTTATTAATTTTTTTGGCATATCTTTTATTGTTGATTTTATTCAGATAATTAAAAATCGTTTTTGAACCGATTTGATTAATTGATTCAAGTATTGTTCGTGGGTATAGATTCCACATATTTTTATTTATCTGAACAAGGTCGGGTTCATTTCCTTTAAGTATTTTTTTTCGTTTTTTTATTGATGGGTTACTATTGTGTCTTATAGTGGTAAGTCGGTCTAATGGATAATTAACATACAAAACCCTGTTATTTTTAGCAAATTCATAAGCAATGTTTACACAATTACTGCCAATTTCACTATCAAGGCTTTGCAGTCCAACAATTATGATGTCTCTGTTTTCCACCATGTTTATTCTTTTGAACTAAAATTCAACATGTTTATAAATCTTATTTACGAAATTTTCCCATGTATGTTTCGATGCATAAGCTATTCGTCTAATTTGCAATTCAGGAGAATCTTCTTTTAATGCTTTTTCAATTTCTATAACATATTCTTCTTTAGTAGAAGGCAGATAAGTATATCCCCTGAAATATTCCATAAAAGTAGTTTTGGTTGCAACCGTCGGTTTTCCCATTGCAAGATATTCGTCAATTTTTAAAGGATAGTTAATATCGGTGATTTCATTAACTAATTGAGGATTTAAGGCAACATCAAATCCTTTGATATAAGCTGCAAGTTCTTTAGGTTCTTTACGACCTAAAAAATAAACATTCTTTAACTGATGAAGTTTGCTGTTTTTGAAATTTTCATCTTCGGGTCCAACCAATACAACACTCCATTCGGGTTTTTGTTCTGCAATGTAAACCAATATTTCAATATCAAGCCTGATTGTGGTTAAAAATCCGACATAGCCGATAATCGGTCTTTTAATATTTATTATATCATCAGGAATTTTCAGTTTACCATTTTTATCATTATACATAGTTAAATCACAACCCTGACCTATCATATGTGAGTTGGGATTAGTTTTCCGGGCATAATTTGCAAAAAAATCTGAGTTCGTAACTACCAAGTCGGCTTTTCTGATAATATCCGGCTGAAGTCTTGTGCCATGTCTTTTATGATAAGATACTAATGTAACAGCATCTCTCAGTAAGTAAATAAACAAATTGGGTTTAAGAAATTCTTTTAGATAATAACCCATTATCATTGAGTTATCATCAAGAATAATATAATTTTTAAAGTTTAAGCGTTTTACAGCATCTTTAATTTGTTTGGCAAATTTTTTATTATTTATTCTGTTAAAGAAATCAAAAATCGTTTTTGAATTAATCCAGTTTATAGATTCTACAATTGTTTTTGGTGTTAAAACCCAGAGGTTTTCATTTTCCTGAACAAGGTCGGGTTCTTCACCTTTTAATACTTTCAGGCGTTTTTGGACTTCGGGCATGTTTTTATGCATTAATGCCAAACTTCTTTGAAGCGGCGGATTTACAAATATCACCCTGTTATTTCGTGATATTTCAGTTGCAGTATATTTTATAGTGCTTGCAATATTTAAATCCCACGCTTGAAGCCCGAATACAATAAAATCTCTTCCTTTTATCATGATATGTTATTTATTATTTATTTGCATAAACTTCCTCATATAATTTTAAAACATTCTCAGCCATTGCTCGCCACGAAAATTTCTTTGCACGTTTTAATCCTTTATTAATTAAGTCGTTTCTCAGATTTTCGTCTGCAAGTATTTTTTCAATGGCTTTTGTTATTTCCAGAGGATTGAACGGGTCAATAATATAACCTGCACCACCTGAAATTTCAGGCATTGATGATGTGTTGGATGTTATTACGGGTGTACCACATGACATTGCTTCAATTACAGGAATACCAAAACTTTCGCGCAAGGATGGATAAAGAAAGATTTTGCAAAGATTGTATATTGCAGGTAAATCGGTATTTATAACATAGCCTGTAAGAAATATATGGTTAATCAGTTCCTTATCATCAATCTCAATTAATAATTTTTTCAGGGCTTCTTTATCATAGTCAAGCATAAGCAGAGATATTTTTTTATCATTTCTTTTTAGAAAATCCGAATATGCCTTTAGTACGCCTTTTGTATTTTTTTTAGGGTCGGTATTGCCGAGAAAGAAAAAGAACTCATCAGGCAGATTATACTTTTCCTTTACTCTTTTTAACTCTTTTTTATTTTCAATTTTTTTAAAGTAATCGCTAACCCCGTTATAAACTGCTACCAGTTTATTATCATCTTCTGGATAACCGAAATAATTACGTATTCTGTCTTTTTCAAACTCTGATACTGTAATAATTTTTTTACTGATATGTACTACACGGGGAACAACAAGCCGCCTGTATATATTTCCGAATTTTTGATACCAAGTACCGCCTTTTTTCAGAACACTAATGCTTTCAAGGTAAATAATATCATGAAGTGTGATCATCAGTGGGATTTTTGTATTGACCGGTGCAGTATTGCTGGTGCAATGTAAAATATCACATCCATGTTTACGGGCAGCTACCGGTAAAGCAAATTGCTCCCATACAGGAAAAAATCCGGCATTAAGCTCAATAATTTTAAAATTATCTGTTTCCTGAAAACAATTTTTATCAACATCGGGTTTAACAAAAATTAAATACTCATTTTTTTTATCAATTTTCTGGAGGTTCTTTATTAATTCCAAAGCAACCATATCCATTCCGTGTTTTTTCTCACGGAAGAGCCTCTGTCCTTCTATTCCGATTTTCATACTGTTATTATTTTAAGTTTCTGAATTAATTGTTCTACATATTTTTATTTTTTGAAGTACTGGTATGTTTTGTATGTATGAATTTTTTATTAGCTCCTCGTATTTTAATTAATGATACGAACATTAAAATAAATCCTTTTGGCAAAGTTAAAATTGCTTTAAAAGTTTTAAAATTATAAAATTTACGGGGAATTGAAAATAAAAACGATAATATACATGCTATTAAAACAATCAGCCATGCATAAGTATAATATACAGGATTAAAAATTATTGAAAGAATTGTAATAATAAACAAAATACCCACTAACATTATTCTCGGAAGTAAACTAAATTGAATGGCTTTATTAAAATAGTCAATATTTCCTTTGGTAATTAAATATTTTAAAGCTGTAAGAATATCTTTAGAGAAATAATGAAGCTGTGCTGACAGCCATCTTCTTCTCTGGCTTTGAAATACTTCGGCTTTTTGAACTTTTTCATCATAAACATAAGCATCGTTATTGTATTCAATAACATGCTTATCTTTTAGTGTTTTTAATTCAATTTCTTTATCAAAACCACCGACGGCTTTGATAGTTTTCATTAAATTTTTAAAATAATTATATTCAATAGCCATACCCGAGCCGATAATAGCTGCTGATAAGCCAAGTATTCTGTGTCCTTTTCTGAATATATTATTATTAATTTCCTCGCTAACTGCATCTAAAACAGCAAATGAAGTATCCGTGTTTTTAGCAACACGGTGACCTTGAACTATAATACACTTGTTACTAAATGTTTTATTAATTTTAGCGAGAAAATCACTTTCCATCAAATTGTCGGCATCCAATACCAACGCTAAATCATAGTCTTCGGGTAGTTGTTCCATAGCTTTATTTAATGCTTTGGATTTTGTACTTGATTCAAACGATACCTCAATAACTTTTATAGGTAGTTCCTTTAATTTTTTAAGTGTTTTACTATTAAACGAATCTGCAATTACTACAATATCATATAAATCTGCCGGATAATCCTGGTTAAGGGCATCTTTTGCAACTTCAATAATTACATCATCTTCTTTATAACCTGGTATCAAAACTGCAAATTTCCTTTTTTTTGTATCAAGCGGTGGCTTGTTTTTGTATGGAAACAAACTTGCAAAACTGAATACAAATATGTATAATGTAGTTAATGTAAGATAGATAAATAGAATCCACTGAATAATTTCTATTACGATCATAACTTGAATTTTTTAAAAACTAATAATTTGTTTGTAGCTTCGCTACGCTATGTTTCACCCGTATGTGGTGTAGGAGTAAAACCTTTTTTTGCTTCTTTGTACCTTGTAAGTGACCGTATCATCAGGAAAAAGCCGTATG
>JAUXFX010000237.1 GCA_030622635.1 Bacteroidota bacterium
ACTACGGGAATCAGTATCTACTTGTGAAGATGGCTTTTGTTCCAATTCTTTCCTTTTGTTTTTACGTTTTTTATTGTTATTTTTGCAAATGGTTCTATAAATAATAAATTTTTTCTAATTATCTCAAAAATATTTGAATTATTGATGGTGAAAATAATGTTTAGCATAATTTTTGTTATAAAATCATAATAAACAAAATATTTACAAACAATAAAATTTTAACATCATGAAAAAAATTATACTTTTTATTTCCCTCGCAGGTTTTTTTTTCACATTTTCTTTCGGACAAAGTTTGGAATTATCAAACGAACAAGGAAGTATCCCAAATAATTCAACAATAGCCGTTGAAGGAACCCCTGACGAACTGCTTGCAGCTCCTGTTTGGGTAACCAATATTTCAACTGATGCATTATCAGTAAAAGTAAAAAAAGTTATTATTGATACTGTAACACTGTCGATAAATACTTTTTGCTGGAACGGAGTTTGTTTCCCGTCAAACATTTATGTATCTCCAAATGCTGTTTCAATAGATCCTGATGAAACTAATAATGGATTTGAAGGACATTATGAAGGTAATGGGCATATCGGTACTTCTGAAATAATGTATGTATTTTTTGATGAAAACAATCCTGATGATTCAGTTTGTGTAAAAGTTAAATATTTAGGTGGCACTTCATCAGTTAAAGAAAACTTGCTAAGCAATATTGAATTTTCAAATGCTTATCCGAATCCTGCTAACACTCAAACAAGTTTTGATTATTTATGTGACAATGAATTCAAAGATGCGGAAATTATTATTAGCACATTGCTTGGTTCAACAGTCAGAAGTGTTAAATTACAGGATATTAAGGGTAAAGTAACAATTAACACCAGTGATCTAAAAGATGGCGTTTATTTTTATTCTTTAATCCTTAACGGAGACATAGCCACAACAAAAAAATTAATTGTAAGGCATTAAAGAAAACGTATTTGTGATCTCATTGCCGGAATTCCTGAAAACAAAGATAATTTAGCACGCATTATTTTCATGAGTCCATTCTTACTTTTTTAACATAAAACCTTTTCAGGTTAAAAAATAGAATTAACAATAAATACGAGCAAGCTGCATAAGACGGAACAATTAATGATAATATAATTGCCAATATTGAAACCATTAAAAATATTTTACTTTTAATATTACTGATACTAATTACAGAGTAATCCAAATTCTCATCAATCAAACGTTTATCTTTTGTTCCATAAATCCAGTTAATCCAATATAACAAAGCAATTATAAACATATTTGTATTGAAAAATAAGTTTGCCATCCAGTCATATCCAAAATCACTAACCAGCGAAGAAGAATATGGAACCAGGCAAACAAACATCAATATCAGAATATTTATCCACAGATGCTTGTTATCTGTTCGTTTAAAATATCTGCTTTGTCTGTGTCCTATTATCCAGAAAACAGCCAGCAGGAAAAAACTCATTGCATAAATATAAAATTGATCTAATTGATTCAATAAGAACTTATGTAGTGGTGTACCTGATAGGCTTAAATCTTTTTCAGGCAGATCAATGCTTAATACAAGCAAAGTCATTGCAATAGCGAATATTCCATCTGTTAATGCCTGAATACGATTAAGGGACATTTCTGGTTTAAAGCTTGGTTTTCCTGAAATTTCCATAACTGTTTAGCTTTTGTTAAATAAAATTAGTGTCTCATAAAAATACTAATATTTTGTTGAGGAGTATTTGTCATTCAGTTGTCATTCAACATTCAACCATCAAACCATTTAGCCATTAACCTTATCTAAATAGTTTTTGCACGAAAACTAAGTGTTTGATAAGAAAATGTCAAGAACATCCTCGATAGCTATCGGGATGCGAAATCTTAAAAATCAGGAGTCCGTACGGATGACTGAGTTTTAAGATGAGCGTAACGCAGTTATTGGCGTTTTCTTGCAAACACTAAATATCAAACTCTTTTTTTATCTTACCAACATAATCTAATTTTTCCCACGCAAAGAATTCAACATTTTTAAAGTGTTTTTCCTGTCCGTCAATAATCTTTGTTTTTGTATCTCTATTGCTGTAAAATACTTCAACATCTTCAAAATAATGGTCTCTGCCAAAATGTCCATAAGAGGCAGCTCTTTCAAATATCGGGTTTTTCAAACCAAATCGCTCAATAATTGCATAGGGACGCATATCAAAAATTTTATTGACTTTTTCAGCAATTTCACCATCCGTAAGTTTTTTACCTTCTTTGTTTTTTACTTTAGAAGTTTTAAAAGTATTGATATACAAACCAACCGGTTCGGCAACACCAATAGCATAGGCAACCTGAACCAGCACCTCATCAGCAACGCCGGCAGCAACCAGATTTTTTGCTATATGACGTGCTGCATAAGCAGCTGAGCGGTCAACTTTTGATGAATCTTTTCCTGAAAATGCACCGCCTCCATGAGCACCGCGGCCACCATAAGTGTCAACAATAATTTTTCTTCCTGTTAGTCCCGTATCACCGTGCGGTCCGCCTATTACAAACTTCCCTGTCGGATTAACCAATAATCTGAAATCGCTTTTGAATAATTCTTTCACTCTGTCAGGTAAAGTTCTTTTAACACGCGGAATAAGAATATTTTTAACATCGTCCTTAATTTTTTTCAACATATTTTCTTCTGTATCAAAATCATCATGTTGTGTTGAAATTACGATGGTATCAATTCTAACAGGTTTGTTATTGTCGCCATATTCAATGGTAATTTGTGATTTGGAATCGGGTCGCAGGTATTTCATTTTTTTGCCTTCCTTGCGGATGCCAGCTAATTCCTGCAGGAAAATATGAGCAAGTTCTATTGGCATTGGCATAAAATTATCCATTTCAGTGCAGGCATAACCGAACATCATTCCCTGGTCGCCGGCACCTTGCTCCTCTTTCTTCTTCCTGACAACACCCTGCCTGATATCAGGTGATTGTTCATGAATTGTTGAAATTACCCCACATGAATTATAATCAAAACGGTAATCGGCATTTGTATAACCGATTCTTTTAATAACTCTTCTGGCAATCTTCTGAACATCGGCATAACCGGTTGTTAGGACTTCTCCGCTACAAACAGTTAAACCTGTAGTAACTAATGTTTCACATGCTACTTTTGACTCCGGGTCGTAACGTAGCATTTCATCCAGCAATGCATCCGAAACTTGATCTGCAATTTTATCAGGGTGTCCCTCTGATACTGATTCTGATGTAAATAAATATCCCATAACTTTAATAAATTTAAATTGTTAATTAATTATTTTTTTACTTTGTTGGGAGATTGATGATTGGCAGGTAAAAGCATTGTTTTAGCATTTTTTCCTGTGGTTGCAATCAATCAAATCTGTCCACTAAATAATTACTGCAAAGGTAATAATTTATTTTATATAAAAAATATTTTTAAACATTCCGGCTAAATATTATTTTGAGGTGCTGGGGGTGTTTTAATCAAACTGTATTTATTATACCTTTGAACAACACTGCTCCGCTTACTATCGGCATATCAATTAAAAAAAGCAATCATTATTATTCAGAAATTTCTACTCCATACTTCTCTCCAAAATAAGGTTAATAAGGTTAGTGAGGTGGTCGTCATATTTTTTTACTAAGGTTTAAATAAGGTTACAAATAAGGTTTTTGGAATATACAGCAATCCTATAACAGCATCTTATTCTATCAATAAAAACCTTATCTCCAAACCATTAACCTTAGTAAAAAAATAAGTAACCGTTCACGAAAGTATTAACATTTATCAAAAGTAAAAAAATAATTAACAACAGAATGTTGAAATATTTTTTAAATTAAGAAAAA
>JAUXFX010000101.1 GCA_030622635.1 Bacteroidota bacterium
ATACTTTGCTTCAGATTTATGAAAAACTTATCCTCATTTCATTTTTTTAATTGAAGCATTGTTAATAACTCTGAATTTTTTATCTTTACACCACCTAAATAATTACCAAAAAATTATGAAAAATTTATTTACACATTCGTTAAGATCAGGAGTTATTTCAAAACTTTTTATCCTGATACTAATTACATTTTGCCTGAATGGAGTTGCTCAAACATTCTATAAAGATTACCAGGATGGAAAAATCTATGTTAAATTTAAAAATGATATTACGGTTAATATACCTGTAAACAACGACAGAAGTGTTAATTTGGATAACGTGTCTTTTCTTAATGAAATAAGAGCAAATTATAATATTACAGCTCTTTCAAGACCTTATGATCTGAATAATGATTTTAAACTTTTAAGAACCTTCCTTATAGAATTCAGTGGTTTTGATAAAGTTGACGAAATCATAACGGAACTTGAAAAAAATACCGATTTTGAATATATTGAGAAAGTGCCGTATCACACAATTGACTTCCAGCCAAACGATACATTATATAATTTAGTTAATGGTCCGGCAAACTGGAACTGGCATTTGGATGTTATCAATGCTGAAATGGCATGGGATATAACTCAGGGATCGGCAGACATCAATGTTGGTATTGTTGACAATGCCGTATGGTCGGAACATCCCGATCTGGAAGATAAGATTATACTTCAAAGAGATACTTATTACAACACCAACAGTTCCGACCCTCCGGGAACCGGTGATTCATCTGCATGGTCGCATGGTACTCATTGTGCCGGTTTAGCTGCGGGACATACAAATAATAATATTGGAATCGCTTCTATTGGTTATAATGTGAGCATCATTGCTGTTAAAGCTGCCAATAATTCAAATCCAAACGGCATTTACGGATTCCCTGGAATTCAATGGGCTGCAAACAACGGTGCGCATGTTATCAGTATGTCATGGGGTGGTTCAGGTCATTCACAAACAAACCAAAATATTTGTACTTCCATTTATAATATGGGAATTATACTGCTTGCATCATCCGGTAATGCCAATTCAAACAGTCCGCATTATCCTTCAGCATACAATCATGTTATTTCAGTTGCATCAACCGACCATGATGACACAAAATCTTCATTTTCAAACTACGGTTATACGATTGATATTTGTGCTCCCGGTGGTTTTTGCAGTCCGGGACCAAGCGGTCTTTTAAGCACTACTTATGATCATACTGACCTCGGATACTACGATACATTTTTCGGTACTTCAATGTCTTGTCCTTTTGCTGCAGGTTTAAGCTGCCTGATACTTTCAATTAACCCTGACCTTACTCCAGATGAAGTTGAAGATATTTTAGAATCAACCTGCGTTGACATTGACGCAATTAATCCTAATTATGCCGGAGAATTAGGTGCAGGACGTATTGATGCTTATGCTGCTGTTATTAACACACCTTTCTCTCCTGTTGCTGCATTTTCAACAGAAGTTACAATTATTCTTCCGGGAACAAGCATTGACTTTACAGACCTTTCGGAAGGAATACCTGACGACTGGACATGGATATTTGAAGGCGGGGTTCCAACAAACTCTTACGTTCAAAATCCAACAGGTATTGAATATCCTACAGCAGGTACTTATGATGTTACTTTAACCGTATCTAACAATTTTGGCACAAATGAGCTGATAATTTCAAATTATATTACAGTCACCAGTACACCTTTACCTTATGTTAATTTTAGCGCAAACGATTCAAGTGCTTGTAATAAAGATGTTCTGAACTTTTATGACCTGACATTATATGACCCGACAGCTTGGGTATGGGAATTTACTCCAAATTCAGTAACTTTTGTAAACGGAACAAGTGCAAACACTCAAAACCCTGAAGTGCAATTTGATGCTCCGGGTTATTATACTGTTTCCTTAACCGCAACAAACGCTAATGGCAGCAGTAATGAAACCAAAACCGATTTTATTTTTATTGAAGGTATTGAAATTCCATTCAGCGAAGATTTTGAAACAGGTGAAACAATATATTTTGTTCTTTCTTCAAACGAAAAAGCAGGCATATCAATTGACGGAAGAGCAGCAACACCCGGTTCTTCTTATGGGTTGCATTTTCAGGGAAATACAGCAATTGGCGGATGGTCGGGCGGACCAACAAACACAACTCCGGAACAGGCATGGGTGGATAATGAAGAATTTCATGCACAGGCAACAAATTGCAGTGTTGATGCAACAGGTATTGCAGGAGTGGGATTAACACTTGATTTAAGACAAACTTATGGCATCGGACAAACAAACAGTTGGTTCAGGGTGCTTGTAAACGATGAACAAGTTGCCGATATTTTCGGTGAATCAAATTTCAACCCCGAAACAAATGAAGACCCGTTTGAAACAAAATTCTTTGACCTGTCAGCTTATGGTAATACTTACTTTACGATTACATTCCAGTCTGCATGTTATTTATCAGATTATTTCTTCACTGAAGGTGATAATGTATTTGTTGATAATATTATGATTTCAAATACAACAAACATTTCAGAGAAAAACACCGGCTCGGTAAATTTAGAATTATACCCTAATCCATCTAAAGATATTCTGAACATTATTCTTTCAGGTACTGATGATATTTTTAAGCTGTCAATTATAAATATGCAGGGACAGGAAGTTTACACTAAAAAATCAGTAAATTTCTGCAACACAAAAAATAAATCAATTGACATTTCAAATTTACCAACAGGTATTTATGTGTTAAGTTTAACATCTGATAAAAATAAAGTTAACGAAAAACTAATAATTAAGTAAAGTATTTAATGCATTGAAAGGGGTAATGGAATGATGGAGTGATGGAATAATGTGTCGCAGGCTTTTCTATCGAAAGGCAAACATGTAATTTTACTTCGCAAATCATATATCGTTAATCGTTATTCTGAAATCTCTTTTGATTTACGATTAACCCCGATATACTAAAGCTACGGGGCAGGCTGATTGAAGATTTTTGATTTTAGAAGTTTTACCCGCAACCAACAACAATTTATCTCTGCGTCTCTGTGTCTCTGCGTTTAATCTTTTTAACCCGTAACAATCTGCCCCGACAGGCAGGTTTAACAATTCAACCATTTAACCATTTATTCTCGTAACTCGTAACCCGCAACACGCAACAATTTATCAACACAATTAATCATTTTTTTCAACTTAGCAGTTTTTTAATAAAACTTTAATATCTTTGCCAAAATTTTTTTAATCAAATTATATTAATTATGAAAACAAGAAAATTACTATTTCTCAGCATCCTCTTACTTAGCACAATTAGTTTTGTTTTTGGAAAAAATGTTGACATAAATGATGCAAAAAAAGTTGCTGTAAACTTTTATTATGAAAAAGTGAATCAGTTTGTTCAAACTATTAATTACAGTGAAATTAGAATAAAAGATTCATTTGTAAAAAAGGTCAATAATGAAGTTGTTTTTTATGCTTTTGATATGGAAAACGGAGGTTTTGTTATTGTATCGGCAGAAGACGCATTTGTTCCTGTAATAGGATATTCTTATAAAGGTTTTTATCCCAAAACTGCAGATGGTTTAACCAATTATGGAAGTTATATGGAAAGTTATATTGACCAGATAACATTTATAAGAACTAATAATATTACAGCAGACCAGGAAGTGTCAGAGACATGGGAATATTTTTTAACAGAAAATATTTCACAATTACTAACAATAACTGATGATAAAGATGTTGACCCACTTGTTGCTTCAATGTGGAATCAGGATGACCCTTATAATATTATGTGCCCTGCCGACCCTGCAGGACCAGGCGGGCATGTTTATGCAGGTTGTGTAGCTACTTGTATGTCTCAGGTAATGCATTACTGGCGTTATCCTTTTCAGGGAGAAGGTCAGCACAGCTATTACTGTTCAGGTTATGGAACCCAAACTGCAAACTTTGGACAAACCGAATATGACTGGGATGGTATGATGAACGAAATTGATGCATCTAACCCATACCCTATCGGCGAATTACAATACCATTGCGGAGTATCAGTTGACATGAACTATTCTCCAAACGGTTCCGGAGCAATGAGTGAAGATGTTGATAATGCTGTAAGAGATTATTTCAGGTATGACAATGCGAATTTTATTGAAAAAAGTTGGTACTCCACTTCACAATGGATAACTATTTTGCAAGATGAACTGGATTTAGGCAGACCTTTATATTATTCCGGCAGGACTACAAGTAATTCAGGACATGCCTTTGTTTGCGATGGATACCAGGGAACTAATTTCCATTTCAATTTCGGCTGGGGAGGTTACGGAAATGGATTTTATACAATTTACAATGTAAACGGATTTTACTTGCATCAAAAAGCTGTCAGATATTTTTATCCCACTGACGCAGATTACCCATATTATGCCAGCGGTTCAACAATACTTACAAATACATCAGGTTCTTTTACTGACGGAAGCGGTCCTGTTGAAGATTATCTGAACAACACGGAGGCAAGCTGGCTTATTGACCCTCAAACATCACAGGATTCAATTACAGACATAACATTACACTTTATACAGTTTGATTTGGAAAGTAATGACTTTGTTACTGTTTACGATGGTGAAACTACCGGTGATCCTGTTCTTGGAACATTTACAGGCTCAAGTTTACCATCAAATATCACTTCAACAGGAAACAAAATATTAATAACTTTTGTATCTGACGGAACAGGAACTGCTCCGGGGTTTATGATTGAATACACATCATCATACCCATCTTATTGCAGCGGTTTAACTATGCTTACAGAAGTAACTGAAGATTTTTCCGATGGCAGCAGTACTTTTAATTATAGAAACGGTTCGGTTTGTATGTGGAAAATTGAACCCGACTATGCAGGCACAATCACACTTTATTTCACATCTTTCAACACTGAAGAAGATTATGACAAAGTTATGGTATATGATGGAACTTCTATAATAACTACTTTATCCGGCGATGAAATACCTGATCCTATCACTGCTACCAGTGGTTCAATGTTTATTACTTTCAACACAAACTCAACAATTACAGCTCCCGGATGGGAAGCATACTACGAAATTGATAACGTTGGTATTATTGAAAATGATATTTTTGAAAGTTTTGCAATTTTCCCGAATCCAACCAACGAAAATCTAAACCTGAAATTTACAATTAGTAAAACTCAGAATATTCAAATGAAATTAATGAAAATTACAGGTGAAGTTGTTTATTCCGAAAATTTAACTAACTTTGATGGCGATTATCAAAAAACAATTGATGTAAGCCAATATTCAAAAGGTATTTATGTTATTAGTTTAATTACTGAAAAAGGAACTGTTAATAAAAAAATTGTTATAAAATAGTTTTTGTTTTCATGGTTTTTTTTTAACCTGCAAGATCGTAATGACTTGCAGGTTTTTTTTTGGAAAAAATGCCGTTTCTTGATAAAGCAGCATTTTTTTTGTAATTTTATCCCGTATAATTCTTAGCGTAGCGAAGCTACAAACAAAATTAGCTTAAGTGATAGTTAATAGAAAGTCGGCAGTCAGTAGACAAGTCGATTAATTGACTGAAGACTGGGGACTGAGGACTGTGGACTAATAATCAAAAACCAATACTTTACTAAAAAAAACAAAGTTTTACAGGATAATAGAATAAATCTTAAAATTTTTTCAGGATGAAAACAAAAATCATTTGTTTAATATTAATTTTCTCAGGGATTATTACATCAAATTTTGCCGGAAAAATTGAATTGGATGATGCTAAAAGAGTAGCCCTAAACTTTTATTATGAAAGAATTAATCAATATCAAAATATCAATTATAAAAATATTCTTATAACTGATATTAAAATTGAAAAAATCAGGGAAACCAGCGTCTACTATTTTTTCGGGATTAACAACACAGGTTTTGTTATTGTTACTGCTTATGATGGTGTAATTCCTGTTTTGGGATATTCTTTTACAGGATATTCTTCAAAAGAATTCCAACCACCACAATATCAGGAACTTTTAAACATTTTCAAACACCAGATTAAATATATGATTGAAAATGATTTTGAAGCGAATAAAAAAGTTCAGGCAGCATGGAAACATTTACTCACTAATAACATTGAACAACTAAAAATTTTCATGAATGAAAAAGAAGTTGAGCCGTTGCTCACAACAACATGGAATCAGGGCATTTATTATAACGAAATGTGCCCTGCCGATCCGTTAGGACCCGGCGGACATTGTTATGCCGGCTGTGTTCCAACTGCTATGGGACAGGTAGTAAATTATTTCAGGTTTCCCATACAGGGAACCGGCTCATATTCATACCAATGTCCGCCTTACGGCACATTATCCGCTGATTTTGGAAATACTACTTATCAATGGAACAGCATGGCAATTTCATTAAGCAACAGCAACCTTGCAGTTGCCGGGCTTCTTTATCATCTCGGGGTTTCTGTTGACCTTGTTTACGGACCAAATGGCTCAGGAATGTATAATCATAAAGCAGCTTATTCTCTGCGAACCTATTTTAAATATTCACCCGAAACACAATATGTTTATCGTGACAGTACTTCAATGGATTGGGACAGTTTATTGATTTCACATCTTGACAAAAAAATTCCAATGTATTATGCGGGATGGTCGGTACCGAATATCAACGGGCATGCATTTGTTTGCGACGGATATCAGGACACTAATTATTATCATTTTAACTGGGGATGGGGCGGCTCATACGACGGATATTTTTATACTGATAATTTAAGTCCGGGTGGCTCAAACTTTAATCTTGCACAGGAACTCATAATAAATTGCTATCCCGACACCATCAACTTTCAATACCCATATTATTGCACAGGCGATTCAACATTAACTTCAAATGAAGGTACAATTGAAGATGGAAGCGGACCCATTGACAATTATCTCAACAATACCGATTGCAGTTGGTTGATAGCTCCTTTAGATTCTGTTGAAAATATATATCTGAATTTTATAAAATTTGATACTGATACTAATGATTTTGTTACAGTTTATGACGGTGAAACAACCTCGGATACTGTACTCGGTGTATTTTCAGGTTCAACTTTACCTGAATCTGTTACATCTTCAGGAGACAAGATGTTAATAACTTTTATTTCAGATGATGATATAACCTCAGCAGGATGGTTGGCAAGCTACAGCTCTGAAATTCCGGTTTATTGCAGCGGACTTACATCACTTACAGCAATCAGTGATACTTTTAGTGACGGAAGCGGTCCACGCAACTATCATAACCTGACTACTTGTATGTGGAATATTAAACCTCCGGATGCTTCGGAGATTACAATTTATTTTACAGAATTTAATACTGAAGAAGAATTTGATCCGGTTAAAATTTTTGACGGAACAACATTAATTGCCGAATTGTCAGGAACTGAAATTCCAGACCCAATAACTGCATACAGCGGCTCAATGTTTTTAACTTTCACAACAAATACAACTGTTACTGCTCCCGGATGGGAAGCATACTACGAAATAAATAATGTTAGTATTATTGAAAATGATATTTTCGAAAATTTTGCAATCTTCCCAAACCCGGCATCCGATGAATTATTTTTAGAATTTACTTTGAACCAAAATCAATCATGTGAAATAAAAATTATTACAATTAGCGGTATAACCGTATTCTCCGAAAGATTAAATAACTTTACAGGTAATTATCAAAATGTTTTTAATACTAAAAATTTTTCAGACGGAGTTTACATTTTAAATATCAGATGTGAAAAAGGAGTAATAAATAAAAAAATTATTATTAATCATTGAAAAACATTCCATTTCTAAAATAATTATCTTTTACTTAACTTTAAATTTCTTTCAATATTAACTTATAAAGAAATGGAATGTTTAATTGTTTAGACCTCATAAAAATCCATACCTCCCCCTTTCTCAATGCATTCAATTATCTTTTTCTTAAATTTCCAGCATGTCATTTGACGGATATTTATTCTATGGGATAACTCATAAGTGGAAATATCAGGATTATTACAAACATAAAAAGCAATTTGAAATGCTTCGGTTAAAGGTATTTTACACTTATGAAAAACAGTATGAGAAGTAGCAGATTCGTCATGCTTGCATTTTGTGCAGCGTCTTGAGAAAGGCGTTTTCCCCTTGCAATAATTTGCATGTCCGCATTTTCGGCAAACAAAACCATCCTTCCATTTTAAATCTGCCAAATATTGCAAACATTTATTCTCATCAGAAAATTTTAAATCAAATTGCTTAATACTTAAATTACCAAATAATCCACTCATTATTATTTATTTAACGAAAATAATCAAACTGACAAAACTTCTTTTGGAATAGTTTTTGATACAAAGGTAAAAATAAAAGTGATAATTAAGCGATTTATTATTAAATTATTTATATATTTGCATGCGAAATTTATTTTATTAAATTATTAATTCAAAACTTATGAAAAACGTAAAAATTATTGGACTGACTTTAGTAGCATTTATCCTTATAAGCTGCACTAATACAAGTGGAAATAAACCGGAAAATATTAAAAATACGGATGATGGAAAAGTTTCCGAAAGTAAAAAAATAAAACCTGAACATTTAACTTATGAAACCTTTAAGGAAAAAGTTTGGAATTTCGAGAAAAATCCAAAGGAATGGATATACGAAGGCGAACTGCCATGTGTAATTGATTTTTATGCCGACTGGTGTAAACCATGCAAAATGATAGCTCCGATAATGGAAGAACTGGCAGAAAAATATAATGGAAAAGTTAAAATATATAAAATTGACACTCAAAAAGAAAAAGAACTGGCAAGAATATTTCAAATCAGTAGTATTCCTGCAGTATTATTTTCCCCTTTAAAAGGAAAGCCGACAATGCAAGCAGGTGCATTACCAAAAGTTACGTATATTAAAATTATTGAAGAAAATATTTTAAACCCCGTAAAAATTAAATAGTATTTATTAACACTCATAAAAATTTATATTAATGGAACATTTGACCAAACAGACTTTTCTGGAAAAAGTCTTTAATTATGAAAAAAACAAAGAATGGAAATTTGAAGGAAAATTACCATGCTTAATTGACTTTTATGCCGACTGGTGTGCACCTTGCAAAATGGTTGCCCCCATACTTGAAGAATTAAACGAAGAATACAAAGGCAAGATCAATATATACAAAGTAAATACAGAACAGGAACAGGAATTGGCTGCTGCTTTCGGAATCAGAAGTATTCCCTCATTATTGTTCTGCCCTATAGACGGACAGCCGCAAATGGCTATGGGAGCTTTACCTAAAGAGTCTATGAAAAAAACAATTGATGACATTCTTTTAAAGAATAAAGTTGTTGAAGCAACTAAATAAAACTTAAAATCTATCACATATATTTATAAGGTGCAGTAAATAAATACTGCACCTTTTTTATTTAAATTTGCCGAACATTTAATCAGAATTCTTTGTCATGAAGAATAAATATTCATCTGTCCTGTTTTCAACTGCATGCCTCCCCCCTGTTGAATATTTTATTTATCTGGTAAATTCAGATAAAATCCGGATAGAAAATTTTGAAACATATCATAAACAAACATACAGAAACCGTTATTCAATTTACGGGGCAAACGGAAAACTAACATTATCTATTCCTGTTACAAAAATCAGCGGACATAATACCTGCATAAAAGACATTAAAATCTCATACTTACAAAACTGGCAAAATATTCATTGGAAGTCAATTGAATCGGCATACAATTCTTCACCTTACTTTTTATTTTACCGCGATGAGCTTTTTCCTTTTTTTGATAAAAAATTTAACTTTCTTATTGAGTATAATCACCGGATTTTAGAGCTTCTGATGGAACTTGTCGGAATTAAAAAGGAAGTAAATTACACCACTGATTTTCAAAAAAGGCCATTAAACACAGTTGATCTAAGAAATAAAATCAGCCCAAAAAACAAAATAAGTTCAATTAACTTTAAACCATACCATCAGGTATTTGAGAATAAATCCGGTTTTATTCCAAACCTGAGTATTATTGATTTGCTATTCAATGAAGGACCAAATACTAAAGATTTATTGAGGTTGGGCGCTTAGGTCATAACCTTTACTACCATCATGGAAGGGTTTTCTAATTTTCAATCTATAATAAAAACAAATATACTATTTTTTGATTGTTTTTCAAATATTTTTGTTATATTTATAAAGCTTTCACGTTATTATAATCAGATGGTTATCGTAACCTGTCAGGTTGCCTTGAACCTGACAGGTTGAAAATACTAAATTTCTCACATCGTTTTTTCGACCTGGACTACGCCCCGTATGGGACAGGTACTTAACCGACCTGTCAGGTCTTGTTTTATTTTTTTAATTTATTTACTGATCACCATAGTATATTGTCTGTAGGTGTTTATTTATATGTTACTTTGTCTTAATACAAAGTAACCAAAAATCAAGAAAAAACGAAGCTATCTCCCCACAAGGCTTACCCACGCCCGCCGTTTTTTCGTGCCACCGCCCTTTATATACTAATTCTTAACAGGTTTACTAAGTAAAGCTGTTTAGAAGTAGTTATGCGTGCTGAATAGACCTTTAAAGTTTTTGCATTTCTATTCAGCATTAGTAAAAATACCGGGTTTTATTTTATTATCACAAGTTTACCTCTTTCAATTGTGTTTAAACCTCTTTGAATGCAATAAAAGTACGTGCCGCTTGGCACCTCTATGCAATCCCATACTGTTTTTTCGTTTTTTAATCTTAGCGTTGTCACTATTTGCCCGAAAACATCATTTATTAAAATGACATTCTTATCCCCATTTTGGAGGATTGAGGGGGATATCTCAAACAAAACATAATCTTTTGCAGGATTGGGATAAACCTTTATTACTTTCTCATTTGTTGTATTGTTAATGATGTTTGTTGAGGTGTCTATAATTTCAAAAACCCAAAAATCCGGGTAATTCATTAC
>JAUXFX010000147.1 GCA_030622635.1 Bacteroidota bacterium
AAATATGTGCGATTACTTAAAGCAGAAAAACTATGATAACTGATGTTTTTTAATGTGTTAAAACAAGCATTAATGATAAGCGTTTTATTTTTGTAACATTAATAAACAAAAAAAATTTAAACAAATGAAAATTATTACTGCATTTGCAACAGACGATGGGAAATCTTTTATTAAAAGGCATTTTGGTGATGCTTATTATTACGATATTTATAAAATCTCTGCATCTGAAGCTAAATTTATTAAAAGAATTAAAAATACAACTGAAGAAGATCAAGATATTCATTCTGACCCCAAAAAAGCAAAAGGAGTTGCAGAATTGTTGAAAAATGAAAAGGTTACTACTGTTGTATCAAAAATTTATGGACCGAATATAAAACGAATTAAGAAAAAATTTGTTTGTATTTTAATGAATGATAAAAAATTTTCTGAATGTGCAAAAATAATTCAAAAAAAAATAGATATTATTATAAATGAATGGAATAAAGGTGAAGTTAGAAATCATATTAATTTAAAAAATAAAAAATGAAATTAGAACATATTGCACTAACAATTGAAGATGCTAAAGAAATTAAAGATTTCTATATTGATATTCTTGAAATGAAAGAAGTAAAAAAATTTGTTTTAAAAAAAGAATTAGCTAATAAAATATTTGGTATAAACAAGGATACCTCTGCTTTCTTTTTGCAAAAAGATGATTTTTTTTTGGAAATATTTGTAACAGATAAAAAGTTAAAACAAGGATTTAATCATATTTGTCTAACAATAAAAGACAGGGAAACTCTTGTTACAAAAGCAGAAGCCCAGAATTATGAATGTATCCGTATAAAAAGAGATGTTTTTGATTTGATATTTATTAAGGATAAAATAGGGAATATCTTTGAGATAAAGGAAAGTAATATAGAAAATAATAAAGTTTAAACTATGAATTTAAAATTTGCATTTGCAGTAAATAAAGAGAATAAATTTGACAAAAGGTATTTTGGAGATGCTGATAAATATCTGATTTATGAGCAACTTGACAATGAAATGGTGTTAATAGGTGAAGAAATTAATAATTTCAAATTATTTGATGAAGAACACGAGCATGGTTCAAAAAAGAAAGGAGATGCTATTATTAAATTTCTAAAAGGAAAAGAAGTAAATGTATTAGTCTCTATGCAATTTGGCAAAAATATTAAAATAGTTAACGAATATTTTATTCCTATAATTATTTATTCCGAAAAACCGGAGGATACAGTTAATATATTAAATAAACATTTACATTGGATTAAGGATGAATGGGGAAAAAATAAATCAAACTTTAAATTGTTTACCATAAAAGCAGGGATATTAAAATCATCCATTAAAAAATAAATGAATATAAGCATCCGTAACGCAGTTAATATTCAAAAGAAATTGGTTAGTCTTTATTCAGACCAGTTGCGTATCGGTATAAAAAAATGGAGGAATCGTTATGATTACAAAAGAGCAAAAGGAAAAAATTGAACTTGAAAACAAAAAAATTGCTGATAATATTAGCCATATTAAACACCGTATTGTTGTCTTTAGCGGCAAAGGAGGTGTAGGCAAAACAATGGTGAGTGTAAATCTTTCTTATGGATTGCATGTTCATGGTTATAAAACAGGAATTCTTGATGCTGATATTACAGGACCTAACGTGCCTAAAATGACTGGTATTCAAGGAGAAGTACACATATCTGGAAATAAAATTATACCACAAGAAAGTCATGGAATTAAAGTTATTTCTATGGCTAATCTGCTACCTCCGGATCAGGCAGTTATTTGGCGGGGGCCATTACGCTCAAAGATGCTGAATCAATTCTTAGGCGATGTCGAATGGGGTAATCTGGATTATCTTATTGCAGATTTACCTCCTGGTACCGGTGACGAGATTCTTACTATAGCACAAAATATGGATCCCGATATGGCTATCATTGTTACCACACCTCAGGAATTATCATTAATAGATTCAGTTAGGGCTATCAGTATGGCAAAGAAAATGAATATCCCTAATATTGCCCTCATCGAAAATATGTCCGGATTAATTTGTCCGGAGTGCGGCCACCGGATTGAATTGTTTGGTATCGGTGGTGGTAAAAAACAGGCTGAAGAAATGGATATTGTCTTTCTCGGTGCAATACCGATTAATCTTGAAGCGCGAAAACTGGCAGATGAAGGGAAACCTATCGTTATTGAAAACGAGGAAGCTGACATATCCGTTACGATTTTTCACATTGTAAAGAAAATCGAAAACATGTTCAATAAAAACAAAAAAGCTTTAATGTCTTGAGTAGTTTGAGTTAAAAAATATACAAATTTTGTGAATTATGATGGAAGCAATGTTATATGAAAAATTACCCGATGAAAAAGTAAAATGCAATCTTTGTGCACATCAATGTGTAATTCAGAATTCTAAGAAAGGAATTTGCAGGGTAAGAGAAAATATTGGTGGGAAACTATACGTGCTGAATTACGGTAAGTTAATCGCTCAGCATGTTGATCCGATTGAGAAAAAACCCTTATTTCATTTTTATCCCGGCTCAACAGAATATTCAATCGCAACAGTAGGATGCAACTTTCAATGTGAATATTGTCAGAATTATGGTATATCCCAGATGCCCGTTCTTGAGAATCGAATTATTGGTCAGGATTCAGCACCCGAAGAAACTTTAGTTCAGGCAATGCAACTTGGCTGTAAAAGCATTGCTTATACTTATACAGAACCAACCATTTTTTATGAATATGCCTATGATGTTGCTCAGTTAGCTCATGATAAAAATATTAAAAATATATTTATAACAAATGGATTTATCACATCTGAAGCTCTGCAAAAAATAGCTCCATATCTTGACGCTGCCAATGTTGATATTAAATCCTTTTCAAACAATTTATATAAAAAAAGCTGCAAGGCAAAATTACAACCCGTCCTGGATACCATAAAAATGTTGAATCAAATGGGAATCTGGATAGAAGTAACCACACTGGTTATTCCAACATTGAATGATACAAATCAGGAATTTCACTCAATTGCCGAGTTCATAATGAGTGTTAGCAGAGAAATACCATGGCACATCAGCGCATTTTATCCAGCCTACAAACTTAAATATCTTCCACCAACACCCCTTGCAGTTTTAAATCGGGCCCGGGAAATTGGTCTGGAGACAGGGCTTCATTATGTTTATTTGGGTAATGTAACAAATCATGGAAATGCAGATACCAAATGCCCCGGTTGTGGTCAAATATTGATTGAACGCACAAATTTTGGAATGATAAAAAATAAAATTCAAGATGGTCGTTGCCCTAATTGTGGAAGGGAAATAGCAGGTATAGGTATGTAACAAAATAATAAGAACTGAGAATGAAAATTACAATCCTCTATGACAATATCGTATTCCTGTCAGGTCTTAAACCTGATTGGGGATTTTCCTGTCTTGTAGAAACTCATAACAGAAATATCCTTTTTGATACCGGTTCAAACGGTTCTATTCTTCTTGAAAACATGAAAAAACTTGATATAGATCCGTTATCAATTGATGAAGTGTTTATTTCTCATGCCCATTTTGACCATGTCGGTGGGCTTTCAGCTTTTCTTAATGAGAATAATAATGTTAAAATTTATGTTCCCATTTCGCTAAGAGGGATTCGAAATGCAAAGGAAATAATCTATGTGGATGAACCTATGACGCTTCATGAAAATATTTTTTCTACTGGCGAACTTGACCATATAGAACAATCGATGGCAGTAAAAACTGACAAAGGATTGGTTTTGATTGCAGGGTGTTCACACCCCAAAATGAAAAATATTCTTAAAGCTGCCTCACAATTTGGGAAGGTTCATGCAATTATTGGCGGTTTACATGGATTTAATGAATTTGAATTGTTTAAAGACCTTGGAGTGATCTGCCCTACTCATTGCACCCAATACATAGCGGAGATTAAATCTCTATATCCGGAAAAATATATCGAAGGGGGAGCCGGAAAAATCATAGAAATATAAAAATTTCAACATTTTAAATGGGATTAAAATACTTTGTAACTTAATAAACAATAGAACATAGAATAATTAAAAATGAAATTAATGAGGTAAATAATATGAAAATCAGTCATGTAAATGAAATGAGGGAAATGGATAGCAGGGCCATTAAAGAATATGGTATCACCCAGGAAATTCTTATGGAAAATGCCGGTCAGGCTGCTTATTTCTCCATTTTGAAAGAGTTTGGAATTAAAAATAAAAATTTTGTGACTTTTTGTGGCGTAGGCCATAATGGCGGCGACGGATTAGTGGTAACAAGAAAAATTTATTCCAATGGTGGCGAAGTAACCGTTTTTATTTTGGGTGATCGCTCTAAATTCCGGGGCGCTGCAAAACAAAATTTCGATATCGTCAATAAATTGCAAATTAAAATAATTGATCTGCAAGATGTTTCATTAGCATTAGAAACAATAAATAAATCTGATGCTATTATTGATGCCATTTTCGGAACAGGCCTTAGTCGGGAAATTCAAGGCAAATATGAAGATGTTATTAACATAATTAATGCAAGCCGAAAAACGGTATTCAGCATCGATATTCCTTCAGGGATAAATGGAGATACAGGACAGGTAATGGGTACAGCCGTGAAGGCAGATTATACTATCACCTTTGGGTTGCCAAAAATAGGAAATCTGCTTTACCCCGGATTTGAACAGGGAGGCAAATTATATGTTACATATATTTCCTTTCCGCCTGTTATGCAAAATTCCGATTATTTAAAAATAGCCACTAACGATCCTAAACCCATTCCTGCAAGAGATAAAGATACACACAAGGGTAACTATGGGAAAGTGCTATTCATTGCCGGATCGTCCAATTATCTCGGTGCACCATATTTTGCCGCACTATCATTTCTAAAAGCCGGTGGTGGCCTTTCTTATTTAGCAACACCTGCGAATTTAGCAGCTTTCATTGGAAGTAAAGGGAGCGAGATTGTTTTTGTACCCCTAAAAAACACAACCTCAGGAAGCATAAGCCTTGAGAACAAACTACAACTTATACAATTTTCTAAAAATATAGATATGGTTGTAATTGGGCCAGGGCTATCTTTAAATAAAGAAACACAAACTCTTGTAAGAGAGTTAAGTGCTGAAATTAGAAAGCCGTTGCTTATTGATGGAGATGGGATAACCGCTGTTGCTAATAATTTGGAATGTATTAGTAAACGGGAAGCTCCTACAATTTTAACACCGCATTTGGGTGAAATGGCGAGAATTGTTGGAAAAAACATTGAAGATATTTCAAAAAATAAAGTCGATGTCCTGCAAAACACAGCTCAAAAACTAAATGCCACGATTGTCTTAAAAGGAGCACATTCATTGATCGGTTATCCGGATAAGAGTGTGTTTATCAACCTCAGTGGTAATCCGGGTATGGCAACTGCCGGCAGCGGTGATATTTTGACCGGGGCCATTGCTGCTATGTTCGGACTTGGATTTTCAATTAATGATGCTGTGCGTATGGGTGTTTTTCTGCATGGTTTTGCCGGCGACCTTGCAGCAAAGGAAAAAGGAGAAGATGGCCTTATCGCCAGTGATATTATGAATCAGTTGCCTGTTTCCCTGAAAACTTATCGTGAAGAATTTAATTCGATCATAGAAGATTACTACCATAGTATTAATATTATTTAAATGCAAATTATAAGTATGAAAACTATAAAAACCGGGATAAGCTGGGTTGATAATGTAATTCCTGAAGGATTACCATTGAAATCAACAACAGTCATTACCGGACCTGGTGGTTCGGGTAAACCTCTGATTGGGGAAACATTTGTTACTGCATGGTTAAAAAAAGGTGGAAGTGTTGTTTTTATGTCGCTTCAATATCCAAGTAAAGAATTCATTACAGAAAGTATAAAGAATGTTACCGGATTAGATATCAATGGATATAAAGAAAAAATAATATTTATACAGCTTGATACTGAAATATCAGGTTTCCAGGAAGTAAACAGACACGTTATCAATGCTAACCTTGTGAAGCCGGAAGTTTGGGACGAAGTTTTAAATCTTGCTTCAACAAAGTTGCCAGATGAAGAACCGGGAATTTTAATTTTTGGATCAGCATTAAATCTATTGTTATTCTCCCCAACCTATGGCGATGCGATTTTAGAAAAGATAAAAAGTATCATTGCATCAAATACTACCAAAACCTATATATTTTCTGTCAGTACATCAGCAAAAGCTAAAGAAATTTCACAAATAGAAGAAATTGCCGATAATTTAATCCTGTCCCGAAGTGAGAAAAACCCATTTCAATTATTTATGAAGATTCTTAGAATGAGAGGCGTACCATATAATTCGGCTGAAGTACAAGTTCCGATTTCTCCCAAAACATTAAGCCATATTAAAGAAATAGCAGATCATAGCAGAAATAGAGTTATACCCGCTATTTTAAAAATTTGAATAAAATTAATTAAGAATTAAATAATAAAATCATGTATAAATATCTTTTCGGCCCTGTGCCATCACGACGACTTGGAATATCTCTCGGAGTAGATTTGGTTCCTAAAAAAGTCTGCTCACTCAACTGCGTATATTGTGAAGTGGGCCGCACCACAAAATTAACAACTGAAAGAAGAGAATATATTCTCTATGATAAAGTAACAAGTGAGTTAGAACATTATTTTGCAAACAATCCCAGCCCTGACTATATTACTTTTTCAGGTTCCGGAGAGCCAACCCTCAACTCAAAGATAGGTGATGTTTTACAATTTATAAAACAAAAAAAGCCTGATATCCCGGTTGCTGTTTTAACCAATGGGACGCTGCTTTACGATAAAAAAGCCCGTAACGAATTGATGGATGCAAATGTTGTCCTTCCATCACTTGATGCTGCAACGGAAATTACATTCCAAAAAATAAACCGCCCTGCACCAAAACTCACAGTTGAAAAATATGTTCAGGGATTAATCGATTTTAGCAATGAATTTTCCGGTCAAATATGGCTTGAAGTATTTATTATTCCCGGATACAATGATAATATTGATGATTTAAAAGCATTAAAAAAAGCGTTTAAAGATATAAAACCCGACTATATCCAGTTAAATACACTTGACCGTCCCGGAACAGTGGCAGATATTCATGCTGCCAGCCACGAAGATTTGAAAAAAATTGTTGACTATTGGAAACTTGATAATGTTGAAATTATTGCTGCTGCTCCCGAAAGGAAAAATATTCAATCATACCGTAAAGATGCTGAAACTGCAATTTTAGGAACAATTTCAAGAAGGCCCTGCACGGTTGATGACCTTGTGAAAATACTCGGTTTGCATATTAATGAAATCAATAAATACCTCGATGTTTTAGAAGCTGAAGATATAATTGAAACCATTCGTCAGGAAAGAGGGGTGTTTTATCAAGTCAAACATAAATAGTTTTAATTATTTAAATAAAGAAGATTGGAAAATGAAAAAAATAGGATTAATAGTAAATCCCATAGCAGGAATGGGAGGTAGTGTCGGTTTAAAAGGGACTGATGGAGGAATATACAAAAAGGCAATAGAATTAGGTGCAAAACCGACTACACCTCAAAGAATTCAAGAAACACTTTCTTTGATTAAAAGGAAAGATGTCTATTTTATGGTTGCTCCCGGGAAAATGGGTAAAGACTACATTAAAAAATTTGATTTTAAATATGAAGTAGTATCTGAAATAGGTGAAGAAACAAATGCGACTGATACCAAAAGGATTGTTAAGGAGATGCTTGAGAAAGGTATTGAACTCCTGATTTTTGTTGGTGGCGATGGTACTGCAAGGGACATATACGATGTGTTAGAATTGAAAATACCTGTTGTGGGTATTCCTTCAGGAGTTAAAATGTTCAGTCCTGTTTTTGCACTTTCACCTTCTGCAGCTGCTGAAATAATTAATACTGCAGGAAATCAATTTATCGAAAAAGAGGTTCTTGATATTGATGAAGAAGCCTTTAGAGAAAACAAAATAGCAGCAAAATTATATGGATACTTGAAAGTCCCAAAAAATATAACACTTCTCCAGGGGAAAAAGGAACCCTCAAATGTAAGCAAGTCCGAAGAAGATATGAAAGAAGAAATTGCGGATTACCTTATGGAAAATCAGGAAAAGGAAACACTTTATATTTTGGGCCCCGGAACCACTTTAAAAACAATTGCTGATAAAATGGGAGTGGAAAAAACCTTATTGGGTATAGATGCTGTTTTCAATGGAAAGTTGGTTGGAAAAGACTTGAATGAGAAAGGA
>JAUXFX010000225.1 GCA_030622635.1 Bacteroidota bacterium
AATTACTATCAATTACCATCAATTACTATCAATTACCATCAATTACTATCAATTACCATCAATTACTATCAATTACCATCAATTACTATCAATTACCATCAATCACTATCAATCACTATCAATCTCCATCAATCTATATTAACATCCATCAATTTTATCAGTGCGAACACAGAATAATTAACTATGTCATAATAATTTGCATCAACCCCTTCCGATATAAACGTTTCTCCTTCGTTATCTTCAATTTGTTTAATTCTCAGTAATTTCATTAAAATAATATCTGTAAGTGAGCTTATTCTCATATTCCGCCATGCTTCGCCATAATCATGGTTTTTATCCTGCATTAGATTTTTGGCTAATTTCACATATTTATCATAAAGTTTCTCAACCTCATCAGAACTTAAATCAAGCTTATTTTCACATCCAAGTTCAAGCTGAATCAGTGCCATAACGGAATAATTAACAATACCGATAAATTCGGGTTTTATTCCTTCATTGATTTTTTTGGTTCCTTTACTATCAATACTCCTGATACGATTTGCTTTAATATAAATCTGATCTGTTAAAGAACTGGTTCTCAGAATCCTCCAGGCAGTTCCATAATCTTTCATTTTAGTCAGGAATATTTCTTTACACAATTTAATTGCTAAATCAAATTGTTCTGAAGTATTGTTATTCATAGATTTATTATTTTAGCAAAAATTTTAACGAAGGATTATACAAAAATATTTCAGCCGATAAAAATACATCTTTTTCATCAAATCACACATTGAATTATAACAGCAAAATATTAAAACCTGAAAAGCCCGTTGTTATGGGGATTTTAAACATCACATCCGATTCATTTTATGATGGTGGAAAGTATAAAACACAAAAAGATATTCTTTTTCAATGTGAAAAAATGCTATTGGAAGGTGCAGCAATTATTGACATTGGAGCAGTTTCAACGAGACCAGGTGCCGATAAAGTGTCTGAAGAAAATGAAATTGCAAGCTTATTACCGGTATTAAAAATCATAAGAAAATATTTTTCCGATGCAATAATTTCTATTGATACATACAGGGCGTCAATAGCCAAAATTGTCGTTGATAACGGTGCTGATATTATTAATGATATTTCAGGAGGAAATTTTGATAACAATATGTTTGAAACCATTGCCAAACTTAAAATTCCATATATAATTATGCATATTAAGGGAACTCCCCAAAATATGCAGGTGAATCCAATTTACAAAGATGTAGTTAAAGAGATCAAAGATTTTTTCTTCAAGAAAATTGAAGAATTAAAAACAATTGGAGTAAACAATATAATAATTGACCCCGGTTTTGGATTTGGAAAAACCGTAGAGCATAACTATCGGATTTTAAATAATCTTGATTCATTTAAAAGCTTTGGTTTACCAATACTTGTGGGTTTATCACGAAAATCTATGATAAACAAAGTTTTAAAAATTAAACCTGAAAATGCTCTTAACGGAACAACTATTCTAAATACAATTGCCTTACTGAAAGGAGCCGATATTCTAAGAGTTCATGATGTAAAAGAAGCTATTCAGGTAATAAAAATTGTATCTGAACTTAATGAATCTGATTAATTATACTAAATTTGCAAATATTGAACTTTCAAATAGTTATAAAACTTAATTACAAAATAAATTAGTAACATCTTGATTGAATTATTAATTACCGGATTTATTGGCATTCGCCTTATTGATATTATTGATATTCTGCTTGTTGCCACCCTTTTATATGTATTATATAATCTTCTGAAAGGCACTGTTGCTATTAATATATTTTTCGGGATAGTTGCAATATTCCTGATATGGAAAATCGTTAAAGCTTTGGAAATGGATCTTTTAAGTGAATTTTTGGGAGCTTTTATAAGTGTTGGATTCATTGCATTAATCGTAATTTTTCAGCCGGAGATAAGGAAATTTTTATTAGCATTAGGCACACCTGGGTTCATCAGAAAAAAACGAAAAAAATTCTTATTCTGGAATCTTAATTTTCAAAATCCCATTGATATTGATCAAATATTTTTAGCATGCCAAAGAATGGCTGATTCAAAAGAAGGAGCATTGATTGTCATTGCACAAAGAAATGAGCTAAGGCAGTATATTGAAACCGGTGAAATTATTGATGCAAATATTTCTTCACAATTAATTGAAAATATTTTTTACAAAAACAGCCCTTTACATGATGGAGCAATGATAATTGCTGATAACCGTATTAAAGCTGCCGGCTGTATTCTTCCTGTTTCCAGTAGCCCTGAAATCCCAAAGAGGATGGGATTAAGGCACAGGGCAGCTATTGGAATCACCGAACAATCGGATGCAATTGCAATTGTAATTTCAGAGCAAACAGGCAAATTAGCTCTTAGCAAAGAAGGTGAAATTTTCAGAAATCTCCAACCAGCTAAACTAAAAACCATGCTGGAAGAAGAATTAACCTAACAGGTCGAAAAAGACCTGTTAGGTTAGGTTATTTTCTCATTCACAATCTTCAAAATTTCAGCTTCAAGCTCTTTGGTCTTTTCTTCAATATCCAATCCTTTTGATAATTTTTCATTAACAAAATCACTGTCATCCACACCGGAAACATTGATTTTAACATTTAAAAATGCACCCATCACGGCTGTTCTGGCACAAAGGGCTCCAACGCCTGCATCGGAAACAGAATTAGGATTTCCAATTTCTGCCATAGCTTTAATGATTTCCATTGATTCATAAGCTTTCTGCATAACTTTGAACGGAATTTCAATGGCATATTTTGATGCTTCCTGAATAGCTTCCTGCCGGGCTGCTTTTTCCTCATTGCTTCCTTTTGGCAAACCGAATGTTTCCATTATTTTATTAAAGGCATTTGTATCTTCATCAACAAGATGTAATAATTCATCTTTGATTTTCTGACCTTTTTCAGCCCAGTCTGAGAATTCCTCCCATCTGTTATCCCAGCCACGTTTATGAGATGAAAGATTTGCAACCATAGTTGCTAATGAAACCCCCAACGAACCTACATAAGCAGAAATTGAACCACCTCCCGGTGCAGGTGATTCCGAAGCAGTCTCATCAGCAAAATCAGTCAGTGACATGTCAATAAGTTTTTTCTTATCGTCCTCATCAAGCATATATTCAATTATCTTTTCTTTCGGATTAAATGGTTTCAGGTCATCCAGTCCCATTGATTTTGCTGCAATCTTAAGTAATTCTTTTTCAGAAACACCAACCGAACGTTTTTGTTTTCTCAGAAAATACTTTCCTGCATCCAGCATAGCTTGCAAAGGAATCAATCCAACCAATTCGGAACCTGTAACTCTTATACCTCTTTCTTCGGCTTTTCTGCATGTTTCATCAAAAGCTATATGAACAGGTGTAATACTGATATTTGTTAAATTCATTGAAATCTGTGCAACACCGTATTCCTCAATAAACCAGCCTATTCCTTTAACACATTTTAATGAACCGGGAATCATCACTGTATTACCGTTTTTATCTTTAACAATTTTACCTGTTACAGGGTCGCCTTCTCTTTTAGCCCTTCCACGTTCACGCACATCAAAAGCAACGGAATTTGCCCTGCGTGTAGAAGTTGTATTTAAATTTACATTAAATGCAACAAGAAAATCACGCGCACCAACGGCAGTAACTCCTGTCTTAGGATTAAATCGTGCCGGTCCAAAATCGGGTTTCCAATGCGGGTTGGTAAGTTTTTCCTGCATACCTTCATATTCGCCTGAGCGGCAATTTGCAAGATTCCGCCTCTCGTCGGTAAAAGCAGCATTTTCGTAACAATAAACCGGGATTTCAAGTTCATCACCAATTCTTTTGGCTAATTTCCGTGCGTACTCAACTGTTTCTTCCATTGTAATTCCGGCAACCGGAACTAAAGGACAAACATCAGTTGCGCCCATCCGGGGATGTTCGCCTTTATGCTTGCTCATATCAATTACTTCCGATGCTTTTTTCACCGCTCTGAAAGCTGCTTCAATAACTTCATCAGTAGTTCCTACTAATGTTACAACAGTCCTGTTTGTTGCAGCACCAGGGTCAACATCAAGTAATTTAACACCTTCTACTGTTTCTATCTCATCTGTAATTTGTTTGATAATATTCATATCTCGTCCCTCACTGAAATTCGGGACACATTCGATAAGTTGCTTCATATTTTTTCTTATTTTATATTTTTATTTTCTGATTGTTTATTATTTTCCAAATTTAAATAAAAGTCAAACTGTCCTTGCCTAAATATATTGACCGAAAATGAGTTAAAAATTCAACACAAAAGGAGGTCAAAATGGCAACAGCACAAAAGTATGAAAAATTAATTTCGCAAGAGCGAAAAA
>JAUXFX010000230.1 GCA_030622635.1 Bacteroidota bacterium
CTGCCTCAGCATTAAGAGCGGTTGAAATTAATGCTGATGTTATACTTAAAGGAACACGTGTGGATGGTGTTTATACTGCTGACCCTGAAAAAGATAAAAATGCCAAAAAATATAATACTCTCACCTTTGATGAAGCATATTCAAAAAACCTGAAAATCATGGACATGACTGCATTCACACTTTGCAGGGAAAACAATTTGCCTATCATTGTATTTGATATGAATACAAAAGGAAACCTTGAAAAAGTTGTTGCCGGAGAAGATATTGGGACACTGGTAAGAAGCTGAGTTTTAGGTTCTTAAAAAGTTTATTATTGATAATCTCTTCCCAATAGCCATCGGGATCGGGATTAACGATATTTATTAAAATGTATTTTACGAATTACGCCTGACTGTCGCCCACCTGCCGAATGCATGGCAGGCAGGGTTTACGGATTACGTGTTTGGAATTCTCGTAACTTGTAATCCCATAATTATTAGTAATATTACACCAACTGGCACTCGTTTGCACCTTAAATCCTCAAGAGTTTTATTAAGCCACGAATTTATTTTATCATCAAGATTTTCCTAAGAAAAAATAGGTGATTTACCTATATAAAAATAGGTGATTTGCCGATGTTTTTCATAAAAGTAGTACATACTTTTACACAAAAAAAAAACATAGTGTTAATTAGTCTGTCCATAAAGTTATAGAATATTATGATGTAAGGAAGAAAAAGTTGATAGATTGATGAGAATTAAGTGGTTAGATGGTTAAATGTCGAAGCAAATCGGATATCCCGATAGCGAAGCATGAGCGTATCTGAAGTTAAATGGCTAAATAGTATCTGTCCATAAAGTCAAATAAATTTTGAAAAAAGAGTAAAATGCCATACAATAAATGCTATATAAATAAATAATCCATAAGAAATAATTTTAAAACTAAATCAGTAGAAATTTCCGATGAACATTTAGGATGCCATGTAATATTTTCTGATATGTAACCTCAATTTGATAATGATGATGGAAAATAAAAAAAAATCAAGTAATCAGACACTTTTAATTACACTTATATTTTTTATGTTATTGTCTAATAACATTTATTCGCAGAAACATTCTTTCAAGGTAATAACAATTGCTATGTTTGAAACAGGCGAAATGACAGGAGATGAAGCCGGAGAAGCTCAATTATGGTATGAAAGAGATAGCTTATTTCTTGAAATGAAAATTCCTGGTGCATATTCACCTTTATATTATAACAAAAAAGGACAAGGATTCCTAGTAACAGGAATGGGAGTTTCAAATGCAGCTTCAACAATTATGGCATTAGGATTAAATCCGAATATTGACCTGAGAAATACTTATTTTATCATTGCAGGAGTTGCCGGAACATCTCCAAAAGTATGTACAATTGGTTCAGCAATTTGGGCGGAATGGATTGTTAGTAAAGATTTGTGCCATGCAATAGATGCCCGTGAAATACCGGAAGATTGGGTATATGCCCGTTTCAGATTGGGTTGTAATGAGCATTGGTGTGATAATAATGACTGGAATTCAGGTTCGGAAGTTTTTCGTTTAGATTCAGCACTAACTCATATAGCATATCAATTAACAAAAAACGTTGAATTATTTGATACCGACGAAGTACAAAATATACGAAATAAATTTTCTGAAAATTCTCAGGCAAGACGAAAACCGTTTGTTACAATTGGGGATAATATTTCTGGTAATACCTTCTTTTATGGTAAAATCATAAGTGATTGGGCTGATTGGTGGGTAAAAAAATGGACAAATGGAAAAGGAACATATTATACCACAAATATGGAAGATAGCGGAACTTTAACTGCTTTAAAAAGATTAGCTGACGCCAATATTATTTCATATAACCGAATTTTGATTCTTAGAACAGCAAGTGATTTTGATCAACAATACCCAGGTAAAACAGTTGAAGAATCTATTAATGATGTTTGGTTAGGTTTTCCTCTTGCAATTGAGAACGCTTATAGAGTAGGTAGTGTAGTTGCTCGTGAAATTATTAACAACTGGGAAATATGGGAAAATAATTTTTCTTTATCAATGAATAAAAACAATTTATGATTCTTTTAAACATAACATAATATTATTCAACAGAGTAAACACTGATATAACTGATTTTTACTAATATTTATTTCATTATACTCACCCTCATAATCCTTACATAGCTAACTCAAAGCTACAAACAAATTTAACCTTTATTATTTATAAAAAGCCGCGAATTCGCTAATTATAAACGAATTATAATATTTGTAATTCGCGCATTAGCGGCTAATATTTAGATAATTAAGAAATTCACTAAAATAAACCTCGCAGGTCTTTTTGGACAGAAGAGGAGATTGGGATAGTTGAAAATTTAAAATGACTAAAATGTAAAATGAGCTAAAATTGATTATATTTGTTGAAAATAAATTAAGCGAATGTTTATTTCTTATGTAAACGAGATAGCAATAATTGATAAAGAGAAATTAATTAGGATAAATTTTCGTTAATCATTAAAAAAATGGTAAATTTGTTGGATATAATATTATGAGAACTTTACAACTAAAAAATGCTTTAATTCAAAAGATTTCCGAGATCGAAGATAGATTCTTTCTGGAAGCTATAAAAACAATATTAGAAGCAAAACTGGCACTGAACAAGAATGCAAAACATAAAACACATAACTTTCGTAATATCAAAACTCTAATTACTTGGATATTTGCAAAGTTTACGACACTAAGTTAGTACGTATGTATGCGTTTCAGTATAAAAACTAAATCACTAAAAATTTCCAATGAACCTTTAGGTAGCCAGGTAATATTTTCTGACACGGAATCTCAATTTGATAAAAATAAAAAATTTAAACAATTATAAATATCAGCTAATCAATACATTAAGAAAACGTTGGTCAGAATATAAGAAAATGAATATGATTAAAAATTTATTTCAAGTTTCTATTGCAATAGTAGCAATTATTATTTGCTCGTGTAATAATTATTCTGAAGACAAAAATTTTGAACGTAAAAATACTGTATTACCAGATACTAATTATACCATAGAGGGCAAAAGGAACTTTCTGACAGGATATAAACCTTTTTTCGAAGATGGAGATATTAATGTCATTATTGAAATCCCTGCAGGAACATTGGAAAAATGGGAAGTTGATAAATCAAATGGTAAGATGATATGGGAGTTTGTTGACAAGAAACCAAGGATTATCAAATATCTTGGCTGCCCTGGGAATTATGGAATGATTCCAAGAACTTTGCTTTCAAAAGAATTTGGTGGAGATGGAGATCCTCTTGATGTGATTGTTCTTGGCCCTCCGGTTGAAAAAGGAAGTATAGTCAAATGCAAACTAATAGGTGTTCTGTATTTACTGGATAGAGGAGAAAAAGACGATAAATTAATTGCTATTTCACCTGATTCTCCATTATATGATGTAAACAGCATAGTTGAATTAAATGATAGTTTTAATGGAATATCAGAGATTTTACAATTATGGTTTACGAATTATAAAGGCCCGGGAAAACTGGAGTCAAAAGGATTTGGAGATAAAAAAATTGCTCTGGATATACTCAAATTGGCAATAGATGAATATCAACTAAAAAATAATACACACAATAAATAATAAACGCCATTAAAACGAGCGTTTATTCAAAACGTTAACCTTTATGATAGACGAGATTGATCGGGAATATTTATTAGAATGGGAAACGCTTGACAGTAAATAATATTTATTAGTTTTTCAAAAAAAGTTGAAGATTTTTTCTTATATTATATTTGTAGCCAAATTATTTATTCATTCTAAAATAAAATATTATGAAACATTTACTCTTTCTCTCTTTAACAATTGCTTCTTTTATGCTTTATGCCCAAACAAATTCCCCATGGCAACAAATGGATCGTGAAACACCTCCGGCTCGATCAAAGCACTGCATGGTTGAAATTAATGGGATGGTATATATGTTTGGTGGAGAGGATAACGCAAGTAGGGAAATTTTAAATGATTTATGGCAATTTAATGAAGGCAACAGTAGCTGGGGAGAGAAAACCCCTCCCAACCCTCCTTCTCCCCGAAAATACCCTGCGGCAACCAAAACAGATGGCAAGATGTATGTTTTTGGTGGTTACACCCCCGATGGCACTGTTATGGATATTTGGGAATATGATCCTGCGACAAAC
>JAUXFX010000154.1 GCA_030622635.1 Bacteroidota bacterium
AAATATGTGCGATTACTTAAAGCAGAAAAACTATGATAACTGATGTTTTTTAATGTGTTAAAACAAGCATTAATGATAAGCGTTTTATTTTTGTAACATTAATAAACAAAAAAAATTAAACAGATGAAAATTATTACTGCATTTGCAACAGACGATGGAAAATCTTTTATTAAAAGGCATTTTGGTGATGCTTATTATTACGATATTTATGAAATCTCTGCATCTGAAGCTAAATTTATTAAGAGAATTAAAAATACAACCGACGAAGATCAAGATATTCATGCTGATACGAAAAAAGCAAAAGGAGTTACAGTATTATTGAAAAATGAAAACGTTAAGGTTGTTGTTTCCAAAATATACGGACCAAATATTAAACGAATAAGGAAAATTTTTGTTTGTATTTTGATGAATAATAAAAAAATTTCTTATAGTACTAAAACTATTCGAAAAAATATTGATATCATTATTAATGAATGGGAAAAAGGAGAAAGCAGAAGCTATATTAATTTAAAATATAAATAATGAAATTAGAGCATATTGCATTAACTATTTCTAATCCCGCAGAAATCAAAAATTTTTATCACAATATTCTCGGAATGAATGAAGTAAGAAACTTTATTTTAAACAAGGCGCTTGCTTTAAATATTTTTGGGATAAAAGAGAAATAAATTTGTATTAATTAATAATTAACGGAGGAAAATATTATGAAAAATTTATTGAATTTGTATGATGATTTAAACTGGGAAAATGCAGATGAATATTCCAGTGGAACAAAGAGAAAGGTATTAAGAGATGAAAATGGTGCTAGAACAGTTCTGTTAAAATTGCCAAAAGATTTTTATATGGCTCCACATTCACACATTACTACCGAGCAAGATTTTGTCATTGAAGGAGAATATATAAGTAATGGTAAGACCTTTCCGGTAGGATCATACCAAATTTTCTTGCCAGGTGACGAACATGGACCATTTGAATCAAAAAATGGAGCCTTAATCCTGGTTATCTGGGATCCGATAAAGTTATAAAAACAAAGCGATAATTGAAAAATATTTGAACCGATAACTATATATTGTCGGTTTCGATAAAAACCGGAAACTGAAGCATGGAAAGGGTAAAAATTGACGATTGACAGTTGACGATTGAAATCATAAATAGTAAATTCCCATGTTAAGGATAATAATTTGGATAATAATGATTTTGGGCGGTAGTATTTTGGGATATTTTCTTGATTTTTTGATATTTGAAAATATCCATCAAAATATCATTTTTCATATTGTTAGTTTATTGATTGGTATTTTTCTGTTGTTTCTCGTGATGAAAATTAGCAAAAATACTGGCAGGACAATTGCGAAATACGGACGAAAAGGTAAATTAAAACGAATGCAAACTAATGTTCTTGCAAATCAAGGAATTTACAAATATATGAGACATCCGATGCACCTCGGATTATTTTTGTTTCCTTTCGGAATAGCTTTCTTAATAGGTTCGCCTTCATTCATTCTTATTATTGCACCTGTTGAAATAATTTTTATGCTGATAATGATAAAGTTTGTTGAAGAACCTGAAGCAATTAATAAATTTGGAGATGAATATCTTAACTATAAAAAGCAAGTTCCATGGTTTTGTTTTAAAATCGAATGTTTGAAGGAGTTGCTAAAAAATGTTCCAAAGAATTATGCTGAATAATAAAATCATAAAAATATTAGAAAAAACCTTTGGGATATTAGTTTAAAATATTCAAATCGTAAATTCTTCTATCATGTTACAATTAAAAAATAATTTCATTTTCGCTCCTGTTAAAACAGGATATAGCGACAAAACAGGTATTATTACTGAAAAACATCTTAATTTTTATGAAGCAAGAAGTAAATTTATTGGGGCAGTTACACCAGAGCCTTTATATATTGACAAAGGTTTAAGAGAATTACCGACTCAAATTGGCATTGACAATGATGATAAAATTGATGGACTGAAAAAATTAATAAACTCAATTCACCAATTTAATACAAAAGTTATTGCTCATTTGAACCATCCCGGGAGAATGGCTAATCCGAAAATTCCTGGGAATTATTTTTTATCATCAACAGATAAAGCGTGTGAGATGGGTGGTGCAACTCCAAAACAAATGAACAAAGATGATATTCAACACGCAATAAATCTATTTGTAGAAGCTGCAATACGAGCAGAAGAAGCAGGCTTTGATATTATTGAACTTCAATTTGGACACGGATATATTGCTGCTCAGTTTCTTTCGCCAAAAGTAAACGACAGAACTGATGAATATGGTGGAAGTTTTGAGAATAGAATAAAATTTCCCTTACAGGTTTTAGATGCCGTAAAATCTACAACTGATTTACCGATTATAGTGAGAATTAGTGGCGATGAAATGATACCTGATGGAATTAAGTTAGAGGAAATGATTAAATTTTCTAAGATTTTAAAAGAAAAATCCGTTGAAGCTATCCATGTTTCTGCTGGAACGGTTTGCAATACTCCTCCCTGGTATTTTCAACACATGTTTGTACCAAAAGGAAAAACATGGGAATTTGCTAAAAAAATCAAACAAGAAGCAAATATTCCAACAATTTACGTAGGACAAATAAATGCAGAAGACGATATAAAAAACCTAACAGATAATTTTAAAGCCGATTATATTGCAATCGGGAGAGCACTTATTGCCGACCCCGATTTTGTTGGGAAATATCTAAACAAAGTAAAAGGGAATATTCGTCCTTGCCTTGCTTGCGCCGAAGGTTGTTTGGGTGGAGTAAAATCAGGACAAGGTCTTCAATGCCTCGTAAACCCTAAAGTAGGAAAAGAAATAGATGTTTTTGAAAAAGCAGAAAAATCAAAAAACTTTGCTGTTGTTGGTGGAGGTTTAGCTGGAATGGAAGCCGCTTTAACATTAAAGAAAAGAGGACATAAAGTAACACTTTTTGAAAAAGATGAACTTGGCGGACAATTTAATTTTGCTCCTCTTACTCCAAATAAAAAATCAATGGAAAGCCTGATTCCTTATTTTATTAAAGAAATAAAAGATAACGATACTAAGGTAATTTATAAAAAAGCCGAAGAATCCGACCTTATCAATAAATTTGATGAGTTAGTTATTGCCACAGGTTCTAAACCGGCAGAAATAAAAATTGAAGGATTGGATAAATTTCATTGGGCTGAAATATTGTTGAAGGAAAATCTACCAAAAGATAAAAAAGTTTTAATAATTGGCGGAGGTCTTATTGGTGTTGATATTGCAACAGCATTAATTCCTCTTAATAATCAAGTGGTTATTGTTAAACGAACAACTGACTTTGGCGAAGATATGGAAATGATTGCAAAATTGCTTTCTTTAAAAATGATGAAAGAAAAAGGAACTGTTTTTAGCGACCACACTCATATTAAAAAAGTTGCAGGAAAAACCGTTTATGCAGAAAGAGACGGAAAATACATTCAATTTAATGATATTGATATGATTGTGGTTTCAACAGGTATGAAAAGCTTTAATCCATTGGAAAAAGAATTGAAAAATAATACTTCGGTTCATGTTATTGGCGATGCTAAAAAAACAGGGAATGCACAAGATGCTATAAAAGATGCTTATGAAACAGCAAAAAAATTATAGGGTGCTAATAATTTTAATTTTCAATAAAAAAATAAATAAGGGGGAAATTTTATGATAAATGTAAAAAAATGGAAAAATGATCTTGAAATGACACGTAAATCAAAAGATGAATTTTTTGGCAGTGGCCATCCTCAATCACCGATACCACAGATGAAACTCCGGAATTTCAAAGGTCTTGCATACTATCCATTAGACTTTGTATACCGTTTTGAACTTGACATTTACGAACATAAAGAAAAAAAATGGCTAAAAATACAAGATACAAAAGGAGGGGAGAGCGAACTTATTCGATGGGGAGAATTTCGCTTCAAAATAGATGATAAAAATTGTACGCTTCAAGCATACAAAAGTAATCCAATGGAAGAACGATTATTTATACCATTCCGGGATGCTACGAGTGGTAAAGAGACTTACGGGGCAGGCAGGTATATTGATATTGAACCCGAGATGCATCAAACTACTGATGGAAAATGGATTATCGATTTTAATTTAGCATACAATCCATGGTGTGCATATAGTGATGCGTATGTCTGTCCATTTGTGCCTCCTGAGAACTGGCTTAAAGTACAGGTTTATGCAGGAGAGAAAAACTACACTTTGGATTAACTATAAATAATGTTATATTGATCTAATAAATTTGATAAAAATTTTTAAAAGAAGGAAATAAAAAAATGTTTAAAGTAGAAAGAGAAAAATGCACAGGATGTGGAATCTGCATTAATGTTTGTCCTGTCGAAGCAATATCAATGAGCAATGATAAAGCAAAAATTGATTCTTTAAAATGTACAGATTGTGGGAAATGTGTGGTAGTTTGTCCTACACAAGCAATTTATTCTGACAAAGAAGAAAAATTGCAGTATTCTAATGATACTGGAGGCGGTTTGGGAGAAGGAATTGGAAAAGGAATGGGAAAAGGAATGGGAAGAGGAATGGGAAGAGGAATGGGAAGAGGATTAGGAAGAGGTCCTCGAGATGGAAGAGGACAAGGAAGAGGCGGTGGAGGTGGTGGAGGCCGTGGTCGAAATTAAATTTACTAAGTTCAGAGTTACACTGTTAAATTATTTTTATTTAACTAAGATTAGAGTAAAAAAATAGTTATATAAAAAAATAATCAAAATTAAAATAGCTAAAAGAAGGAGGTAAATATGCAATTAAACAGCAAGAATGCCCTTGTAACCGGTGGAGATAAAGGTATTGGCAAAGCAATTGCCCTTGCTCTGGCAAATAAGGGAGCTAATGTAGCTTTCTGTTTTCATAAGGAAAAAAAGAAAGCAGAAGATACAGTTCAGAAATTGAGAGAATATAGTGTAAAGGTTCTAAAGATACAAACAGATGTTAGAGATTTTAATCAGGTTAAAGATATGATGGAGTCTGTAAAGAAAAGATTTGGGAAAATAGATATACTGGTGAACAATGCGGGTACTCCCGGAATAAATTCAGCTATTGAAAATATAAGTATTGAAGAATGGAAGAATGTAATTGATGTAAATCTGACCGGTGTTTTCAACTGTTGTAAAGCAGCTAAGACTGAGTTAGAAAAAAACAATGGGAAAATAGTAAATATATCTTCAATTGCTGGTAAGATGGGTGGAACTATTGGTTGTCATTATGCTGCATCAAAAGCCGGAGTTATTGGCTTGACCTTTGCCCTTGCCAGAGAATTAGCTCCACGGGTTACTGTAAATGCAGTAGCTCCAGGACCGGTAGATACAGAACTTCTATCTTCAGACATAAAAAAGAAGTTATCAAAACAAACACCTTTTGGAAGAATTGCCAAACCCGAGGAAATAGCTCATACCGTTATCTACTTACTTGAAAACGATTATGTTTCAGGAGAGGTCATAGACGTAAATGCAGGTAGATATATGGATTAGCAAAATTGAAATGGAGAAAAGATTTTAAATAATGAAATTGCTCTAATGCAAATATCAGCAAAAAGATCAAAAATAAATTTCCGAAGTTTTTTGTGGCATGCAGTATTTCTTGCATTAGCTTCAAACTTCATGGATGTTGATACAATCATTCCTTCAATGCTTGTAAAAGCAGGAGGTAATTCTGTGCATCTTGGATTTTTAACAGCAATTATGTTGGGAGGATCAGGTGTTTTTCAGCTAATATTTGCTCCGATATTATCTAAAAATTCACTTAAATTAAAATACCTGCTTTTGGGAATAAATCTTAGAATTGTAGCATTATTATTAATGTCTGCTATGTTCTTTTTTTCTCATTCGTTAACAGGTGATACAATAATTTTATTGATATTTGTTCTAATTTCAATATTTTCATTTAGTGGTAGTTATGCTAATGTTTCATATATTGACATACTTGGAAAATCAGTAAAAGCAGAAAGCAGAAAACATTTTTTTTCAATTAAAGAGATTATAACAAGTATCGGCATCTTTCTATCAGCAATAGTTGTCAGGGATCTTATAAAGCGATTTGAATACCCGAATAATTATTCTTTGCTCTTTTTAATTGCAGGAATTTTATTATTAATTGCTTCTTTAGGTTTCTGGAATTTAAGAGAAATTCGCTCAATAAATCCTGTTAAAAAAAATTTAATTGACTTTTTTAAACTTATTCCAAAAGAAATAAAAAAAAATACGAACCTGAAATATTATTTATTAATTATAAATACTCTCGGTCTTGGAATAGGCTTTATGCCATTTTTAATTTTGTTAGCCAAAGAAAATTTTGATTTATCTTATGAATTAATAGGCAATTTTTTGTTATTCAGAATTACAGGTATGCTACTTGCGAGTATAATATTTTATAAATTATCAATAAAAATTGATTATAAAACTCTTTTGATTATTGCTATAATTATCGGTAGCACTATACCTGTTTTTGCTTTGTCATTGAGTAATAATCAACATTTATATCAATTTATTTTTATCTTATCAGGAATATTTGTTTCCATGTTTAAAATTTCTAATAGTGGCATTTTATTAGAAATTTCAACAAATGAAAATCGTACAATTTACGCAGGAATTTCCGGAGCGGGTAAATTATTTTCAACCATCTTTCCTTTACTTGCCGGGTTATTGATATTTTATATTGGATTTACTGCGGTTTTTATAATTGTATCTTTAATCATACTTTTAAGTTACTTTTTTGTAAATCAATTGAATTTAAAAAAACGTTTTAAACTATAAAAAATAAACAAATGAAACTATTAATGATTTATATGAAGAAATTTTCGTATAATCCAACAATTAAGACCATTGAGTCGATGCCTGATTACACAGAAGAAAAAAAATTTGAAAATATTCAAGCTGCATTTATTCAGGTTGAAAAAGAAGATGAGGAAAACGAAACAGCAGTTAAAAAAAAGTTATTAAAAAATCTTAAATGGATTGCCGGTAAAAACAATACCAAAAAAATTATTCTACATTCTTTTGCTCATTTATCGGAAAGCAAAGCAGAGCCTGAATTTACTGAATCGTTATTTAACAATATTGACGAAAGACTCGTAAATTCAGGATTTGAAGTAGAGCAAACTCCATTTGGGTATTTTTTAGATTTAAAAATTGATGCTCCGGGATATTCCCTTGCAAGAGTATTTAAGGATTTATAGTAATTAAGTGGTCATTCAATTGTAATTCGATTGTCGTTAATTGTCATTAATTGTCATTCAATTGTAATTAAAAGACAAATGACGCAAAGCCAATGACAACGAAGCCAATGACAGCGAAGCGAATAATAGCGAAGCAAATGACAGCGAAGCAAATGACACGCAGTAAATAACACGAATTTTTAAATTTCACTTAGTTAACAGCTAAATAATAACAAAAACAAAATGGATAAACTTTACCCCGATTCAGGTGTTGAATTGTCAAAATTCACTGCAAAACATTACGATAAAATAATGAACATTGCTTCATTTGGATTATATAAAATGTTTATCCAAAAAGCTATTAAAGATTTAAAAGTTAAATTTAATCACAAAATACTTGACTTGGGATGCGGGACCGGGCGAAATATTTTATTGATGAATAAATATGTGTCTGATAATTCATTACTGACTGGGCTGGATATTTCTGAAGATATGGAAAAGCAATTTATTTTTAATTGTAAACAATTTTCAAATATTAAATTCATAAATAAAAGAATTGATCAACCATTTGAACTTGATCAAAAATACAATAAAGTTTTTATCAGCTTTGTGATACATGGTTTTCCGCATGAAATAAGAAAAAATGTTATTAAAAATGCTTATAATCATTTAAACGCAGGAGGAACCTTTAATATTCTTGATTTTGCTGAAT
>JAUXFX010000057.1 GCA_030622635.1 Bacteroidota bacterium
ATTGCATGCTAAATAATAAAGCAAATAAAATTGTTAATAATTTTTTCATAGAATTTGTTTTTAAATTATGATACTATTTTTTTATGGGTTAATTATTTTTAATTGTAATTTAAACAAACTTATCTCCTTTTTTTATTTTAACATCATCAACAAACTGCCTGATTTGTTGTTCATCGGATTTTTTACAGACCAGCAAAATATCATCATTTTCAACTACAATATAATCATCCAAACCCTGCAAAACTACAAGTTTATCTTTTGGCATATTTACAATACAATTTTTTGTATTATACATCATAACATTGTTTCCGACAACAGAATTCCCCTGTTCGTTTTTCTTACGAATATCAAAAAGTGAACCCCAGGTGCCAAGGTCCGACCATCCAAAATCAGATGCAAGCACATAAACATTATCAGCTTTTTCCATCACTCCATAATCAATTGAAATATTTTGGCAAACCGTATAAGCTTTGTTTATAAAAATTTCTTCCTCAGCAGTATTGTATTTTGAAATTCCTTCATTAAAAATAGCATCAACCTCGGGAAGATACTTATAAAAAGCCTTCATTATACTTTTTAATGACCAGATAAAAATACCGGAATTCCAAAGAAAATCACCACTTTCTAAAAATGATTTAGCTTTTTCAAGTTTGGGCTTTTCAGTAAAGTTTATTACTTTTTTAATACGATTATCATTTTTATAAGTAATGTTTTTGTCAAACTGAATATACCCATAGCCTGTATCCGGCCGGCTCGGCTGAATGCCAAGAGTAAGAAGCCAATCGTTTGATGATGAAGCCTCAAAAGCGGATAAAATCACATCTGTAAATATGTCTTCTTTAAGAATTATATGATCGGATGGAGCAACAACAATGTTTGCATCAGGGTTTACCTGTAAAATTTTGTAGTTGGCATAAGCGATACAAGGGGCGGTATTACGGCGACATGGCTCGCACAAAACCTGTTTTTCGGAAATGCCTTGCAATTGGTCAAGTACAAGGTTTTTATAAATTTGGTTAGTTACAATATAGATATTTTCTTTGGGACAAATTTTTAAAAAACGGTCAAAAGTTTGTTGTATAAGAGTTTTCCCGCTTCCAAGGATGTCAATGAATTGTTTTGGGTGAGAAGTTTTACTCATAGGCCAGAAACGAGTGCCAACGCCTCCTGCCATTATTACACAAAAATGATTTTTGTTTATCATAAAATTTATTTATTAATTGCCGGAAAATTGTTCAGCAAAGATAGAAAAACATAATTAATAATAATTGTTAATTGTTAAATGGCTATATAGTTAAATAGTTAAAATGATGTTAATTCTTTTGGATTTGTAATTTGTCTGGAAAGCATTCGCGTTAATCTAAGGAAAGCTGACTAAAGTCAGCTAATATGTAAATCGCTGAGTGTCAATACACCATGCTAAAGCATGATGCTATCCTAATTATAATAACACCAAACTTTAGAGACTGTGTGAAAATATAGAATAGTTTTTAAATATAAGAATAGCACCACAATTTATTGTGGTGATTTTAAGGTATATAAATATTAACGCTTAGTCCGCTTCAGCGGACTTTATACTGACAAATTGTATTTTCACACAGTCTGTTTAGTTTGGTGACAACTTACGGTTTATCCTACTTAAGTATTTACCGGAACAACCTGTGCTAAAGGATTAAAAAGATATTCTTTTTTGTTTTCAAGGCAAAGGCAGCGATAACGCGTTCGTAATTTCTCCTGCTTTTTAAATATTCTTCCGTTAGGTATTTTGAAAACTGTATTTTGGGGTAATTCTTCTAATAAAATAAAGTCGGATTTATAATTATAGTTATTTAATATTCGTGTTAAGTCTAAATCTGTCACACTTGAAGCGAAAGCATTTTCCAGATATACTGATAAAGCATCGCTTAAATCTTTTGGGAAGATATTTTTTTCAAAAAAATAACTCATTAAATATTTAAATTCTGTTTTCCATTCTTTTCCATGAGGTTTTACACTTTTTTTATATTTATCCCAAACAATTAAATGAGCAATTTCATGAACAAGGGTTATTAAAAAAGCATATTTATTGAGATTGTAATTTATTGATATTTTATGAGTATGCTTTCTGACAGGAGGGCGATAATCGCCCAATTTAGTTGTTCTGCTTCTTGAAATCCGCAAATGAAATTTATATTGCATTATCCATGAGTAGATAATTTCAACTGCATTATCCGGAATATATTTGCGTAAAATAATTTTGTATTCATTCATTTTTTACAAGCCAAATTGAATTCACAGTTTGATTATTACTCCATTTCGGACAATTACACTTTCTTTTTCTTTGGTTTTTTTTGTATGGATATCTTGATGTGGAGCAAGATGTTATAAAAAGCGTAATAATAATTGCTAAAAAAAATAAAATTGTATGTTTTTTCGTTTTAATCATAATTCAAAATTACAAAAATTACTGATATTAACTTATATCGGAACGAAGAAAAAGTTCTTTTCATATATTTTAACAGATTAATATAAATAAATTATTATATTAGCAAAAAAATTTATCAAAATTTATGTTTAACGCCTTGGGAGAATATCTTCTTTTAATGTTTCAAGTTTTTAGAAAGCCTGACAAGAGAAAAATATTCCGGAAGCAACTATTTCTTGAGTTTCAGAATCTGGGTATTGATTCCCTTGGTATTGTGGCAATAATTTCGGCATTTTTCGGGGGAATTGTGGCAATCCAAACTGCATATAATATTGACAGTCCGCTTATTTCACTCACTATGGTTGGTTTTACCACTCGCCAGTCAATAATACTTGAATTTTCTCCCACAATTATAAGTTTGATATTAGCCGGAAAAGTAGGTTCGAGGATTGCTTCTGAAATCGGAACAATGCGAATAACCGAACAAATTGATGCTTTAAAGGTTATGGGAGTTAATACCGCAAATTACCTGATATTTCCAAAAGTTGTTGCCTCTCTTCTGATTAACCCTATTTTAATTATTTTTAGTGTTGTTGTCGCGCTTTTCGGTGGCTGGCTGGCTTGTGTGGTTACTGGCTTGGTTACTTCGCAGGATTATATTTTAGGGATAAGATATTGTTTTGAAGGATTTATTGTTTTTTATGCTTTGATTAAAACTGTGGTTTTTGCCTTTATTATTGCTTCTGTTTCGGGGTATCAGGGATACTTTACAAAAGGTGGTGCCCTTGATGTTGGCAGATCAAGTACAAAAGCTGTGGTTTACAGTAGTATTTTAATAATAATTTTTGATTTAATCTTAACACAATTATTACTTACATGATAGAAGCCGTAAACATATCAAAATTTTTCGGTAACCACGAAGTATTAAAAAATATTTCCTTACAATTTGAAAAAGGGAAAACAAATTTAATAATCGGACGAAGTGGCTCAGGGAAAACAGTTTTGATGAAATGTTTGGTTGGTCTGTATGGTGTTGACAAAGGACATATTGATTTTGATGACAGAAATTTATCAAAAATGACTTCCAAAGAGCAAAGAGATATTAGAAAAGACCTTGGTATGCTTTTTCAGGGGGGGGCATTGTTTGATTCAATGAATGTGGAAGAAAACATAATGTTTCCTTTAACTATGTTTACTAAAAAAACGTATGAGGAAAAATTAGAAAGAGTAAACTTTTGCTTGAACAGAGTAGCTCTTGAAAATACGAATAAGCTTTATCCTTCGGAATTAAGCGGCGGGATGACTAAAAGAGTTGCTATTGCCAGGGCTATTTCCATGAACCCTGAATATCTGTTTTGTGATGAACCTAATTCAGGGTTAGACCCAATAACTGCCGGTGTTATTGATGAACTTATCAGTGAGATTACCAAAGAGTATCAAACAACCACCATTATCAATACTCATGACATGAATTCCGTTTTAAAAATTGGTGATAAAGTTGCGTTTATTTACGATGGTGAATTGTGGTGGAAAGGTGACAAACATCAAATCCTTAAAACCGATAACAAAGAACTGAACGATTTTGTGTTTGCAACCGAACTGACAACACGCTTAAAAAATTAACAAACAGAACAATAATTATGAATTTTCTTGATATTATTTTAGTTCTCCCGGTAATCTGGTTTGGTTACAAAGGTTTTACAAAAGGATTTATTATTGAATTAACTTCATTGGCAGCATTAGTTCTTGGTGTTTATATAGCCATTAATTTTTCGTATTTTGCTGCTGATATTTTAACTGACAATACCGAAATAGCTCATAAATATATTTCCATAATTGCTTTTGTAATAACCTTTATTGCTATTGTTATTGCAGCTTTTGCTATTGGGAAATTACTTGAAAAAGTTATAAATCTTCTCTTAATTGGGTTTATCAATAAAATTGCAGGATGTTTGTTCGGGATATTAAAAGCTGCTTTTATTTTAAGTGTTATAATATTTATTATTAATAGTTTTGATTCAAAACAAACAGTTATTACAAAGAAAATTCGTGAGGATTCATTATTATATAAACCTATTGCATCAATAGCACCATATATTATCCCGAAATTGAATCTTGATAAATTAGATATTACAAAAGAAAATGTTTTTAAGGATCTTTAGATAAGCGATTAATTTTTAATAGCAAAAACACCCGGAAGCTCTTTTCCTTCAATATATTCAAGCATTGCGCCGCCACCTGTGGAAACATAACTAACCTTATTTTTTAAGTTGTATTTATTAATTGCAGCAACTGAGTCACCACCACCGATTAGTGAAAATGCACCGTTTTGTGTTGCATCTGCTATAGCTTCAGCAATATATTTTGTTCCTGTCTCAAAATTCGGCATTTCAAAAACACCCATAGGACCATTCCAGAGAATAGTTTTTGATTTTTCAATAACATCGGCAAATTTCTTACAGGTTTTTGGCCCGATGTCCAATCCTATCCAACCATCAGGAATGTCATAAGAATTTGATAATTTTTTATCAGCTTCATTTGAAAATTCACTGGCAATAATAACATCAACAGGCAAATAAAAATTAACACTTGCTTCTTTAGCTTTTTCAATGGTATCAATTGCTACTTTCAAAAGGTCTTCTTCAATTAATGAATTTCCGATATTACCGCCCATGGCTTTTATAAAAGTAAACATCATGCCACCACCGATAATAAAATTATCAACTTTGTTCATTAGTTGATTTATAATTTCAATTTTACCTGATACTTTTGCACCTCCTAAAATTACGGTGAAAGGACGTTTAACTTCAGATAGTACTTTATTGATGTTTTTCAGCTCATTTTCCATAATATACCCGAACAGCTTGTTTTCAGGGAAGAACTTTGCAATCACGGTAGTTGAGGCATGAGCCCTATGAGCAGTACCAAAGGCATCATTTACATAGACATCTCCCAGTGATGCTAATTTTTTAGCAAAATCTTCATCCCCCTTGGTTTCTTCTTTATAAAAACGGAGGTTTTCCAAAAGTAAAACTTCACCCGGTTTAAGGACGGCAGCAAGATTTTTAGCTGAGTCGCCAATACAATCATCAGCAAATTTTACATTTGTATTTAATTTTTCTGATAAATAATTAATTAAATGGTTTAATGAGAATTTTTCTTCAGGCCCTTGTTTGGGTCTGCCTAAATGTGACATCAGGATAACAGAACCACCGTCATCCAGAATTTTATTTATGGTAGGAATTGCCGCATTAATGCGGGTAGCATCAGTAATTTCATATTTATCGTTCAGAGGAACATTAAAATCAACCCTGATGAGAGCTTTTTTGTCTTTAAAACTATAATTTTCAAATGTTTTCATAAAATTAATTTTATATAAGATTACTTATTTAGTAGTTATCAAAAGTCAAATTTACAAATTATTTAATTAAATTTGTTGTTAAAATTTATTGAATTAAATTCGCAGCGTTTTAAATTATTTAAAAATGGATATAGTAATTGCCGGGGATGGCGAAGTTGGTTTATATATAGCAAAAGAGCTGGCAGCTGAGAATCACAACATAACCATTGTTGACCCGCATGAAGAGTTATTAAAAATGATTGAATCAAACACTGATTTGATGACAATTACAGGTGATTCAACTTCAATATCGGTTTTAGAAAATGCAAATGTAAAAAAAGCCGATCTTTTAATATCGGTTGTTCATGACGAGAAAATAAATATAATAACATCAATTCTTGGAAAAAAGCTTGGTGCAAAAAAAACTATTGCAAGGGTAAACAGTTTGGAAAATTTAACTAAGGGAAATATGAAAATATATGAAAACCTTGGAATAGATTCTTTAGTTTGCCCTGAAGACATTGCTGCTCAGGAGATCATTAACTTGTTGCATCAAACAGCCGCCACCGAAATATTTGATTTTTCCGATGGTAAACTATCACTGTTTCTTATTAAATTGGAAGAAAATGCTCCTGTAGTGAATAAAACCCTCAACCAGATTGCTGAAGAATATCCTCATTTGGATTTCAGGGCAATTGCCATACATCGTAAATCTTCAACAATAATTCCCAGAGGAGATGATATGTTTCTGGAGAAGGACCTGTCGTATGTTATTACAAAACCCGAAGGTGTTGATGAACTCTTAAAATTAGGAGGTAAGACCAAAATTGATATTAAAAATATCATGATAATTGGAGGTGGAAGGGTTGGAAGAACAGCATCTAAAAAATTAGAAAAAGAGCTAAATATAAAACTATTTGAAATCGATAAGGAAAAGTGTATAAATCTGACCAACTATCTTGAAGACACGCTTATTATTAATGGCGATGCCAGAGATATTCAGTTGCTGGAAGAAGAAGATATTCGAAGTATTGATGCATTTATTGCTGTTACCGATAATTCGGAAACAAATATCATTGCATGTCTTCATGCTCGTAAATATGGAGTAAAAAAAATCATTGCCTTAGTTGAAAACATTGATTATATTGATATCTCCCAGGAAATTGGAATTGATGCAATTATAAATAAAAAGCTGATTACGGCAAGTTATATTGTAAAATTTACAATGGGTGCCGAAGTTACTTCAATAAAGTGCCTTAGCGGTATTGATGCCGAAGTTATGGAATTGGTTGCCAAGCCGAATTCAGCGGTTACAAAAAATCCGATAAATAAACTAAAATTTCCCAATGGCGCAATAATTGGCGGAATTGTAAGAGGTAAAGAAAGTTTTATTGCAACAGGTGAATTTCAAATAAGTGAATGTGATAAAGTTGTTGTATTCTCTTTACCTCATGCCTTTCATAAAGTTGATAAATTGTTCAACTGATAAAATGTTTTCACATCATGTTAAATGGAGTTAAAATAAACATAAAATTAATCTTAAGGTTTATTGGGTTCTTACTGATAGTTGAAGGTTTTTTTATGTTTTTAGGCATACCTTTTTCACTTTATTACTGTGATAATAATTGCAACTCTTTATTAATATCAGGATTAATTACCTCTTTTTCGGGACTGATCTTATTATTTTTAACAAGGAAAAATTACAATAAGAATATTGGAAAAAGAGAAGGGTATATAATTGTTACTTTTTCATGGATAATTATTTCGTTTTTTGGAACGCTTCCCTTTCTGATAAGCGGTGCTATACCGGATTTTACAAATGCATTTTTTGAAACAATTTCAGGATTTACTACAACCGGTGCATCCATTTTAAATGATATTGAATCTTTGCCCAAAGGAATATTATTCTGGCGAAGTATAACCCATTGGATTGGCGGAATGGGAATTATTGTATTATCAATAGCAATCTTACCTGTTTTAGGAATTGGCGGAATGCAATTATACGCTGCTGAAATGCCCGGACCTGCACCGGATAAGCTTCATCCACGTATTACACAAACAGCTAAAAGACTATGGGGAATTTATATTATTCTGACTTTTGTTGAAACCGGCTTATTATTGCTTGGAAATATGAGTTTGTTTGATGCACTTTGCCATGCCTTCGGAACTATGGCAACCGGAGGTTTTTCAACACAAAATACAAGTATTGCTGGCTATTCTCCTTATATTCAATATGTAATTATTGTATTTATGATTTTTGCCGGAACCAATTTCACCCTGCATTACCTTGCCTTGCATGGAAAGCTAAAGAAAATATGGCAAAATGAAGAGTTCAGGTATTATGTTTATTTAATTTTTTCAGTAAGTATAATAATTACGGTTTCCTTGATTATACTAAGTAATGAATCTTTTGAAAGGGCTATGAGAGAATCATTATTCCAGGTTATTTCAATTGTTACAACAACAGGTTATGTAACTGCAAATTATTTAGGTTGGCCCGGGTTACTTTGGATGATAATATTTTTGCTGATGTTTGTAGGTGGCTGTGCAGGTTCAACAGGTGGAGGGATAAAGATACTACGCCAGCTGTTATTGTTTAAAAACAGTGGAATGGAGTTAAAACGACTAATTCATCCAAAGGCAATAATCCCTGTAAAATATAATCGTAAAACAGTATCCCAGGATATTATTTTTAAGATAATGGCATTTTTCCTGATATATATAATAATTTTTGCATTCGGCACATTTGTGATGTCTCTCCTTGGGCTTGATTTTGAAACTGCAATTGGTTCAACAGCAGCTACTTTAGGAAATATTGGCCCAGGAATTGGACAAGTTGGCCCATGTGAGTCATGCAATTATTTTAATATTCCTGATTTCGGCAAATGGTTTTTATCTTTTCTTATGCTTTTAGGCAGGCTTGAATTATTTACAGTTCTTATTTTGTTATCACCGGCTTTTTGGAGGAAATAATTTTCATTAATATTATTTAAAAAGATTAGTCATCCGATGGCTTTTTAACAGGACTCATTATTATTTTAGTTTCATTAAAGTTTTGAAATACTATATAACCTCATACAAAAATATTTGGAAGATTTCTTATCCGATAATTTTGGGTTTGTTAGCTCAAAACCTGATTAATGTTATTGATACTGCTTTTTTAGGAAGAGTTGGAGAAGTTGAGTTAGGGGCATCGGCAATAGCAGGATTATTTTATTTTTCTATATTCACATTAGGATTCGGTTTTGGAATAGGTACACAAATTCTGATTGGCAGAAGAAACGGAGAGAGAAATTATAAGGATATTGGTATTTTAGTTGATCATGGGTTTTATTTCCTTATTATTCTTGGTATTTCGATATTTTTTTTAATTGAATTTTTAGCTCCGGTATTTTTAAAGCAGTTTATTAAGTCGGATGCAGTTTACGAAGCAAGCATAATTTACCTGGAATACAGGATTTGGGGAATTATTTTTGCGTTTATAAATGTGATTTTCAGAGCATTTTATGTAGGAATAATAAAAACCAAAGTACTTACCTATAGTGCCGTCATCATGGCAATTGTGAATATTTTGTTAGATTATTTATTAATCTTTGGCCATTATGGATTTCCTGAAATGGGTATTGGGGGCGCTGCTTTAGCTTCTGTTATTGCCGAAGGAACTTCTGTATTATTTTTTATTGCTTACACCCTTGTTAGAATTGATATAAAAAAGTATCGGCTATTTATTTTCCCAAAATTAAACGTGCACATAATAAACAAAACACTTGAAATATCCGTTTTTATAATGCTTCAGTATTTTATTTCAATGGCAGGATGGTTTGCTTTTTTTATGATAATTGAAAAAAGCGGTGAACGACCACTTGCCATTTCCAATATTATCAGAAGTATTTATTTGATTTTAATGATACCGATATGGGGATTCAGTTCTGCTACTAATACGCTTGTAAGTAATACAATTGGGAAAGGATTAGTTCATAAAGTAATGCCTGTTATAAAAAAAGTAATTAATCTTAGTTTTTTCAGTACAATAATAGTTATAATATTAACAGTTACTTTTCCGCGTTTATTAGTTTCAATTTATACTTCAAATATTGAGTTAATAAACGAAACCATACCTGTTTTATATGTTATTACAGGCGCACTTGTTTTATTTTCAATAAGTGTTATTTTGTTCAATGGTGTTTCGGGAACGGCAAATACTAATATTGCATTACTTATTGAGTTTATTACAATTGTAATATACATGATTTATACATATTTAATTGCTGTAGTATTTAAGCAATCAATTGAAATTATCTGGTGTGCCGAATATGTTTATTTCATGTTCCTTGGCGGAATGTCGTATTTGTATTTAAAAAAAGGGAACTGGAGTAAAAAGGTTGTTTGATGATGTTGGGAAACCTTCAAGGTTTTTAAAACCTTGAAGGTTTAATAATGCTTTAAAATGACGGAAGTTGACAAAAGGAGTTGTTAATATTGTAGGATTTTTATTGAAAGGATTAACAGGATTTACAGGATTTTTTTGTTAATTTTGGAAGGTGAAAGAACCTTAAATAATTTTTTATCAAGATTGTAATATAAAATTTGGTTATGAGATTTGAAATTAAATTCAGGCTTTCGGGCAAAAAGCAGTTGCTGCCGTTTAATTATCAGTATCCGCTGAGTAGCTGGATTTACAAGGTTTTGGATAAAGCTGACAGCGACTTTGCTGATTTTTTACATGAACAAGGATACAGGCTTGAAAATTTGAAAACCTTTAAGCTTTTTACCTTTTCAAATTTACGGTTTCCCCAACACACATATAAAGTTATTCATAAATCTGATCGTATGGAAGTATGGGCGAGGAATGCCTGGCTGACTGTTGCTTTTCAATTGCCGAAGCCTGCCGAAAAGTTTATTATTGGTTTGTTTAAAAATCAAAAAGCATTAATCGGTGATCGTATTTCGCAAATTGAAATAGAAGTTGAGAGCATTGAGGCATTAAAAATCGAATTACCTGACAAAAAAAGTGTAAAAATAAAATGCCTTTCGCCCATTGTTGTTGCTCTGAACGAGGAAGGCAAAAAACATGAAACATACATTTCACCTGAACACCCGCAGTACAAAGCGCTTTTCCTGAAAAACCTTTTGGATAAATACCAGGCAGTATGCTTAGAAAAGGGTATTAATTGTAAAGAAATACAAACAAATGAATTAGATTTCAAATGTTTGACCAAAGAACCGAAAAGCCGCAAACAAACCATAAAAGCTCACACTGATGCTGAAACGGAGGTTCGGGGGTTTTTATTTAACTTTGAACTTACTGCACCAAAGGAACTGATTGAGATTGGATTGAACTCAGGATTTGGTTCGATGAATGCGCTGGGGTTTGGGTGCGGTGATGTGATCAATTAATTTGTTAAAAGTATGAATATGTGTGATTTCAATGAAAACGATTATGTGTATCAGAGTTTCTGGTTTAAGAATGAAATAAAAGAACATTTTTATGCAGGCAACGGATTTATTACCCACAAGAAAGATATGGACATTGAAGAATCTTTCGACCTGGCCATGGAAATGGCAGGAGATAAAGAAGCATTTATGCCCGGATTGGTAAAGAAAATCGAATCGTTGATAGGTAAAGGAAACTACCGGAATGATTTTTGGGAGTTTGGTGATGATGATTTTTCGCTTTACTGGTTTATAAAAAAGGAGGTTTATGTTGAGAAGATGAATCTTATAAGGGAATGGATAAAGTTTGAGGAGTTGGAGGACTTGGTTGGGTTTGAAGTGAAGGGGATTGAATGGATTGAAAGGATTGATGGGATTGAGAAGAACTAATGATATGAATTTTTTATATTATGGATTTTATAGAGATTTATAAAAATGTAGCAAATGAGGTTAAGTTAGAGTTTTAAATTCCTTACTTAATATATTCAAGAAATAATGACACAAAAAAAACAATCACCTGAAAAGTACATTATCACAAAAGCCCGTGAGCTACCTTTCCACGAATGCTTCATTAATAGCATCTGGCAGGAAAAAGGACTGGCCACAATCATTATCAGTAAAAAGCAACCTGGTGGTAATTACATTTTTGCCATGTACCTGGTTGATGTATATTGCCTCGGATTGAAAAATACATTGTTCAATTTCAATTTTAATGAGGCAGAATACGAAGAAATGAAAGAGAGGTTGTTTCAAGGGCCTGATGACATGGTTTATTACGATATTGTTAAAGCCCATAATATTATTTACGGGGCAATTGACTATGCTGAAGAGCTGGGTTTTCAGCCTGATAAACATTTCAAGATAACCGAATACTTATTAAACCCAGATCTTATTGATGATGAGATAGACGAGATAGAATTCGGAAGAGATGGAAAACCATTTTTTATTGCCGGGCCTGACGATAATATCAACCGTATAATAAGCATCCTGGAAAGAAGTGTAGGAAAGGGCAATTTTGATATTATGATCCCCAACCAGTAGTAATAATTATTAAGACAAAAAAAAAGAAACATGTGGATAAAAGGTAATTCTAAACCGAAAAAGTTGGATAGATATCAAAAGTTAAAAATATCCGGCGAAGTAGAAGATTTCATAAAGAAATCTGAAAAGCTGTCGAAAAGTGTAAACCGAATTGCAGTAAGAGCAGGAAGAGTTTATCTCTATCATCTTGTGGAACAGTTTGGATGGGACGACCCGGAATCAAAATTCATCAAACCTCTCATTGATGGCAAATATGCAGAATTTCCATACGCCCGTATTACGATTTACGACAACGAATGTTCGCTTGACTGGCAACGACATAACGATAAATGGGCTACAGTTTTCACAGGATCGCTACAGGAGTGCCTGCAATTTATGGACGAAACCGGGGGTTGGTTTGAATAAACACGTAAAAAAATGAATGATCAGGCAAAAATTGAAAGAACAATTAAACTAATGCTACTATTATCCGGCAGTTTCGGATATGCAATTGATGAAATTTCAAAAAAGTTTGATATTTCGTCTCGTACTGTTTATCGTTATATTGAGACTTTTAAAAATGCAGGTCTCGTGATTGAGAAGAACAATAACGGATACTGGAGAATTGAGAAAAACAATTCACAATACAAAGAACTACACGATTTATTACAATATGGTGTTATGAGCCTGAAAAAAGAGCAAATAAACTTTTCAAAACATCAAGAATAAACAAGGTAGAAATTTTAGAAAAACCGTGGGAACACGAAAACCAACACAAACCCGGATATATGGATTGTTTTAGGATAAGCAGCGATAAAAAAATACCTGTAAAGTTAGAACTAAGTATGCGGGCAAGAAATTTACTGATAGAAGAATATCCTTTATCGGAAAAACATATAAACGAAACAAAAAATCACAAATATATTTTCGACAGTTTTGTATGCAATTATTTGGGAATTGGCCGATTTGTATTAGGACTGATGGATGAAATATCAATAATCTCACCTGCAGACTTTCAAGAATATTTGAATAAGAGAATTAAGAATAAGGTGTTTTGAAAAATAATTTTATTTTTGACGGTAATTGACAAAAAGAGTTGTTAATATTGTGGAGTTTTTTTATTAAATTTGTGAAGTGGAATAAAATTATAAACTGACTATGATAGAAGAAATTATAAACTATACAAAAGAAGTTGCAAAAGAGGTAAAAATACTACCACCAAACGGATTGAATATTTTGATAAAATTTGAAGAAGATGGTACTCCAAAATTAAAATATGGAATTTATCCGGTTAAAGTTGAAGTTAACTTTTTGGAAACAGATGATAATTTCTTCAATAAATGTGCGAATTATTATCAATATTCAGCTACTAATATTCAAAGAAATAATAGGTTTGATAATCCTAATTGTGCAAATGCTGCTTTTAATCCATTTAGTTTGAGTTATAAAAAGGATTATTTTTTAGATATTGATAACAAATTATCAAATTTAACTTGGGATACTTATATTTCAAACTTTTTTAAAAAGGCAAAATCATTTTATAAAGATTATGAAGAAAATAAAAAATATATTGATTTATTTGAAAAATATTGCATTAACAAATTTCAAGAAGATATTAATAAATTCTTAATAGAGTTAGAAGAATATAATAATACTAAAGCTAAAAAAAAGCAGAAAATATCTCTAAAGAATGATGCTCTAATAAATATCTTTTTAGAAAACATCGATATAGAAATATATAAAACGGTTCAAGATTTTGTTATAAAAAAAGTTGGTTCGGTTGGGAATGAAGATGCAGAGTTTCAAAGTAGTGCAACATTAAGTAAATATCCGGATTGTAAACCTTTTTTAAATCATTTTACTGCACTTTTTAAAGAAGGTTATAAGATTACAAATGAACAAAATAAACTTATTAATGAATTTTTTTCAAAAGTAAATAGCCGAACTTTTCCGCGACCATTACCAATTTTTATTTATAATGAAGAGCTTAATAATGCAATTATAAAAATATTTAATAAATCAGGAAATAAGTTACAATATAAAGAAATAATTGAAGAACTTTTTAAAATCGGAAAGCAAGAAGAAGATTTACAGAATTATTATTTACTTTTTGCCAGGAAAGGAAAAAACACTACTATTATTCAAGACTTTGAGTTTGTTCCATCTTTCCAATATTATTTGAAAGATAAAGATGGAAATCCAATGGTTGTTGAACAAATATTTAAAATTGACGATAAACCTGATTATAAAATTGATAATATTTTTCAATTTGAACAAGAGATAGTTAAAGATTTATTTGATAATTGTCTCTTTAAAGAAAAAGATGAAAAAATTACTTCTAATTATTTTGGTGATATTGACAGAAAATATTCAAAAACAGATGAGAATTATCGCTTAATTCTTAAATACCGTAAAGCTTTTTTTGATTACATATATAAATCAAAACGTGAAGTTGTTAAAGCAAATATGTTCAAAGATATTTTAATATCAGGGATTTTAGGGACATTAAAGGATTATGAAATTCGTAAAACTAATATAGCAAAAGAAGAACGAATAAAAAGACTTTTAAATATTTATTTCAGTATAAATTATTTTTTTGATGAAAGTAATTCTAATTTTAAACTTAATAATAAAACATTTAATATGGCTAATCATTCAATAATTTTAAAAGAAAAAATCCTGGCAATGGTCAAAGATGACAATAAGCATATTGAATCGGATGATGAATTTGCTTTTGATGCCGGACAATTGATTTATTATTTGCTTTATCAAAGCAAAGCAAGTACTAAAACACATGCGCTATTTATGCCTTATCTTCAAAGATCTAATACTAATTTATTAAAGGAAAAAATTGTAAACGATATAAAACGATATGCTTATGATGTTTATCAAAGCAATAAAACTTTTAATAAATTATGTGAGCAGGTTTTGCTATACGAACCCGATGAAAAGAGTATTTCAAAACTTACAATTTTTCTTTTAGGGGGATATTTTTCAGATAATGTATTAATGTTAAAAAAATAAAATTTTATAAAAATGAATAATCAAGATAATAAATTTAATAACAGAGTATATGGATGTGCAATCATTAAATCCATAAATTCAAATTATAATGCAGATTTTACAAAGCAACCAAGAACATTACCTGATGGAACTGTATATGCTACTGATAAAGCATTAAAATATACTATCAGGAATTTTCTTATTAAAAATTATCCACAGGATAAAGTATTATATTTTACAAGATATAAATCAACAGTAGAAAAGCCACAGGATAATATAAAACCAAGAGATTTAAAAGAATTATACGAATTCTTATTTAACGAATTGCCTGTAATAGTCCCAAAAACAAAACAATCAGATAAGTTTATTTTATTTTATTGTGATGGTGAAAAGATTTATTCTAAATGTAAAAAACCAAAAAAAACCAAAGAACTTACTACATTCTTTAAAGATAATGAAGGAGAAACTCCATTAATTCATTACAAAAATGATTTTAATGATTTTATTAAATATG
>JAUXFX010000121.1 GCA_030622635.1 Bacteroidota bacterium
AAGACAAAAGACATCCATACGGACTCATGTTAGTCGAAAGTAAAAATTGAAGCGAAGCAAACGACACGAAGTCCATCCATACGGACTCCTTTTAGTCGTACGGATTCACTTCGTTTCATTAGCCCGTATGGTATAAAAGTAAATAAATTTTTACATGTTTAAAATTAAATTACTTAAAAAGTAACATACAAAAATAATACAATAAAAAAAGCCGACAAAAAATTCACCGGCTTTTTAAAAAATATTATTTTTTAAAAATTAAATCAAAGTAATATATTCATAATATACCGAACCACATTCCACAGGATTTATACACATTACAGGAATCTGGGCTTGGTTGAACATTATTTTTTCATCCCATGATCCTAAATCAAAATCAGGTGAATACATATCCGGTCCGGTCAGTATCATTATCAGATCAGCATTATTTTGAACAGCATAAGTTAATAATTGTTTTGTGAAATTTGCTTTTTTCTCAGCTTTAACAAGATTATAATCAACATCATATTTTTTAAATGCTTCCTCAACTTGTTTTGTTATGATCTTAATTCTGCTTAAAAGTCCGGGATCGGTTTGCTCTTGCTGGAAAATATGAATTGTTGAATTGAATTTTTTCCCAATATGAATTGCCCAGTTAAGTTTTTGCCTTGCTTCGGTAAAATCATTAATAGGGAACACAATATTTTTATATCCATCTCCAAAAGCACGTTTTTGAACTACTATTGTCGGCACCGGAGCATTTGTTATAACTTTTAAAGCGTGGCTCCCAAACAGATGCTGAAGACCTTTTTTCCCATGTGTACCTAAAATTACAAGTTGTGCCTTAATATCAGAAGCTGTTTTATGAATTACATCAAAAATACTTCCTTCTTTATATAAATAGTCAACTTCAACCTTTGTATTCTCATAAATTTTATCAGCAATAGCTTTGAGCTTTTTTTCAATCACTTCAACGCTCTTTTGTTCTTTTTTCAGTTGAGTTTTTGTTTCACGGTTTATTACGTGCAACAAACAAACTTTATAATTAAGATATTCGGCTATTTCAACACCATGATCAATAGCGTTTTGGCAAACTTCTGAAAAATCTGTCGGCACTAAAATAATATTATTTAATTTTTCTTTCATATTTAATTAAATTATCTTGAAATAATCTTTTTCCAGTTAACATTACGTGGGTTAATACACATAACGGGTATTTGTGAAGTATTAAAAATCATATCTTCATCATAGCTTCCCAAAATATATTTTTTCAAACTTTTATCAGGATTTGTCATAATCATAATCAGTTCTGAATTAATTGATGTTGCATAATCAATTACCTGTTTTGAAAAATTAGTTGTTTTTTCTGCAATCTTGATTGAAAAATCTATATCATTTGCTTTAAAGTGTTCGGTAATTAATAGTACTGCATCATCAATCTTTTCACCTTGCAATTGAAAAATATTAATTTTGGCATTAAATTTTTGTGCAATTAAAGCAGCCCATTTGGTTTTTTCCCATGGTCCCCAATCACTTGTAATCGGTAAAACCATGTTATTGTATCCTTTTTCAAAAATTCGTTTCTGAACTATAATAACCGGCACATTCGAACTTGTAACAACTTTAAGTGCGAAACTTCCGGTAATTTTTTGCATTCCAATTTTACCGTGGGTGCCGAGATATATAAAATACGCACCAATTTCTTTAGAAACATCACTGATAGTTGAAAAAATATTACCTTCCCTGGCAATTGTTTCAACTTCAATATTATATTCCTTTATTATTTCATCAGCAATATTATTTAATTTTTCAATAATATTTTCTTCACCTGATTTTTTCTTTTTTAAATCTGCTTTTGTGATTTTATCAATAACGTGTAAAATGCACAATTTGAAATTTAAATATTTTGCTGTTCCGGCAGCTTGTTTAATCGCATTGGCACATACTTCGGAAAAATCTGTTGGTACCAATAAAACATTATTCATTTTTGCATCCATATATAAATGTGTTTATATGTTTTTATAATAATTTTACAAGACAAAAATATAAAAATATTTTAAATTTTAAAATTTTTATTATTTATTACAATTTAATAATTCTTTTATCTCGTTAAGATTTTCAATTTTCTTTTCCCGTCTAAGCGCAATTGAAGCGTCTGTATAATATTGATGGTTCTCCAAAAATTTCACCTGCAGATTATACCATTGTTTAAGATTCATTTTATTTATATCCAAAATATTCCATTCGTGGCGCAACTGGTGTGAAATCATAATAAAATCATCTCTTCCAAGATAATCAAGATCGGCATCACAGAGTATTTTCCCAAGAAATGTTCTTGCATTTTGAGGAAGTTTTGTTGCCATTATCGTTTTACCGATTTCTTCAATTTCTTCAGGCGAATAATCAAATACAGGTAATACCTCCTTCATAATCTCAATTGAAGCTTCTTCATGGTCAATATATTGTCTTAACATACCCGAATCGTGGAAAAGTGCTGCTGTTTTAAGCATAACTAAATCTTTTCCTTTTATATTTTCCATTTCTGCAATTCTCACTACCGATTCATAAACATCAAGAGTGTGTCCTATTTTGTGATATGTAAAATCCGGATTCAGCTCTTTTGCAAGTTTATTCAGAATAAATCCCTTGGCATCAATTAAATTCATAAACGTCTAATTATAAAATTATGCAAAAATAAAAAAAAATCGTAACTAATCAGTTTATTAATCAATTCCAAATTTTTCTTGATATTGTGATTGAGGATAAATTTTAAAAAATGTTATCCATATGACTGAAAGGAATCCGTATGGACGGATGCCATTCGGTTATAGGGGGGAATAAGGGAATAAGGGTATAAGGGTACTAATATCCTTATTTCCCCTATTTCCCTTATTTCCATTACTCCATTACTCCATTATTCCCCCTATTTCCATTCTTCCATTCTCATTTCTCTTCAATAACTTCAATCCCATCCCAGTTTTCAGGAACGCCATATTTAATAAAATTATTGCACCTTTCAATATAAATAGCAGCTGCTTTATCAAATTTATTTATTTCATAAGTTTCTTTAAAATATTTTTCAGCTTTTTTAAATTCTCCGTTTTTATATAGCTGAAGAGCATTAGAGAATAAGTCTTTGGTTTTAATTTTCAGTTGCTTAATTTTTTCAGGTTCACCATCAAGTATTTCAAAAATATAAACCGCTTCTTTTTTACCTTTAACTTTCACAATGTCTAAAAATCTGTAATTGTATTGGCTCGGATCATTAAGTTTTATCAATGTATCTTCAGAAATTATAATTGAACCTCCATATATTTTAGTCAGACCTTCGAGACGGGACGAAAGATTAACAGCATCTGAAATGACCGTTCCGTCCATCCTGCCTTCACCGCCAACAATCCCAAGCATTAATAAACCTGTATGAATACCTATTCCGCTTTCTATCTGAGGTTTTCCAAACTGGCTTATCACCTGGTTAAATTCAATGAGTTTAATTCGCATTTCAATAGCAGCATTTATTGCATCTTCGGCTTTATCTCCAAAAAGTGCCATTATTGAATCACCAATAAATTTATCAATAAAACCATGATTATTTCTTACAATACTGTATTGATCTAATTCGCCCTGTCCGGTTCTTTGCATATTAGCAAGCAGTTCTTTAACCGGACCAACTATATCTTTTGTTGTCCAGTTTACAAAAAACAAAATATAAATTATTGAAATAAAAATACCCGTAAAAATTCCAATAAACATTAAAATACTATCAAAAGCATTAACATAAAAAAAACTTTGATAATCCTCAAATGAAATTTTACTCGTAGCATCACTAAAGTATGCCAGATATTTTCCAAAAAGAATTTTTAATTGTGCATCCGAAATTTTATCTAATCCAATATCTTTAAGATTTGTAAGACTTAAGAATAAATAAAAAATTACTATTGTTAACGGCAGAAGTGTTGTCATGCCGCTTGAAACCCAAAGCCTGTTCTTTATCTTCCCAACTTTAATGTTAAAAATTCTTCTTCTGAGTTCTTCTTTTGAAAAAATATACTCAATGTATTTTATGTGAACACGGTGCTTTTCCCAAAAATAAACAAACAAGGCTATTAATAATGAAGCTACAAGTGATATAAAGAACAAGAATCGGGTGATACTGATTTTGCCGTAAATGTTTATGCTATGGTAAAACAACAGACTCAGATAACAAACTGGAATAATTACGGATGGTATAACCCATGGTGGGGACCTTACGGTGGTCATACTGAAGTAAGTACTTATGATGAAGGAACATTGGTTATTGATATCATTGACATTAAAGATAAAGAATTAGCCTGGCGAGGCTTAGGTACAAAAATAGTTGCCGGTTTTAGTAATGATGAAAAAGGAATAGCCATAGTTAATGAAAATGTAGCAAAAATTATGGCAAACTTTCCTCCTCCCGCAGTACAAGGTAAATAAGGTTTGAGGTTTGGATACCTAACCCAGATAAGCTGGAAGATAAAAATCCATTCGCTTTCTAAAGAAACCATTCGTAAGCTGTCCAATTATTTCAATGTTTCCCAGGAGGCTTTTAACCGTCCGTATAAACTGGTAAATGAAATGAACAGGCATTTTCGCAATGCAAGCCTAATGAATACAAAAAAAGACTTGGAAAACGCTGTTGTAGTTTAACATTAAGGACTATTTCAAGAAAATATTTTATTATTTTTATTCTTTATTCTTAAGTTGTTTTCTTGACTTCCATTTCATTATCAAGTTATAAGTTATTCTCGCAGTATTAATTAATATAGCAGGGTTATTGACAATATTTTTTACTATATCATTTTTAAAATCAAAACTTTCTATATTGTATTTTACCTCAGAGAACAAGCTTTTGATTCTATTTTCTTTTAATGAAATTTCGCTTTTGAGGCTGAGTTTTTTATATTTTATATCATCAAGATTTCTAATCATATTCATTGTTTCGTGGTATTATCTTTTTTATGGCTAAATTCATTTTCGGTATTAAAAATTGTTTTTGAGATTTTTTTAATTATAGGATTCAGGAATATTTTATTTCTGGCAAGATAGATAATAATACCGAGAATAAGATAAAACAATCCGGTAATAAGATATCCCTGAGCAAAAGAACCTGTCTCCTGACCGTACCATGCTACAAAGGCAAGCGACATAAAAAAAATGAAAAATAACAGGAATATTGCGATTATGATCACTGCTAAAATGCTTGAAAAAACCTTCAGGATTTTCTCATATAAAATAATCGTAAATAATTCGATTTTAAGATCAAAATAAGATTTGATATTTTCAAAAGTTTCGTTTACATCTTTATATAATTTCTCTATGTCCATAATTTACTAATTTAAATTAGTGTTAAAGAATTTAGATTTGTTTTAAATTCTAAATCTAAAATCAAAAATCTTAAATCTAAAATCTTAAATCAAACCCGGGTATACGGGATAAAATCAATATAAGTAATTATTTATTTAATTGTGAATGATTATAATAATCTGTTAAGCTCTGGTTTATTTTTTCTTATCTTTAGTTACCTTTTCCTTAATATCTTTAACTTTTTCCTTGGCTTCACTCACTTTTTCCTTAATATCTTCAACTTTTTCCTTGGCTTCACTCACTTTTTCTTTTATATCATCAACAGCATCCTCGGCATAGTGTTTTATATCATCGATATTTTTATTAATATCATCTTTGATCTCGCCGGCTTTTTTGCTGATTTTTTCCCTTGTGTTAACACCTTTATCAGGAGCAAACAAAATGCCCAATACAGCGCCTATAGCAACACCGCTTATAAGACCTGTAAAAAAACTTGTTGTTGAATTTTTCATAATTATTTAAATTTAAATTTGTAAAATACAAATATAAGAAGTTTTTCCGGAAAAACAAATTTAATCATTTTTTCTGTGAATAAATCATGCTTTCGGGAGACAACAGTTTATCCAGTTCTTCTTTTGATAACAAATTTTTCTCCAGAACAAGTTCGTAAACGCCGCGATTATTTTTCAATGCTTCTTTAGCTAATTGAGTACACATATCATAACCAAGAACAGGATTAAGGGCAGTTACCAGTCCAATGCTGTTTTCGACCATTTCGCGGCAGTGTTGTTCATTAGCGGTAATTCCATCAATACAACGATATCTTAATGTCTCCATTCCGTTTTTAAGTATTTCAATAGACTCAAATAAACTCTGGACAATAACAGGTTCCATCACGTTTAGTTCGAGTTGCCCTGCTTCTGCCGCTAATGTAACCGTAAGGTCATTACCAATAACTTTGAATGCAATTTGGTTGACAACCTCAGGGATTACCGGATTAACTTTGCCTGGCATAATCGTAGAACCGGGCTGCATCGCCGGTAAATTAATTTCATTGATACCTGCTCGCGGTCCTGAGGAAAGAAGACGAAGATCATTAGATATTTTTGAAAGTTTCACTGCCAGACGTTTAATTGCTGATGAATACATTACAAATGCGCCTGTATCTTGTGTTGCTTCGACTAAATTTGATGCTAAAACAATTCTCATTCCTGTAATTTCCTGTAATTGTGTAATTACCTTACCGCTATAATCCGGATCAGCATTTATACCGGTGCCAATTGCGGTTGCACCCATATTAACTTCAAGGAATAGTTGAGCATTCTGTTCAAGCCGTTCAACTTCTTCTTCCAGTGTTGCAGCATAAGCTTCAAAGGTTTGTCCTAAGGTCATTGGTACAGCGTCCTGAAGCTGAGTGCGCCCCATTTTAATTACCCGGGCAAACTCTATTCCTTTTGATCGAAAAGAAGAAATTAGATCATGTAAGACATTGATAAGCTTTTTATTACTGTTTATCAAGGCAATTTTGATAGCTGTAGGATAAACATCATTAGTTGATTGGGAAAGATTTACATGATTATTGGGATGACAATATTTATATTCCCCTTTTTCATAACCCAGAATTTCCAGGGCACGATTGGCAATTACTTCGTTGGCATTCATATTGGTTGAAGTACCGGCACCGCCCTGTATCATATCAACCACAAATTGAGATTGTAATTTGCGATTCATAATTTCGTTACATGCCTGTATAATTGCATCAGCGACAGGTTTGGAAAGCAGTCCGAGATCATAATTCGCTTTTGCAGCTGCCATTTTTACCATTGCAAGAGCTTCGATTAAAACTGGAAAAAAATTGAGTGTTATTCCAATAATATTAAAATTTTCAAGAGCACGTAATGTTTGAATACCGTAATAACTCTCGTGTGGAACATTTCTCTCGCCCAGCAAGTCATGTTCGGTGCGTGTTCTGCCGGATTCATATTGAGCTGAAGAATTCACAACACGGGTATTTGACTGCCGCATCCTTTGCGAAATTACACGGGCAACATGTGCGAAAATTTTTACAGCAATCACACTGTGTTCTGCAAACAACTTTAAAAACTTATCTTTACTGATTGTCAGAGTAGTTGTATTCAGCATCGCCCTGGCAGAAGTTGAATGAGGAGAATTATCCATAAGGAAACCTTCACCTAAAAAATCATACTTGCTGAAGAAAGATAAGCGTTTCTCTTTACCAAAAGGTGTTCTCTTGAAAAGTTCAACTTCACCTTCGTATATGATAAACATCTCTTTGCGAGCTGTGTTTTCGCTAAAAAGCAGTGTATTTTGTTTGAATTTTTTAACCTCAATATTTTTTGATAAAAGATGACGTTCATTATCATTCAAATCACTGAAAAGTTTTACTTTTTTAATAAATTCATTGATTACATTTATTTCCATATTTTTATTATTTTACGTGAGTTCGGGATTAGTTTTTTTGTAACCATTCACGGCATAAATCTAAAGTACAATTGAATAATGGTTCTATTGCCCGATTGTTCTATTGTTATACTTTCAATTTCAGGTTTGTGTATTTGATAAGTTGGTTTAGTTCTTTTGGCAAACCAGTCCCAATTAACAATAATTTCCCACACATAATTGCTTAAATTAAAAGCTGTTTAATAGGCATCTATATCATTGAGTTGTAAATACTTTTTTCCATATTACTTGTTGTATTTCAACAATTGAACAATGAAACAATTGAACAATTTATTTATTAACTCTGTGAACGGTTACGTTTTTTTTTATCATAAAAAATCTGCGTGAATCAGCGTCAAAATCAATAAAATAGTTTTTAAGAAATTAATAATTCTAATCTGTCTTTTTCAGATTCTTTTTCTTTGAAACTGAACTCAATATCATAATCCCAATAACAGCACTCAAAAACGAAGCAAAAAATATTCCTACTTTAGCTATTTGGATGAACTCAGCAGAAACAAATGCCAGATCCGAAATAAAGATTGACATTGTAAATCCTATGCCGGCAAGAAAACCGACACCATAGATTTGTTTCCAGTTGACACCATCCGGCAAAGATGCAAGTTTAAATCTAACTACCAACTTTGTAAATAATGAAATACCAAGAAATTTACCAAGTACTAAACCTAAAATAATACCAATGGCAATCGGATGAAAAAGCAGGTTAAATAAATTACCTTCCACATGAACGCCCGCATTTGCAAGAGCAAAAAGGGGCAAAATAAAATAAGCAGCAACAGGATGCAGAGCATGTTCCAGTTTCTGTAAAGGGGTATGTGCCTTATCACTTAGTTCTTCAATATCATCGATAATATGTGCCTGTTTTTGTGTTAATAAAGTTGAATCATTTGGTTTTTCCTTTTTAAATTTTGAAAGAAGTTTATCAAGATTGTTAATAAAAGAATCTTCGGAAACTTTAGCTCGAACAGGTATTGTAATGGCAATTAAAACACCTGCAATTGAAGCATGAACGCCTGAATAAATAAAGGATAACCAAACTCCGATAAATCCAACAATGGCATAAAAAGAAGTTCTTCTGACTCCGAGCCTGTTAGCTCCAATTAATACAATAAGGAAAATAGCAGCATTGATCAACTGGGTAGTGTTAATTGATTCGGTATAAAAAATAGCTATGATCAGGATGGCGCCGAGATCGTCTGCAATAGCAAGTGCTATCAGAAATATTTTCAGATTAATATTTACTTTATCGCCCAACAATGACATCAAACCCAAAGCAAAGGCAATATCAGTTGCCATTGGAATTCCCCAGCCATTGATAAAATCAGGATTATTATAATTAATTATAGCATATATTATTGCCGGAATTATCATTCCGCCCATAGCAGCTATAATGGGAAGACTCGCTTTTTTAACTGAAGAAAGCTCTCCTGCAAGCACTTCACGCTTGATCTCCAGACCGACTGTAAAGAAAAACAATGTCATTAGTCCGTCGTTTATCCAGTGATTAAGCGAAGCTTTTAGTTCAAATGAACCTAGTGATATACCAAGTTCCAGTTCATGCCACAGGTAATGATAAAAGTCATAAAACCTGGTGTTAGCCCAAACGACAGCAATAATAGTAACGAAAATAAGAATGAATCCGCTTAATGATTCTTCTTTGATAAAATTCGTTATACTGAAATTGGATACAGCTTTTTTATTTTCCTTATTTCCCAATTCAATAATAATATTTGTTAAGAAATTTTAATTTTTCTGATTTTGTTCATTATTCATTTCTGCTTCAGATATCCATCCGCCTCCAAGGGCTTTATATAATTGAATATAGGCATTCAGCAATTCCTGTCTGGTTTGCGAATAATCAAGTTGTGCATCGAAAGATTGCCTTTGCGAATCAAGCACTTCGAGATAGCTGGTCACACCTTTATCATAACGATGTTGCGATAACATCTCAGCATTGACTGCTGCATCAAAACGCGATTGTTGAGCAATAAGCTCTTCGTGTAATGTTTCAATTGTGATTAAAGCATCTTCAACCTCCTTAAATGCCTGAAGAACCG
>JAUXFX010000017.1 GCA_030622635.1 Bacteroidota bacterium
ATAAAAATAGTTTTGTAGTTAGTGGCTGTGTTGGAAGTGGTAAAACAATTCTTGCAATTAGTAAAGCTATTAAAATAGAAAAAGAACATTTAGGCTCTTATATTGTAATTCTGTTTACAAAGTCCTTAAAAAGTTTTTTTATTCAAAATTTATCTCTCAATAAAAAACAAATTAATAGAATATTTCACTTAAATGAATGGGAGAAAAAAGGATGCCCGGAAGCCGATTATTTTATTATTGACGAAGCGCAAGATTTTAGTGAAAACGAAATAAGAAAATTTTTAAATAAAGCCAAGAAAGGAATTTATTTTTTTGGTGATGATGATCAATCTCTTTATTCAACTAATTTTAATAATGAAAAAACAATTAAAATTTCAAAAATTAATAAGATTGCCAAAATTAAACTTTATACTTTGAATAAAAATTATCGATCAAGTAATGAAATTTCAAAATATATAAAAAAATTATTTCATAAAAAATATTTAACAAATATTTCGAAAATTGGAATAAAACCAAAGTTTATAAATTTTAATTCTCCTAATGAAGAATTAGACTGGATTGTTAGCTATATTAAAAAAAACACTAATAAAAGTATTGCTATTCTATTATGTAGAAATGACGAATATAAAATTAAATATGGGCGTGATAAATCAAGAATGAAAGAAATAGAATTTCCTGGCATTATTGATTTAGTTAAACACCTAAAACAACATAATATTTCATGTGGTTATAAACATTATAATTATGAAAAATTATTATTTAAAACCCCATGTTCAATAAACATACTTACTTATCATAGCGCAAAGGGATTACAGTTTGATGTTGTAATAATGCCTTTTTTAAATATCTGTTATGGTTACTTTCCAGATAGTAGTGGAATTCCAATTTTTGTAGCATTATCTAGGGCTTCACATGAATTGTATATTTTGTATAGTGATATAATTAATTATCAATTTGATAGTGTTTTAAATAAGGATTATTATAGCGGTGAAATAATTACATCTTTGCATTATTCTACAAGTAAATTTATTAAAAGCATAATAGAAGAAAGAGAAAACTCTTAAATTTTACTATAAATAAATTTTGCCTGATTGCCATCTTTCCATGCCTTTTTGTTTTCATGATATTAATATTTTATAGATTATAGATTCAAGTTTAAAACCTATCTTAATGGAAGGTGCAACAAAATTTAATTCATTAATAATTAAATTATCTATTTCAACCCTATCATTTGCAGTCCCTGTTTAAAAATTATATCCACAGGAATATCGGAGGCATTCAACCTGTTAAGATCTTCCTGTAGTTGCGATTTAACAATACCATCTTTTTCAACCCATTCTTTCGCTGTTTCGTAATCACCGTCTCCCTGAATATAAAGTATCTTTTGCATCAGGCTGATTGTAGCGTCTTTCATTATTTCAAAATCCACAGTATATATACCATTTTCGTCCCTTGTGAAGGCTTTCTTTTCTTCAAAATAATTGAATCTCATCATATTTGCTTTACCATGTGAACTTGCAGCACCGAAACGGCTTGAACGGAAAATTCCAGCAAAAAATGTAACATAATTATCCATTATTTCACCTTGTGTAAGCTCGCCCATTTCGTATAATCTGGTTACTAAATACAAACCCATTATATCTGCTTTGCCTTCTTCAATAGCAGAATATTGTTCTTTCAAAGCCTTGCGTACAGTACCTGAGCCATCAATGGTGTTTTTAATACCCATAGCATGACCAACTTCGTGGAACATTACATTTTCAAAAAAAGCGTTAAAAGTGATATATTTTTGCTGGTCTTCATTTACTAATATTTTTGAAATCGGAACCAGAATCTTATCAAATTTTGCTTTCATTGCATTTTTCAACTGTAATTTCCTTGAACCGATTTTCAGGTGAACTTCTTCATCATTTGGTAAATTGATAGCAATAGTTTTACTTCCGGCATTACAATCACCTGCATAATAAATCACATCATAAGCATTCATATCGGCTTTTGAACCGGGTACGTCTTTTTTATACTTATCATCAACGGGTAATCCAGCCTGTAGTCCGGGCAATAGAGAAGAGAATTTTTCAAGTTTTTTGCTCCACTCAATATCCTTTAATAATATGAAAGATTCGTTTGCAGCTTTATAGCCAAACAAGGCATCTTCATAATTTTCTATCGGTCCTACAACAAAATCAATCTTTGAGGTTCTCATTTCCATCCAAGCAAAATCACTCGGCTGGAAGTCATCGGTCAGCAATGCATCGGCACGCAAATTCATGTATTTTTTAAATCCGGGGTCATCAGCCAATTCAGCAGCTTGTTTCATAAGTTTTGCAGCTTTTTGTAGTTTGCCTGCATAAGCATCATGATACCAAACAGTTTTTAATGAGCCGTCATTATTTCTTCTTATTAAAGTATATAAACTTGTTTTGTCGGGGTTGTCAAAAGCTTCAAATTCTTCTTTGGTCATATCAACAGGGTAAAAATTGGCACCTGCAGGTTTTTTTCCGATTCCATCAATAAAAGGTTTATTGTTGTTCAGCCTGTCCCACGGACCGTAATTAATTTTTGCAAATTTTTTTGTAGGCCCATCTGTAATTCTGTTCAGGAAATTTCCTTTATTTCCGATTGCCTGCTGCCAGAATATTTCATTCATTATTTCGGCAACTTCAAACAATAATGGCAGCATTTGTTTTTCTTTTTCAGAAAGGTGGCTAATATCAGCAGTTAATTTAAACTGGGTATAAATTTCCAGTCTTTTTTGTACTTCTTCCAAAGATACGGGATTTAAAGCTCCATCATCGGGAATTATTCCTTGTCGTTGATTTTCCATAGTTTCTTCTGTGGGATTACATGCACTTATCAGCACAACAATCATCAAAGTAATAAACGATATTAATACATTGGTTTTCATGATAAAATATTTTTAGTTAATAATTTGATTTTGCGGGTACAAAATTAAGGATAATATTGATGAAATTGATGAAAAAATACAATTATCCGAAACCGGTAAAATTGCACATTCATTTTGGCCTTAAATGGTAAATAATTACAACAGCCTGATAATTAATGAATATATTGTTATGCCCAACCATATTCATTTGATATTGGTAACTATTCGGGTATTAAAAGTTATTAACACTTAAATTCAAAAACACAAGCACCAAATAACAAAACTTGTCCGTATGGATAAATCTCAATTATTAAAATTACAATGACCAAAACAATTATTTTGACTTTTCTCTTCTAAATCATAAACATGTTTTGAATTTTATTTTTGGGTCATTGGAATTTATTTGTATTTTGTTATTTGGTGCTTGGAATTTATTTCGTTACAAATTTCTATACAGTAGAGACATGCCGTGGTGTGTCTCTACAAATTAATTTGCCACATTAGACGGACCGGTAAGGATTTTAATTTTATCGTCTTTTGTTAAACCTGATTTAATTTCAATATTAATGCCGTCTGAAAGGCCTGTTTCAATCAGTTTTTTCTCATATTGCTGGGGTCCGATTTCAATTTCAACAAAAACCGTATCTTCATCAAATTGTAATAAACTTTCGGAAATCACCAATACACTGTCAACTCTGTCAAGAACAATATCTGCGTTGGCACTGTATCCTGCTCTGATAAAACGGTCGTCTCTGAGTTTAACATCGGCTTTAATTTCAAACTGAATCGCTCCGTTTTCTTCAACACCTTTTGGTGAAATATGTTCAAGGTTAGCATCAAAAGTTATATCTTCAATTGCTCCGATTGTAAGTATCAAAGGCATTCCTTCTTTAATTTTACCTACTTCGGATTCATCAATTTTACCCTCAAAAACCATTTCGCCCATATCAGCAATTATTGCAATGGTTGTTCCGGGGTTAAAGGTATTGCTTTCAATAACCGAATTCCCGATTTCAACAGGTACATCCAAAACCATTCCTTCAATTGTTGAACGTATCAGGGTATTTGTTTCCTTCCCTGATTTCTTGGTTTGTCCTTCCTTAACGAGATCAAGATTATTCCGGGATGATTCAAGTTCTTCTTTAGCACCGTTGTATGCTAATTCATAACCTTCAAATTCAGCTTTTGCAACTACACCTTTATTAAGCAGATCCAATTGGCGATCGTAATTTCTTTTGGCATTACTGAGATTAATCTCTGCCCTGTTGAGTCTTGATTCTGCATTGTTCAGATTGACCATGTTGGGTATTATCTTAACCTTAGCAATCAAATCACCTTTGTTAACCAATTCGCCTGCTTCAACATAAATTTCTTCAATAATACCTGAAACCTGGGGTTTAATATCAATTTCCTTTCGCGGTATTATCGAACCTGTTGCTGTTGTCTTTTTTATTATATTACTGACAAACGGAGAGCTTGTTTCGTAAATAACCGGTTTTGGCTGCGATTTCTGATATAAGAAGTAAATAGTATAGGCAAAAATCGCTAAAATTATTATTCCGAAGAATATTTTAAAAAACTTTTTCATTTTAATTTTTATTTAATTTTTACTGTATTTTCTTATTAATATAATATAATTTTATCTTTACTTTTATCTTTTATCTTTTATCTTTTGTCTTTTATCTTTTATCTTTTCCCGTTATCGGGTTTTTATTCGTTTCTGATAGCATCTATCGGTTTAATACTTACGGCTTTTTTTGCAGGTATAAATCCCGCCAATGCCCCTGCAATGACCAAAACTATCAATGCTGTAATTGCTTTATCAAAATCAACTTCAGGATTATTGAACATAGCTGTATCAGCACCTGTTTTTACTAAAATGTAGTTAACCAGCTCAACTATTCCTACTCCAAGTGCTAATCCTATGTAACCTGCTAAAGTAGTCAGGAAAACCGATTCGGTAATTATCTGGGTAATAATATTCAATGGTGTTGCTCCAATTGCTCTTTGTATTCCAATTTCTTTTGTTCGTTCTTTAACAACAATCAACATAATATTACTTACACCGATAACACCGGCCAAAAGCGTACCTATACCAACTATCCATATCAAACCGTTAATTCCTGCAAACAGCTTGGTCATTTTTTTAAACTCACTTTCAACATTAAACGAACCTATTGCCCTGTCATCATCCGGAGATATGCTGTGACGTGTTTTCATTAATGCCTTAGCTTTTTCTTCCACAATCGAAACAGATGAGTTACTTTTAGCAGTTATTGCATACCAGCCAACTATATCACCATAATTATAAGTTTTTTGCAGAGTTGTAAACGGAATACATATTTGTTGGTTTTCGCGATCAGCCTGCTGGTCGTTTTTTTTGGATTGAAAAGTTCCTACAACCTTAAAATAAACACCCTGAATACGCAGATACTGACCTATGGGATTTTCACCCGGTTCAAACATTTCATCAAAAACCCTGATTCCGATAACTGCAATTTTTCTTTTTTCATCAATATCAAATTTATTAATAAACCTGCCGCTAAGCATCTTAACAGGGTCAATAATATTATATGCGGGATAATCACCCTGAATTGTAAATGCTCCTGTTCTTTCGCCGCGAATAACATTATTATTTCCATTTCCGCCCCAACCCTGTAGTCTTGGAGCAATATGTTCTATTTCAGGAATATTATCAATAAGTGCCTGTGTATCATTATTTCTAAACTGGTAAAACCTGCCTCTTGGGAATCCTTTGTATGGAATAGTCGTTCTTCGTGTCCACATAAACATACTGTTAGTTGCCATGTCACCCATACCGGTACTTACACCATTATGCAAGCCTTTTCCGGAACCAAGCATAATAATAAGCATAAAAATCCCCCAGAAAACCCCAAAGGCTGTAAAAAAAGTACGCAGTTTGTTTTTCTTTACCGTACTAAATATTTCTTGCCATCTGTCTAAGTCAAACATGTTTTTATTCATCATGAAGTGCAACAATGGGTTTAACATTAGCGGCTTTCCGTGCAGGAACAAAACCTGCAATAGCGCCGGATATTATTAACAAAATTGTTGCACTTATTGCTACTGTAAAATTTACTTCCGGATTAGCGAAGTAATCGGTTGCGGGCATTGCCTTTGAAACCAATTCAAGTAATCCAACACCTAATACCAGGCCAATATATCCTGCAAAAGCAGTAATTAAAATTGATTCCTGTAAAATCAAACTTATTACCGACCATGGGGTTGCACCCATTGCCTTTCTTATACCAATTTCTTTTGTACGATCTTTCACAACAATCATCATAATATTACTCACTCCTACTATTCCTGCAATGATTGTTCCTATGCCTATTATCCAGATAAACAAACGGATGCTTGCAAACAACTTCATAAATGTTTCATAATTTTCAACATTATTCCATATACGTAATGCCCTTTTGTCTTCGATTGCAAAATGGTGTTTATTTGAAAGCTTTGTTCTTATTTGATCAACCATTTCTTCGCTTTGTGCAACAGTTGCATTTCCAACCGTCATTGAAATATTGTTGATCTGGTTTCCGCGGTTAAAAACTCTCTGGGCTGTAGAAACCGGTATATAAACCCGTGTGAGGTCGCGGTCACCACCGGGGTCATCAAATACTCCGACAACCTTAAACGGTACTCCGCTTAATTTTACATGTTTCCCAACCGGATCTTCTCCCTTAAAAAGTGCCTCTTTAACCAACCTTCCGATTGCCGTAACTTTCCTATATTCTTCAACATCAAAATTATTTAAAAATCTCCCGTTTGTGACTTCAATATTCTCAATTTTCCCATAATCTGGATGTGAACAAAAAATATCAAAACTCCCGTATTCATTTTTATAAGATATTGTATTATTTTCCCATATTCTAAACCGCGAAGAAATAAACTCAACACTATCAATTGTTTTAATATCTTCATAATCAGTATTCGTAAATCTTATGAACCTTCCGGGCTTGTATCCTTTATGAGCAATACTTGTAATTCCCTGGTTTACCCAGAGAGTATTTTCAGCATCACCTTTAAATTCTTTTTGTACACCATTTTCAAGACCATAACCCGAACCCAACAAAACAATAAGCATAAATATACCCCAGGCTACACTAAAACCTGTTAAGAAAGTACGCAATTTGTTTTTCTTAATGGTACTTAATATTTCCTGCCATTTATCTAAATCAAACATGTTTTAGCGGATAAGGTTTTTTATTATATATTGTTACTCAAATAAATTTATTTTTTTCTTTTTTTTCCTCAGCCTTCGCCTTAGCCTTTTTCTAACATCAATTACTTACAATACTCATTTCTTCAAGCCATTTTTTCCTATCTCCGTTTGAGATACTTTTTTCAATAATTCCATCATTCAGTTTTATTACCCTGTCTGTCATTGCTGCTATATCGCGTTCATGTGTAACAATTAAAATCGTGATTCCCGTTGCATTTATTTCTTTTAATATTTTCATTACTTCAATTGAAGTTTTAGAATCCAGGGCGCCGGTAGGTTCGTCTGCAAGAATTACTTTTGGTTTGGAAATTAAAGCCCTGGCAATTGCCAGTCTTTGTTTTTGCCCACCTGATAATTCATTCGGTAAATGGTCTGCCCAATCAAGCAGGTCTAATTTTTCTAAATATTCTAATGCAATTTTATTTCTTTTTCGCCTTCCAACTCCCTTATAATATAATGGTAATGCAACATTTTCCATTGCATTTTTAAACGAAATCAAGTTAAATGACTGAAAAACAAAACCCAGCATTTCGTTACGATAATGTGCTGCTTTGGTTTCATTCATATCTTTAATCAGTGTGCCATTCAAATAATATTCTCCTTTATCATAAGTATCTAAAATCCCGATCAAATTTAAAAGGGTTGATTTACCTGATCCTGATGACCCCATAATTGAAATAAGTTCGCCTTTTTGAACTTCCAGATCAATTCCCTTTAAAACATGTAATTTGTTGCTTCCGGTTACATACGTTTTATGGATATTTTTTAAAGTTAACATAAGTGAATATAAATATAGTTAAATTTGATGAAGGTTGCAATTAGTTATAACGAATAATAAAAATGAACATTTCATTTTACTAACTATTTTCATGCCAATTTGCTTTTCTTTTTGTTAATCAGTGTTTTGGAAATATTATTTATTTTTTATAAACCGGATTTGTGTACGCTTCCTATACATAAGGTGTGCGTTATCGTTCAATAACTTTGAATATTTATAGATTAGACAGAAATAATAAACAAAAAGTTACAATGCAGAGAATATTTTATGTAATAAAAAAAGCCGATGAATATTTAACTTCTATCGGCTTTTAACATCAATTATTGTTTAATTTTTTATTTTTTCAAATGCTTTGCAAGGAATTTTTCCATTGCCCTGTAAAAATCAAATCTGTTTTCTTCATTTCTGAATCCATGTCCTTCGTTATCTTTAACCATATACTCAACATCAATACCACGTTTTTTTAATGCTTCAACAATCTGGTCAGACTCATTGATATTTACTCTGGGGTCGTTGGCACCTTGTGCAACAAATAGCGGAGCCATAATTTTGTTTGCATTCAGTGCCGGAGAGGTTGCAACAAACTGAACACTGTCGGTTACAGGATCACCAACCATTTCGTACATCATATCCAATAATGGTTTCCAGTAAGGCGGAATGGTTTTCAAAAAAGTAAATAAATTTGAAACACCAACATAATCAACGCCGGCAGCATAAAGGGTTGGATTAACAACCAAGCCCTGCAATGTTGCATAACCGCCATAGCTTCCACCATAGATCGCAATCTTGTCAGGATCGGCAATTCCTTGTTCTATCAGCCAATTAACGCCATCGGTAATATCGTTCTGCATTGCAAGCCCCCATTGTTTGAAGGATGATTCCCAGAACTTTTTACCATAGCCGGTTGAGCCGCGGAAATTCATTTGCAATACAGCATAACCCCTGTTAGCAAGAAACTGAATTTCAGGATTAAACCCCCAGGAGTCTCTATACCAAGGACCACCATGCGGATTCACAATAACCGGTAAATTTTTAGGTTCAACACCTTTTGGTAATGTTAAATATCCATCAATAATATAACCGTCTCTTGCAGTATATTTAATGGGTTTCATAACTGCCATATCATCTTCATTTATCCATGGGCTGATTTCATGGATTTTTTCAATTTTGTCAGTATTTTTATCATATAAATAATAAGTGCCTAACGAACGGTCACTGCTTGTCCTTATAATAAATTTATCTTCATTCTTTGTATAATCGGTAATTCCGATTTCATACTGACCAAGGTCTTTTTTCAGCCGCTCAAGTAGTTGTTTAAAATCATTATCAAAGTATTCCCTTTCCATTTTCCATGAAGTATAATAGGCTGCCCAGAGCTTTTTATACTTTTTTGAATAAGACATTCTTGATACATCATAAACAGGATTTTCGTAAAGAACCTCAAGCTCTTTGCCATTTGTTATGTCAAAAATTACAGCAGCACTTTTATCCCTGCCAAGATTAGATGTTGCATAAATATTTTTATTGTCAAACGTAAAAAAGTTAAGATTTACCTGCTCTTTAAAATTAGTAGTTAAAACAGGTTTGAATTCGTCTTCTTCTGTCTTGCGATACTGGATTTGTGTATTTATACCATCAACTATTGCATAGGCAACTCTTAATTTGCCATCATGGTCGGTCATCCATCCCTGGATATTTCCGGGATTTTCTGCCAGCATTTCCATTTTGCCTGTTTTAATGTTCAGTCGATACGGATCAAACACTGTTGCATCTCTTTTGTTCAGCCCGATTATTACTTCATTCGGAATGTCTTCCAAATCATCAATAATTTGTGTTCTCACGCCTTCAAAGCATGTGAGGCATTTAAGGTTTTTCCCGTTATTATCAACCCCATACAATGCATAATTCTCATCACCGCCTGTATCTTTCAGAAATAATATTCTTTTATTGTTTGCCCAAAAATATCCTGCTATATCCCTGTCTTTTTCGCCGGTCAGTCTTCTGGCTTTTTCACTTCCTATCTTCTGAACAAATATGTTCATACGACTTTCATAAGGTGCCAGATAAGAAAAATATTTCCCGTCAGGTGAAATTTGATAACTTGATTTTTCAGGATTTTTAAAGAAATTTTCCAAAGGAATTTCTTTTTGACCCACTACTTTGTTTAATCCACCAATAAACATTGATGTTGTAATAATTGTTACTGCTATCAGTAACGAAATTTTTTGTTTCATAATTTAATTTTTAAGTTTGTAATTCAGATGTTATTTGATTCTTGGTAAATATTATCAATTAACTATTTTTGTGCCAGGTTTTTTATTGTTCTGACAATTAGTGTTTTATTGAAAAATATTTTATTTTGATTTTTAATAAATTGTACGATTTTACAAAATTGTGTTCGTAATCGTACAAAAATTAATCCGGTAAAATTATAATAATTTTTATAAGGAATAATTATTTATAAAATTCGTTTAAATTTACAGTTCAAAATATTAATGGTTTCAGGTTCAAAATTCCAGGTTTCAGATTTGACACGGAACTTGAAACTTGAAACTTGAAACCTGAAACCTGAAACCTGAAACCTGGAACAACTGTAATAAAAATTATAATTTAAAAATAATTTACATACAAAAATAACATAAATTAAATTTATTTAAATTGAACATTTACTCTAAAAAAAAGCGTTGGAAGTGGTTTTTGTTTGCTACAGCAATAATAATTATTGTTGTTTCCTTGTGGTACACAAATATTCTTGTACGTAAATTTGCTGAAGATGAGCGAACCAATATAAAAATCTGGGCTGATGCTATTCAAAGGAAAGCCAAATTAGTAAATTATACTGATAATTTCTTTGAACAAATTAAAGTAGAAGAACAAAAAAGAGCTGAAATTTTTGCTGAAGCATATAAAATTTTAGGAAGAGAAGAGACTAAGGATAACCTTACTTTTTATATTGAAGTAATTAGAGGCAATACTACGGTTCCGGTAATTATTACAGATGATAAAGGTAAAATAACAAATTTTATAAATATTAACCTTGACACTGTCAGCGTGAAATATTTAAAGGGGGAGCTTAAAAAGGAATTCACAGTTTATCCGCCTATAACAATAAATTATTATGCCAACAAAAACATTTACCTTTATTATAAGGAATCCCTGCTTTTCAGCGAATTACGCAATGTTCTTGATGACCTTATCGAATCCTTTTTTTCGGAAATAGTTGAAAACTCCGCTTCTGTTCCTGTAATTGTAACGGACAGCACAAAAAGGCAAGTAATTACTTATGGAAATATTGATGACCAAAAAATGGCGGATTCACTGTTTGTTGAAAATACAATTTCATCAATGTCTTATGAAAATGATCCAATAATTTTTGATTTACCCGATCAGGGTAAAACATACATTTTTTATAAAGACTCATACTTACTTACACAAATCAGATATTATCCGTTTATTCAATTCGTGGTTATCGGGCTTTTTTTGCTGATAGCATATTTTCTGTTCAGCTCTGCCAGAAAATCAGAGCAAAATCAGGTTTGGGTGGGAATGTCAAAAGAAACCGCACATCAGCTCGGCACACCATTGTCATCAATGATAGCCTGGGTTGAACTACTTAAATTAAAAGGATATAAAGACAGGGAAATCACAGAAATTGAAAAAGACATAAACAGGCTTGAAAACATTACCGAACGTTTTTCAAAAATCGGCTCACCTGCAAAACTTGAAAATCAAAATATTATTAAAATCATTTATAATTCCGTTGAATACATCAAATCCCGAACATCAAAAAAAATAAAATATTTAATAACTGTTCCGGAAGATAAAGAAATTTTTGCACCTGTAAATCATAACCTTTTTGAATGGGTAATTGAAAACCTTTGCAAAAATGCCGTTGATGCAATGAATGGGGTAGGAACTCTTACAATTGATATTATTGAAGAACACAAACATATTATTATTGATTTTACCGACACGGGCAAAGGTATTCCCAAATCAAATCACAAAACCGTATTTAACCCCGGATTTACAAGCAAGAAAAGAGGGTGGGGGCTCGGGCTTTCTTTGTCAGAAAGAATCATTGAAAATTATCACCGGGGTAAAATTTTTGTAAAATCCTCTGTCATTGACCAGGGAACGACATTCAGGATAGTTTTGAAGAAGTAGTTTAAAACGGAAAATCCTCCTCATAATCAATTTTTCCGTTTAATATTTCCTTTTCGGGTTTTTTTGCTTTAAGATGTATTGGATTTCCATCAACATAAATGGCTTTAAATGGTTTTGTGGGGCACGCAAATTCACAGGCACCACAGCCTATACAAATATCCTGGTTAATTTCTGGTATAACGAGATTATCTTTATAAGGGACCATATAAACTGCTTTTGTCGGACAATGCTCGGAGCATGCACCGCAGTCAGTACCTTCGGTTTCAACAATACAATTTTCTTTGATAAAATTAACCTTCCCTAATTGTGTTAATTTTTTTTCTTCCAAAGAAATCGGTAGTATTGCTCCGCTTGGACAAATCCCGCTGCAAACAACACAATCGTAATTACAAAAACTTTTAAAATAATTCATGTATGGTTGCATCATTCCCATAAGACCATATTCTAAAAACGACGGTTTAAGGACTTGCGTGGGGCAAGCACTTACACATAAATGACAAGCCGTGCATGTTTTTGTAAAATGCTCAATGCTTAATGAACCGGGTGGACATACCGGATATTTTTTATTATCAGGAATATTTGTTTTTCTAAAATCTTCAATTCTATTTTTACCAAAAGCAAGTCCGGTTAAACCCAAAGAAAATATTCCGGTGGTGATTAAAAATTCACGTCTTTTATTATTGGGTTCTTTTTCGGATAGGGGCTTTTTCTTTCTTCTAAAAATAAATTTGAATTTTACAGCATTTGATTTACACGAACTAAAGCAGTCAAAACAAACAACACATCTTGAATAGTCAATTTTTTTTTCATCCACGTGAATACATCCTGCTTTGCATGTTAAAGAGCAAGCCCGGCAACCATCACACGTTGATTCATCTATTGAAATCCTGAATAATGATATTTTTGAGATTATTCCTAATAATGTCCCAACCGGACAAATTGTATTACAATATATCCTGCCACCTCTTATTGCCATCCATATTATCATTATCAGAAAGAAAAAAGCAAAAATAAATGTAAACAAAACAAAGGTTTTTAAATTAACCGGATATAAATAATAACAATCAAACAATTCCAAAACCGAAACCGAAACATTATTTGCAAATAAATAAACCGGTCGTATTAAATTTGAAAATATCCTTCCGAAATTACTGAACGGGTCCAACAGGTTTATCAATACAATGTTTCCAAACAAAAAAGTTGTTACTGTTACAATTAGTACCGAATATTTTAACCAGTTATATGTTCTCTGGTATGTAAACCTTTTGTTGATTTTCAGCTTTTTAGATAAATAAATTATTATGTCCTGCAAAGTGCCCAAAGGACAAATTGTTGAACAATATATTCTTCCGAAAAGTAAAGTCAGGATAATTACAATTAAAAAACCTATTGCGGTATAACTCAATAAATTAACAAACAATAAAGCAGATGGAACAAATTGTAAGAACAATATGGTATTTACAGCTTTGCAAGATAAAGCATTTGTAAAATCAAGGAATAAAAACGCTGTTAACAAAAAAAACAAAAGCGAAACTATTACTCTTAATTTTTTCAGAGCATGAAATTTCATTCTGTTACATTATAATTCTATTGATATTAAGTTTTGACAGGTCTTTGTTGCCGATATTCATTTCATCTGCTATTGTGTTATAAGGAATATCATCAGGTTCCAGTCTGAAAATTTTTGTTGCGGCAGCATCAACTGCAACAATATCTTTAGAAACAACCAATGATTTTAGCTGAACAACATCATCAACAGAAACTCCGCGGGGTCCGTTAGTTTTCATTACATTATAAGCATCAACAATATTAAGGTCGGGTTTGCGGAAGGTTGTATAATCTGCAATACATTGATGCAGGTCGTTGCGGTGCCAGTACATCCTGTCCCAAACCACTCCCATCAGGTTTTTCATCGCTATTGTTAGCTTTGTAGAACTATGACTTTTTAAGATAGGGACATTTATAAATACATCCGAATCAAGAACAAGCTCATGTACTTTGGCTTTTTTTAGTTTTTTCCCTTCTTTTATCTCCACTTCCTGATAATAACTTTCGCTATTACCCGGAACAATCTTCCCGCCGGCATCCTTAACAGCTTTTTCTATTCCGCTATTTTTATAACATTTATTCCATTGATCGCAAGTATTATCAAAAACATAAACATCCTTTGCACCTGCATTAAAACAATGTTCAATGATACTTGTAACCAGCGAAGGATTTGTATCTGCCGCCCTTTCAGGAACAGCATCCCACCCAATATTAGGTTTTACTAAAACTTTTTGACCTGACTTTACAAAACTTTTCATTCCACCAAGAGATTCTATTGCTTTGTCAAACATTTCAACCGGTTCACCTCCTTTAACCGCAACCAGATCAAAAGTGTCTTCAGGTGGAAGAGTATTAGCAGCAAATAAATTTTTATATTTTCCAAAAGTAATGGCTGTTCCTGCAATAATTCCGGCACTTAATCCTTTTTTAAAAAAATCTCTTCGTTTCATATCTTAAAAACCTATTTTTCATTATAAAGGTGAACGTCAGTTTGCGGGAATGGAATAGATATTCCTTCTTTATCAAATGCTTTCTTAATGTTTTCGGGCATACTAAATAATACACCACCATAATCAGCGGAGTTCACCCAAACCCGTACAACAAAATTAACCGAACTATCAGCCAGTTCGGAAACTGCAATGAATGGTTTAGGATCTTTAAGAATTCTTTCATCGCTGTTGATAATTCCTTTAATAACGGTTCTGGCTTTATCAATATCATCATCGTATCCTATACCAAAAGTAAAATCCACGCGACGTGTAGGTTCGTTTGAATAATTGGTCATAGCGTTTGTAGATAATCCTCCATTTGGAATAATAACGGTTTTATTGTCAGGTGTTGTAAGAACAGTATTAAATATCTGAATTTCTTTAACTGTTCCCGTATATCCCTGTGCTTCGATATAATCGCCTACTTTAAATGGACGGAACAAAACAAGCATTACTCCTCCTGCAAAATTTTGAAAAGTGCCTGATAATGCCATACCAACAGATAAAACTGCAGCAGTTAAAATAGCAATAAAAGATGTCATTTCAACTCCTAACATACTGATTACACTTATAATCAACAAAATCTTTAATAACATTGAAAGCAATGAGCGTAAAAATTTTGTAAGTGTTATGTCAATATCCTTTTTTTCCATTGTACGGACAATAGCTTTTATGATTATTTTAATAATCCATAGTCCGATAAATAGCGTAATAATGGCGAGTAAAAGTCTTAGCCCGTATTTTATAGCTAACTCAGAAATAATATTTAGAATTTTATCTACGTCTAAATTTTCCATTACTTATTTTTTTATTTTATTTATACAATTATTACTTTTTCCATTCAGATTAATTTGTAAAATAATCATTGGGGATGATAGGGTGTAAAATTATATATTTTTTTGAATTAATTTATATCTTTGTTACCTTGTGATAAATAATATTTTTACTCTAACACAATTAAAATGGCCGGTATTTATATACATATTCCATTTTGTAAACAAAAATGCCATTATTGTAATTTTTATTCCATAGTATCATTAAAACACATAAAAGATTTTATAACTGCTTTATTAAAAGAAATCTATCTTCAAAAGAATTACTTACAAAATGAAGCTGTAAAATCAATCTATTTCGGTGGCGGTACTCCATCTGTACTCAGAACTTCTGAAATAGCTTTAATTCTAAATGAAATATTTAAAATTTATAATGTTGACACAAATGCTGAAATTACTTTAGAAGCAAATCCTGATGATATATCATTATCAAAATTAAACGATTTAAAAAAGGCATCAATAAACCGGCTTAGTATTGGAATTCAATCTTTTAATGATAAAGACCTGAAATACTTAAAACGCATCCACAATTCCGGACAAGCATTAAATTCAATTAAACTTGCACGGGATACAGGCTTTGCAAATTTATCAATTGATCTGATTTATGGCATTCCTACTTTAACAAAGGAAAGCTGGACGAAAAATCTGGAATATTTCTTTAATTCGGATATACCCCATCTTTCGGCATATTCTTTAACAATAGAACCTAAAACTGTTTTAAATAAATTAATCTTACTGAAAAAGGCACAACCGCCCGATGAAAATCAAAGCATTGAGCATTTTAAAATTCTTCTGGAACTAAGCAAACAAAAGGATTTTATCCATTACGAAATATCCAATTTCTGTAAAGAGGGTTTTTATTCAAAGCATAACAGTATTTACTGGATGGGTGGGAATTATTTGGGCTTAGGTCCTTCGGCTCATTCATATAATGGATATTCAAGGCAGTGGAATGTATCAAATGTATCTCAATACATAAATCCGGAAAATTATAAAAACATTGTTTTTGAAAAAGAAATCCTGACAAAAGAGCAAAAATACAACGAATATGTAATGACTTCGTTAAGAACAATTTGGGGGTGTGATTTGGGGTATATTCAAAAAATGTTTGGCGAAAATTTCCATAAATTTTGTTTAAAAGAATCATTAAAATTTATTGAGCAGGAATTGGTTATTTTTGAACAAAACAAATTATTTTTAACGGAAAAAGGTAAATTGTTTTCCGATGGAATTGCATCTGGTTTATTTAGTGTTTGCAAGAAAACGCCAATAACTGCGTTATACTCATCTTAAAACCCAGTCATCCGTACGGACTCCTGTGTTTTAAGATTTCGCATCCCGATAGCAATCGGGATGTTCTTGACGTTTTCTTATCAAACACTTAGTTTTCACGCAAGGACTATTTAACGTCAAAATCAATATGTAGAACAAAAAGAGTTTTGGTATTGTATTGAAACGTGAAGCTCAATGGTTATTATAAGAATAGTAGCCGATTGCGGGCTTCATTCCTGTCAAATTACAAGAAAGTTGAAACGGGCTACAAACATTGATATTACTACTATCTCGCTTATTTTTTATATACATTGTTGAAGTGTTTTATTAAAATTCTGCACAGAATCCAGGATGCCCTGTCTGCCACAAAGCAAAACTAACTATATCAGCTGCAGATTCGAAATATTTTGTTTTAGAATCACTAATTCCATGACCAGATTCAAAATCAACCCAAAGCAATATAGGATTATCAGATGTGTTGGCGGCCATTAATCGTGCGGCAAATTTAGCAGGGGACCATACCACTACCCTTGAATCATTAAACCCGGCTGTTACGTATGTTGCCGGATATTCAACGCCTTCTCGTATGTTATGATATGAATCCATATTAATTAGTGCCATGCATTCCATAGAATCTTTCACAGTACCAAATTCAGGTGTATTTGCCGGACCGCTCGGCGTATTTTCAGAACGAATAGGATTCATTAGGCCAACTTCAGGTATGACTGCTCCAAAAAGATCTGGTCTTTCAGTCATGGCTCTGCCGACTAATATTCCTCCAGCACTTCTCCCGTTTATTGCAATTTTATCAGCAACTGTATACTCTTCTTTTATAAGATATTCTGTACACGCAATCAAATCCTTCCATGTATTGGGTTTAGTTGTTTTATATCCTTCTTTATGCCAGTTTTCACCTAATTCTCCTCCCCCTCTAACATGAGCAACTGCTAAAATTGCTCCTTTAGTAGTTGGAAGCAGAAAGATAGGATTAAAGAAAGGGTTGATAGAAGTACCATATGAACCATAACCATGAAGAAATACGCTATTATCTCCAGCCATTTTAAGGTTTTTATCATAGATGATTGATAGAGGCACCTTTACACCATCGTGCGAGGTAATCATAAGTTCTTCAACAATTAGGTTTTCGTATTCTGGATATTCGGCCTGTGTATTCAATATTTCTTTACTAAATTCATTATTAGCGGTTTTGTATCGGTATCGTATTTTATCGGATATCCAGCCATTAATAACAACCCAAAAATCGGGATATTCAATCCCTTTAGCACTGATATCCATATTACCAGCCATAGTTGGGAGATCGATTCTTACTGCCTTTTCTTTTTTGAATAAAGAAAGAAAGTATAATTCCTGAAAAACCCCATTTTTTGATAGATTATAGAACAAACCTTCGCTGGTTATCATAAAGGATTCGATTTTCCCATCAGAAACTTCTTCAATAACTGTCTGTGCATTTTTTATATCAGGTTTATCGATAGAAGTTTTAGTAATCTTAAAATTAGGTGCATTTTTTGATGTATAGGCAAAAATTTCATCTTTGGTTGTGATAAAATTTTGAACTTCATCCTCTCTGTCAAAAAGTTTCATCCAATTTATTACCTTGTCATCTATTTCACTCCCATTAGCAATATATATTTCCTTATTCCGTTCAACAGTTTCTAGTTTTAAGAAAAGTTTATCACTGTTTTTATCGTAGATCACAACAGGAATTTCTTCCGAATCGACTTTTAAGTTTGGATACATAGCTGAAGAAAAAATGGGTTTGTCATTTTTAAAATCTTCTCCTAGATTGTGAGTAAATACAATTAAATCTAAAAAGCGGTTTGGATCATGAACATCCTTTGTATGCATAGGAAGATAAAGGAATTTTTCATTGCCTGGAAGCCAGGATACTTCAGCAAACCATACTCTATCGATTATTTCTGGATAGAATTCCTTTGTTGCCACATCCATTATTAAGAGTTCGGCATTCTCAGAGCCATTAGGTGAAATTTCAAGGGCGATTTTAGAACCATCATCAGTTGGATATATATAATTTATGGTATAATTTAGGGTGTCATTTTTGTAATTTTCCGAATCAAGTAAAAGTATTTCTGCTCCGTCGTATCCATTACGATAGTATAATTTTCCAGTTTCATTGTCGGGAGTTAACTTTATATAAAAATAATAATCGTTTTCCGTAACTTTTAAATTATATACCCTCTCTGTCCTTCTATTATCAAATTCTACCATTTTTTCAAGAAGTTGTTGTCTCCCTGTTATACTATTAATAACTTTTTGAGTATAATCTGACTGCTCTTTCATCCAATTAGTAACATTAGTGTCCTTTAGATTTTCCATATAGCGGTATGGATCTGTAAGGCTAACTCCAAAATAGGTATCAATAATTTCTTCGCGTTGAGCCAAAGATGGTTTTTGTGATATATTACTTGTGCATCCCAGAAAAATAAGTCCAATTAGAAAAAGATTTAATTTTGGTAGTTTCACGATAGTTGGAATTTTATTAAAAATAACCTTAAATTATGTTTATTTCTTGATTGTAGATTGTCATTAGAACATTTGCCCTAACTTCTAAATATATACTACACTATGCGCATTATTTTGCCTTTGTTTATCATTGCTTTGGTCATATCAATGTTTATCACTATGTGGTGGAGGCCACACAAAACCCTTTGCGTTTGGGAACTCTTTTTCCACTTCCATCTTCAACCACAAAAGCATCCTTATCATTGGCTTTATGGTTTCCCATTCGGAGGTAAGTTTGCCACGAACAAAACTCCATGCACCTATTGAGCTATCAATGCCTTTCAATGCTACCATAGCAGAACCATCAGAGTCTTTTTGATATTCATCAAACAGATCGCCGTCTTCTTCCTCTTCATAAGAACTACTAAGTGCCCGGTTAATTTTTATCCAAATCTGAATATGATACCATTGAATTACCTCTACCGATTCAGTCAATTGCTTTAACACCAATTCATCAACTATTCCCGGATAACTAAGATCAAAATCTTCCGTATCGGAATTATATTCCTGTTTTAAAACATCTTTTCTTTCCTCAAACCACTTATGTACCGCTTTTTCATATTTTAATGATACCTTCGAAATATCCTGATTCTTTGCCTTTACACGTTTTTCCTCATGTTCTTTCATTGCTTCTTCGGCGTCTTCATCATCCTCCCATTGTTCGAATAAAGAGGAATTGTCATTTTTCAAAAGCGGTATTTCCTCGTCAATAAGTTCTGCTGCTTCCTCTATGGTTTTATTAACCTGGTCCCAGAAATCCTTGTTTTCTTCCATTGATTTTTCATATCTTTTTATAGCCTCAACTTCTCTTGTTAAAATTTTTTCTGAAGCAAATACCCTGCACTTGTCAGTATACATGCATCGTTCACACCAACGGTTGCAATAATTGTAAATACCCGGGATAAAATCACCCTCCGGCAGTTCTAAATGATCATTAAATTCCATAGCAATATTTTTGACAAAAATAAGAATAAAAAATATTTAGTGTACGACAAATTTTCTCATGTGAACAATAAATTTAATCAGCCCTTAAAAGAGTGGTTAGAAGTAAGAATTATTCTATTATCTAAATGGTTAACGGGCAAATTGAGCAAGTTATACATATTTTTAATACCAGTCCTTTATGCTTTGACAGTTTTATCAATTCATGTATATTTTGAGAATAAAACATTCATTGAAGTCCTTAAAACAGAAGAATCAATAATCGGTCTAATTGTTGGAGCTTCGATAGGACTTTTCATTTCCTATTATGCTGCACGAAAAATCCGGAAATATCAATTACATAATCTGTAATTTCTCAAAGATTTGTATGGTCGTCTTTGCAATGTGTGCTAACGGCAGATTACCCTTTGTTTTTACTTTGTCAATTGGTAATTACTCACTAAAATTGAAGAAGATAAATGTAACATTTCTTCAAGTTTCCTAATCATATCTACTGTAAGTCTCTTCTTTTTATTCAATATTTCAGAAACTCTACTTTTTCCACCAATTACTCCAACTAAATCCTTTTGCTTAATGTTCATTTCTTCCATTCTTATTTTTATTGCTTCAATTGGGTCAGGTGCTTCAATTGGATAAAACTGATTTTCATAATTTTCAATTAACAACGACAAAATTTCTGCTTCATCACCTTCTTTTGTATTTGGTGATGCATCAAATATTACGTCAAGTCTTTTAAGTGCTCTTTCGAAATCTTTATCCGTTTTTATTGGTCTAATATCCATAACTCAATATTTTAAATTGTCTCTGCATATATTTTATCATATTCTGCGTGAGTTCCTATGAACCTAATAAATGCCCATTGTCTTTTATAGTTAAATCTTACTATCAAGCGAAACGAATTTCCTTTGATATTAAATACTACTCTGTTATCACGTAGGATACTTGCGCTTGCATAAGTCTTCTTTACGTCATTGGGGGTTTTCCAATTTGATGTTCTTGCTGTTTCGTACCAAGTCTTTAAATACTGTTCGCATTCAACGTGCTTTTCCCAATAATTCCGCAAAGTTTTCCTGGCAATTATACGCTTCATGTCTTGTTTCTATTTTGCAAAGATAATATAAGTTCTCTAATAACGAACATATTTGTTGGGTTTTTTCAAAATAAAGGGTAACTTCTAAATATATATTACACTATGCGCATTATTTCGTCTTTGTCTGTTGAAATTATTTTTCTTTCTCCCAATCTTCCAGGTATTCACCTACTATTTCTTTAATTGCTTTTGCAATAGTAACATAAGCTTCATCTTTCAGATTGGCAAGCGATACTCTGATGGACCATTCGGGTGCATCAAAACCACCACCATTTAATAAAACAATAGAGCAGAGTTCAGCAAGCCTGAACAGTATATCAACAGGTTCATAATTCTTTTTCAGGTACCTTGCAAAGTCATTCCCATAATTTTTTTTCGCCCATAACATGATGTCAAGCTCAGCGTAATATCCTGTACGGTAAGGGTTTGGCTTAAGCGTGAAGCCCATTCCTTCAAACAGAAGTTTTAGTCGTGTTTGAACAATCTCACAGGTAAGCTGTTTATATGCATTTTTCTTGTCGAAAAGGGCAAAAGCAGCAAAGAGTTGCATCTGGGTTTGTTGAGGAAGAGAAAGTCCTGATGTGTGATTGAGTGCTACCATACGGCTGTCAGCTACCATACGGTCTATGAACTTCATATCTTCGGGATTGAGGTCTATTGAGTGATATCGCTTACGAAGAGCTTTCTTTTTGTTTTCAGAAAGTTCTTTGATCATCCTGTCAAAGATATTCTTCTCATGCAGGGCAATAACGCCAATACGCCAGCCCGTACATCCAAAATATTTGGAGAAGGAATATACACAAAGAGTATTATGCGGTATATCTGCCATGAGCGAGCGGAATCCATGAACAAAAGTGCCGTACACGTCATCCGTGATAAACATCAGCTTAGGATTGTCTTTTTTAACGATTTCAATGATCTTTTCCCTTTCGTGGGGGTTCAGCGCCATCGAAGGGGGATTGCTGGGATTGACCAGGAAAGCCACTTTGATTTCCGGGTCTTTCAGCTTATCCAGTTCCTTATCCGGATACTCCCAGTTGTGCATGCCTTCTTTTGTTTTTCCTGTTGCCTTGATAAGGACCACTTTGAAATTAAATCTGTCCAGTTCAGGAATTTCAATATAAGGTGTGAAGGTTGGAACAAAAAGGGCGATCTTGTCTCCCCGTTTCACAAGGAAGTTTATCATCAGGGAGTCAAAGATATAACACATGGCAGCAGTACCGCCCTCAGTGGCGAAAAGATCATATTTACCTCTTGGCGGTTTGTTGTCACACATCTCCTGAATCAGATAATCATGTACAATTGCTTCATTATGCCGCAACATCCTGTCAGGTACCGGATATTGATCACCGATCACTCCCTCTGCCAATTCATGAACATAAGCATCCGGGTCAAATTGATGGTTCTTAACCCCATATTTATATAATTCGGCAAGCAAATCAATACCCTTTTCGGTTTTATTATCATTAAGGAATTTTTCAAAGCGTTTTGCAATCCCTTTCATCTCCGGGATACCTGCCAGTCCCTGCTTATAATTCATTGCCCTGCGGCATTCTTCAATACCGAATTTTCCCAGAGTGAAAAATGCTTCACGAGGGATAGCTGATATCCAGTTGGGATTGCCGCGACCGGCATTCAGCATAGCATGTGTGCTCTTGTCTGTACTTTTATTGGCAAGTGTAATCAGGTTGTTTTTTAACTCGAACGGACTCATTTGTTCAAGTTCTCTTTCAGTTTTACGTGTTGTTTTAATTTTTGGGATTTTGTTTTCCATAGGATATAATTTTTAACTCATAAGAAAGACTATGATAATACCGCAAATAATTAATATTGTGTTTCCCACCGCATAGGTCACTGTATAACCGAGGGCAGGAAGTTTGCTTTCCAGTGAATCCTGCACGGCAGGTAAGCCAGCCGTTGTGGTACGGGCACCGCAACAGCATCCCAGACCAATAGCAGCATCGAATTTAAAGATATATCTTGCCATGACCATACCAAGAAACAATGGTATAATAGTTGCTATGGCGCCTACTACGAATAACATGGGACCAACCTCTTTAAATCCTTGTATAAAACCCGGGGCAGCAGTTATTCCAACTACAGCTATAAATGCATTCAATCCAAGGTTGTTCATTATCCATAATGCAGATTCCGGTATCTGGGCAAAAGTGGGATGCTTGGAACGGAGCCATCCAAAAAAGAGTCCTGCAATCAGAACGCCGCCACTTGTGCTTAAACTGATGGTTGCCTTTCCGATATGTAATGCCAGCACACCTATCAGGCCACCTAAAAGAATCCCTAAACCAATTGAAATCATATCTGTCTTTTCTGTCCTCACATCAGGGTACCCTAATATTTTTACAGCTTTGTCAATATCATCTTTTGGCCCGATCAGATAAAGCATGTCCCCTTTTTGAAGCTGGGTTTCAGGTAATAAAGGGAGTTCTATACCCCCCCGGGTGATCTTTTGTAAATTAACCTTGAATTCATATTTCTGATGACTTAATTTCCGTATAGTCATCCCTACAACTTTTTTGTTTATCAGCATCACCTTTATATTACTAACTTTAAAGTTTAATAACTGACGGTCGAAAACCTCTTTTCCCAGTTCCTTCATTTCAGTAATAACATATTCGCCACGCCCCTGTATTACTATATCGTCATGTGGTTGGAAACGGTAATCAGGTTTAACATCAAGGATATCTTTGCTTCCTTTTTTACGAAAGCGTTCCACGTAAATATGATGCTCTTTTCCTAAAAAATACTTTTCCAGTTCCTTTGCAGTTTTTCCAATTGCAACAGAATTTTCTCCCAGATTATATGCACGTGATACAATCTTGGAAAACGGTGAGATCATTGAAGGCACATCCTGTGAGTCCATGCCCATTTTTTTTTCCAGATTCCGGCACTGTTGCCTGGCCTTCTTGATCCCGCCCCAGAAAAGCGGGCCGATCTGTGCCAGAATAAAGGCCGATCCTATAGTACCAAAAAGATAAGTTACGGCATAGCAAACAGGAATTGCATTAATCATATTCTTTTTCGTAGCTGCATCAATATTCAATGAATTTATAGTATCACTTCCAACCCCTATCACTGCGGATATTGTCTGGGCTCCCGCAAACAAACCTGCCGACTGCCCTGCATCGTATCCCATCATTCTGGCCAGTAACCATGTAACAAGCAGGCCGAATACTGCCATCAGGGTTGTAAAAATCAACTGGGGAATGCCGGATTTCTTTAAGCTGTTAAAAAACTGTGGACCAACGCTGTATCCAACAGAAAAAAGAAAGATCAAAAAGAATATCTGCTTCAGGTCAGACGAAATATCAATTTTCATCTGTCCTACAATTACCCCGACCAGCAATACACTGGTTACGCTCCCGAGTGAGAAAGTTTTGTACTTAAATCTTCCTATGAAAAAACCCAGGGCAATCGTCATAAAAATAGCCAGTTCCGGGTGTTGTCTTAAAGTTGTGATAAACCATTCCATTTCTCTTATTGTTTTAAAGGTTATTTTGTATTAATGGGTTTGATATTGCAATAACAATGTTATTTGATGTATTAAAACTGTAAGCAAAAATAAAAATATTTTTTTCAAAACCTTTATATTTAGCCCTTTTATTAATTGGTAAATTTTATTTTGAGTGTTTGCTTGTGTGTTTTGCTCCCGGTATTTTATCAGGATGCATTCAAGCAAAAGGAAAACTCTACTGTTTCTTTAAAAAACACGATGTGTAAAAGCCGTATGGATGCGTTTCAGTATGTCTTGAAAATTATTTCTTTCTACGTTTCCCCTTTTTTCTTATATCGTTCTTTTCTTCGGCAACATCAACTTTTACACGGCGCCCTTTAAATTTAGTATTATGAAATGATTTCAATACTTTAGAAGTATGCTTCTTTTCTACTTCAAAAAATGAAAAACTATCTTTTAGATCTATAGTTCCTATATTAATATCACGATCTTTTGTATTATCATTAATCATTCCTATAATGATTTTAGGAA
>JAUXFX010000020.1 GCA_030622635.1 Bacteroidota bacterium
TACAGAAATCATTTACATAGCGGTTGCTACATTAGTATTGATAATAATAATAGCCCTAACATGGTCAAGATTAAAACTTTATTTTACCCTGGTTTTTCGAGGTAAATATAGTTTAGCTTATGTAAATTTATATAAGAAATATTATATGAAAAACCCGTATGCTCATTGCATAAAAGATGAGTTTGTATTCAGAATATTTTCATTTTTCGAAAAAAGTAAAGATACAAAGCAATTTAAAACCAACAAGACTATTCAGTTTGGAGAAACACCTTTTTTAGTAAAATATAATGATTTTATCAAAACTTTTGGTAAACCACATTGCTATAATATATATCTTATACAACCTTCAAATAACAAATTAAAAATTATTGGATCTAAAGAACAAATGCATAATACAGACATGAAAGCCTTATATTACTTTATTGATAATAAATTTTTTATGGGTGAATATGTGTTTAAGGAAATAAACCATGAAACTATTAATAAAATTTCAAATTTGTTACAAAATAAATACCTGGATGATATATTAACAGAAGGTACTGATGATTTTTATATTGAAAATAAAAATAATACTATAATATATTTTAGTTATACAGGTTTTGCTTTAATCTTAAGATATTACTGTCGGAAAGACTCTCAAATTAATAATATTTTAGAAGAGTATCATACTGAAATGAGAACCACTTCAGGAGATATAAAAAATGAACATCCTGACGAACTTTATGATAAATTATAATGAAGTTGTAATCTAAGTTTTTGGTATTGCAGGCTTTGAAATTCTTATTTTTATATCCTGTTTCTTTTTATCAAAATCAACAATAATTTCATCTTTTTCTTCCAGTTTGGCAATAATTATCTTTTCTGCCAAAGCATCTTCAAGATATTTTTGGATTGCACGCTTTAATGGTCGTGCGCCGAATTTTTCATCCCAGCCTTTTTCAACAATAAAATCTTTTGCCTTATTTGAAATTTTTATCTTATAACCCAATTCGTGGATTCTTGCATACAAATGTTTGAGTTCAATGTCAATGATTTTATAAATATCTTCGCGTTCAAGTGATTCAAAAATAACAACATCATCAATCCTGTTTAAAAATTCAGGGGCAAAAGCTTTTTTTAGTGCATTTTCAATAACACCCTGGGCATAATCTGATTTTGCAGATCTTTTTGCTGCTGTATTAAACCCGATACCTTGCCCGAAATCTTTTATTTGCCTTGAGCCGATATTGGAAGTCATAATAATAATGGTATTTTTAAAATCAACTCTTCTTCCGAGACTGTCTGTAAGCACACCATCATCTAAAACCTGAAGCAAAATGTGGAAAACATCGGGGTGGGCTTTTTCAATTTCATCAAGAAGTACTATAGAGTATGGTTTTCTCCTGATTTTCTCTGTCAGTTGTCCGCCTTCTTCATAACCGACATAACCAGGAGGTGCGCCTACTAATCTTGAAACAGCGAATTTTTCCATATATTCGCTCATATCAATTCTTACCAGTGCGTCTTCAGAATCAAAAAGGAATTGAGCAAGTACTTTGGCTAAATATGTTTTTCCAACGCCTGTTGGACCGAGAAATATAAATGTACCGATTGGTTTATTAGGGTCTTTTAATCCTGCCCGGTTTCTTCTTATTGCTTTAACAACTTTTTTTATTGCTTCTTCCTGACCTATAACAGTATTTTCAAGTTCTGATTCCATATTGATCAGCCGTTCTCCTTCGTTTTGTGCAATTCTTTGAACCGGAACACCTGTCATCATTGCAACTACCTCAGCAACATTATCTTCAGTAACATCTTCGCGATGGATTTTTGCTTCTTCTTCCCATTTGCGTTTTTCAATTTCTAAGCGATCCTGAAGTTTTCTTTCAAAATCCCTGTATTCTGCTGCTTCCTCAAATTTTTGGCTATTAATGGATTTTGTTTTCCTTTGCCTTGTTTCTTCAATTTGATTTTCAATATTTATTATTTCAACCGGAACATGAATGTTTTTAATATGAACTCTTGAGCCGGCTTCATCAAGTGCGTCAATTGCTTTATCAGGAAGATAACGATCACTTAAATATCTGTTTGTTAATGAAACACAGGCATTAATTGCATCATTTGAATATTTAACGAGATGATGGTCTTCATATTTTTCTTTGATGTTGTTTAGTATTTCAACAGTTTCGTCAGGGGAAGTCGGTTCAACCAGTATTCTTTGAAATCGTCGATCAAGAGCTCCGTCTTTTTCAATGTATTGGCGATATTCGTTTAGCGTAGTAGCACCTATGCATTGAATTTCTCCTCTTGCCAAAGCCGGTTTGAACATATTTGATGCATCTAACGAACCTGATGCATTACCGGCACCGACAATAGTATGTATTTCGTCAATAAATAAAATAATATCAGGATTTTTTTCCAGTTCATTTAAAACGGCTTTCATTCGTTCTTCAAACTGCCCGCGGTATTTAGTTCCTGCAACTAAGGATGCAAGATCAAGAGTGATCAATCGTTTGTTAAACAGTGCTCTTGAGACCTTCCGGTTCACAATTCTTAAAGCTAAACCTTCGGCAATAGCCGATTTGCCAACACCAGGCTCGCCTATCAGGATTGGGTTATTTTTCTTTCGTCGTGAAAGTATCTGGGCAATTCTTTCTAATTCCTTATCTCTGCCAACAATTGGGTCCAATTTGTTTTCTTCAGCAGATTTTGTAATATCCCGCCCGAAATTATCAAGCACCGGTGTTTTTGATTTTGTGTCGGATACTTTTTTAACAGTGCTGCCGTAACCTCGTGGCGAATTTTCAGAGTCGTCATCAGTAGTGTCTTCATGTAATTCGTCTTTAGGTTCGTCAACAGTGTAGTAACCGTTTTTTGAAATCATTGCTTTTAATTCTTCTTTTACGTCGTTATAGTCAATTCCCTGTTTTTGCAATGATTTAGTGACTATGTTATTTTCATCTTTCAGAATTGCCAGTAATAAATGTTCGGTTCCTATCAGGTCGCTATTAAATAATTTTGCTTCAAGATAAGTGATCTTTAAAGCACGTTCTGCCTGTTTAATCAATGGGATATTCTCAATTTTTCTTTCTTCTTTTTTTTCATTTTTATTTATAACGGAATGCTCAATAATTTTTCTGATTTCTTTTAGATCCGTACCGAAATATAAAAGAATCTGAACTGCCATTCCTTCACCTTCACGTAATATGCCAAGTAGAAAATGTTCAAGTCCGATATAATCATTGCCTAATCTTAATGCTTCTTCACGGCTGAATGTCATAACGTTTTTAACCCTTTGCGAAAATTTTGCTTCCATTTTATTCTTTAATTTTATCTTTTCAAAAGTAATTGCAAATATATAAAATCTTTATCTTAAAAGCAATATTTATCAACATAAAAGTGTTAGTAATAAAAAAATTAAATTTAGTATTTCTAAGTAATATTTTATTAAATTCGTACACTCTGATATGAATATATAAGAGGTTGATATTGTGAGAATTAAATGATGAAAAAATGCAGAATGGAGAAAAAATTGTAAAAGTTAACATTGAAACACAGATGAAATCAGCTTACATTGATTATTCAATGTCGGTTATAGTTTCAAGAGCATTACCTGATGTAAGAGACGGTTTAAAGCCTGTTCACAGAAGAGTATTATTTGGAATGCTTGATTTGGGTGTGTTATCAAACAGGACATATAAAAAATCAGCCAGAATAGTAGGGGAGGTGTTAGGAAAATATCACCCACACGGCGATACATCTGTTTATGATGCAATGGTAAGGATGGCACAGGATTGGTCGTTAAGATACCCATTGATTGATGGTCAGGGTAATTTCGGTTCAATTGACGGCGACAATCCCGCTGCCATGCGATATACTGAGGCAAGACTTAGAAAAATTTCAGAAGAAATACTGGCTGATATTGATAAAGATACGGTTGATTTTCAATTAAATTTTGATGATTCATTAAAAGAACCTACGGTTTTACCTTCAAAAATTCCAAATTTATTGATTAACGGAGCTTCAGGAATAGCAGTTGGGATGGCAACAAATATGCCTCCTCATAATCTCTCTGAAGTTATTGATGGTACAATTGCATATATTGACAACAGGGAAATCACTATACCCGAATTGATGAAATTTATTAAAGCACCCGACTTTCCAACAGGTGCAATAATTTATGGTTATGAGGGTGTTAAAGATGCTTTTGAAACAGGAAGGGGTAGAATTGTTATGCGTGGCGAAACAAAGATTGAAGAAATTTCCGGTGGAAGAGAGCGAATAATTGCCACTTCAATTCCTTATCAGGTAAATAAAGCAGAAATGATTAAAAGAACAGCCGACCTGATAAATGAAAAAAAGATTGATGGTATTTCAGATATACGCGATGAATCGGACCGTAATGGAATGCGGATTGTTTATGAACTAAAAAAAGATGCCATAACTAATGTAGTGCTTAATAAATTATACCAGCTAACAGCACTTCAATCTTCATTCAGTGTTAATAATATCGCATTGGTAAAAGGAAGACCCAGGATGCTTAATCTTAAAGATCTTATTTATTATTTTGTTGAGCACCGCCATGAAGTAGTAGTTAGAAGAACACAATATGAGTTAAATGAAGCTGAGAAAAAAGCCCATATTTTAGAAGGTTTGCTGATAGCTCTTGACCATCTTGATGAAGTGATAGCTTTAATACGTGCTTCACAAACACCTGAAGAAGCCAGAAACGGCTTAATGGAAAAATTTGAACTTTCCGAAATTCAAGCCAGAGCAATTCTTGATATGCGACTTCAAAAACTTACAGGTCTTGAACGCGAAAAAATAAAAGAGGATTATAATGAATTGCTCAAATTAATTGAACAGTATAAAAATATTCTTGGTGATGAAGTTCTCAGAATGAATATCATTAAGGATGAACTGATTGAAATAAAAGAAAAATTCGGAGATGAAGCAAGAAGTGAGATAGTTTATTCAGCCGAAGATTTCAGAATTGAAGATATTATTCCGGATGAGGAAGTTGTAATTACTATTTCACATTTAGGATATATTAAAAGAACTCCATTAGTTGAATACCGCCAGCAAAAAAGAGGAGGGAGAGGAGCAAAGGGAAGTAATATCAGGGATGAAGATTTTCTTGAATATCTGTATGTTGCATCTATGCATAATTATATGTTATTCTTTACCGAAAGTGGTAAGTGCTTCTGGCTAAGAGTGTTTGAAATACCCGAAGGTGCAAAAACATCTAAAGGAAGAGCCATTCAAAATCTTATAAACATTGAAAAAGATGATAAAGTAAGGGCATTTATCAATGTGAAAGATCTGAAAGACAAAGACTATGTTAATAATAATTTTATCATCCTTTGTACTCAAAAAGGAACTATCAAAAAAACTTCTCTTGAAGCTTATTCAAGACCCCGTCAGAATGGTATAAATGCAATTAAAATAAATGAAGATGATATTCTGCTTGAAGCAAAACTTACCAATGGAAACAACGAAGTATTAATGGCAATTAAATCAGGAAGGGCAATAAGATTTAATGAGAAGAAAGTAAGACCCATGGGTAGAAATGCAGCAGGGGTGAGGGGAATAAAACTTTCTAATAAAAAAAATGATGAAGTTGTAGGCATGATATGTTTGGAAAATGATAATTTTGATATTTTAGTCGTTTCAGAAAATGGTTATGGAAAACGTTCTAAACTTGATGATTATCGTATTACAAATAGGGGAGGAAAAGGTGTAAAAACTATTAATATTACTGAAAAAACCGGAAATCTTATCTCAATTAAAGAAGTTCAGGATAATGATGATCTAATGATAATTAATAAATCGGGTTTGATTATTCGTTTGCCTGTTTCCGATCTGAGAGTGATGGGTAGGGCAACACAAGGAGTTCGCCTTATAAAACTCAGGGAAGGTGATGCAATTGCAGCAGTAGCAAAAGTTGAAATATTAGAAAACGGAGATATAGAACAAATAGAGCAAACGCCTGATTCAGGGTATATTGAGGACAAAGGAAATGATGATAATGAATAAATAAAAAAAATAATTAATTTTGCCTCGAATATTAATCTATCCAAAAAAAATAAATTATGAAAAAAATTGCAATTATTTTGGTAATGATAATGACAGTTTCATTTACCTATGCCCAGAATTCTAAACGAACCAGTGCTTTTAATTATTTACGCTATGGAAAATTAGATAAGGCAAAAACAGCTATTGATGAAGCCTGCGTTCATGTAAAAACAATGAACGATGCCAAAACATGGTTTTATAAAGGTAATATTTACCTTGAAATAGCAAACAGCACAGATGAGAAATACAAAGATCTTGACCCGGATGCTTTTAACGTAGCTTATGAAGCATATAAAAAAGCAAAGGAACTTGATACAAAAAATGAATATCTCATTGAAATAACACCAAGGATTATGGCATGTGCTGCAGGATTTTATAATAATGGGGTAAAGTATTATAATGAAAAATTATTTATTAAAGCAGCAAATGATTTTAAAAGAGCGTATGATGCAAATAAATTAATGGGAACTATTGATACTGCTGCGTTATTTAATGTAGCTGTTGCTGCCGATCTTGGCGAAGATGAGGAATTTGCCAAAAAAACTTACGACGAATTGATTGAACTCAATTATAATAATCCTTCAATGTATGTTTCATTAACAGATATTTACAGGGCAGAGAAAGATTCAATTAAAGCACTGGAAATAATTCAAATAGGCAGGGAGAGATTTCCTGATGAATTCAGTTTGATTATATCTGAAACTAATCTATTTCTTGCAGCAGGAGATACTGAAAAAGCACTGAAAAACCTTAAATTAGCAATAGAAAAAGATACTATGAACTCTACAATTTATTCGGCTGTTGGAAATATGTATGACAGAATTGTTGCAGATTCAACAAAAACCTATGAAGAAAGAATGGAAGCATTTAAAGAATCGGAAAAAGCATATAAAAGAGCAATTTATTTAAAACCTGATTTTTTTGATGCAGTTTATAATCTGGGAGCACTTTATTTTAATGAAGGTGTAAATGTTTTACTTGAAGCAGATGCGTTACCATTCGGCGACCCTAAATATGACGAAGAAAAAGCAAAGGGTGATAAATATCTCGAAGAATCATTACCTTATCTTGAAAAAGCTCTTGAAATAAATCCAACCGACTACAATACATTGTTTTCTTTAAAACAAATATATTCACGAACAGGTAATACTGAAAAATATAAAGAAGTAAATGAGAAGTTGAAAGAACTATAGAAGGAATTAAGATTTTAGAATTAAGAATTAAGATTTTAGATTTTAGAATTTAGAATTATAAATAAAATAATAATAGGAGAGTGTTAAAATTAATGCTCTCCTTTATTGATAAATAGGACATTTAACATAATATATATTATACGACAAATTTAGCATATTGACATAAACAGGTAATCGGTATTAATAATGTATCTTTTATAGGTTTTTAAGATTTTCTTCTTCAATTATTTTATTTATCAGGGTTTTAAGAATTTGATCAAGTTTGGAATTTTCTGAATAATCAGCAGGTGCAATAAAATCTGCACGTTTTTGCTCAATCAGTTTTTCACAAATTTGTCTTGGTGAGAGTTTGTCTTTTTTTATCCTTTTGCCGGGGTCATAAACGGCAATAGCTGTTCCACCCTGATATTTGATCATTTTCATTGCAGGTACATCGGTTTGTCCATCGCCAAGATAAATCATACGTGAGAAAGGCACTGGCCTTTGATTCATTGCAACAAACTTATTTATGGTTGAATTATCGTATGAATTGTTAATTCCTTTATTTATTCTGAAAAGGTATTGAGTTTTGTTTGTATAGTTTATTGCGAGAGCAGGCCATTCTGCAACATTACCGGCATTATACACAAAACCGGAAGCAAAAATATTTTTAAAATACTTCGAAATTTTAGTCCCTTTTATAATATCTCTTAATCCCGACGAAATAATATGATGTTCAATGATAACATTTCTATCCTTTGCATACTTATTGATCCTGTTAAACCATGATTCAACACCTTTGAAGAAAATGATTTCTTTACCATGGTCTGAAAATGCTTTTTTGGTTATCGGAATTTGCTTTTTTTTCGCCTTTTCCAACATCAACTGCATGTATGCAAGAATCTCATCCATATCATTCTCCTCCGCCCTTTTATTAGATTCATTCCAAAAATCCCCGTTGTCAATACCCAGTTTTGGAATAAACGAATGTTCCTGCATATTTCCAGGCGCAAGCGTACCGTCAAAATCATAAGCAATAGCTATTTTTATTAGTTTTTTATCCATTATAAAGAACTTGAAAATATTTCGGCAAATATAATATTTATTCTTGCACATCATTATCCTCCTTACTTTTAATGTATTTATCAAAAGCTTCTTTACCTTCTTCATTCCAGAAATCATTATAATGCTTCCATATCTCAATCTCAATCTCAATCAATTATACCAGAACCTCAGTTAAACCGCATATCGTAGTTTCTCTTTTCCAGTAAGTGACTGGGGTATAAAAATATATATACTTTTTTACTATTTAAAATGTTATTGATTTCAAAATAAAATTTAATTTGTCTGATAAATGATTTGAATTTTTTTACAAAATAATTTGTTTTATATGACAATAATATTTTTTGTGAAATAATAGCTGAGCATTCTAGATAATTAATCGTTTTACTATCTGACAGTCTGTTAGTTTGGTGATATAGCTTAAATTGATTGTTCAAATGTCCGGTTTTGTCTGAATTGTTTTTATTATACTGAATCTGATAATCAAAATCAAATAAATCAATATCATCAAATTCAAAAAATAAGATAATTTGTCTGTGTAACTTTATAAATAATTCAGTAAAAAAACCTGATGAAATTTTATTGTTTTTTGATGTTCCCTCCTCTTTCTGTCTATTTTCAACACTTATTTCCCAAAAAAATGTTCTTGTTTTAACTAATAAATCACAATCTTGAAATGATTTCTCAAGATTAAATGATTCTTCCTCTCTATCAAAAATTTTATTGCAAAAATTATAGAATTTTGATGCTGTATTATTCATAGCGTTAAATTTATTTAAACTTAAGTTATTTAATTTGCTTAAAAATATATTAAGCTGATTATTATTTATAAGAATTCATTATACAATTTGAATGCAATAATAGTATCATAAAAGACTATTGTCAAGTTTATTAAGTGTTATTTATCAACTTAAAAGCATAATTAAGTTGCTTAATATTATTAACTTAATTATGTTTAAATAAAATAAAAAAACAAAAAAAAGTGCTTAAATATTTGCTTAAATAACTTAATTGTATTATTTTTATAGCCCGGAAATAATTATTTATAAATATGGCTGAATATTTTTCATTTACTGACCAGCAACTAATTAATATCCTTAACATTTCGGACTTACTTATCCCCGGAATTGAAAAGGTTGTTGCTATATATTATGATCATAATCTTGAAGATAATTATGCAAAATGTTATAAAAGAAATTCAACAGGATCACAGATTGAAGATTTTATTATTGAAGACGGAAAATACCTGATTCAGAAATTAAGAACAGAAAAAACATCTTATAACTGGTATAAAAAAGAAGAACTACCTTTTGATATAAAAGAAGCTGATAAATTAAAAATGGGAGTTTTCGATGAATTTGAAAATGTTGTTTTATTGTTGAGATATTTTAATGAACATGATAAAAAATATGATCTGATATTTTTTTACTTTAATAATAATGCCGGAAATTTCGGGGTTTGTAACAGTAATAAATCCTTAAGCACTGAAAATAAAAGCATTATAGCTAATCTTTTATTTAACAGCATAAAAACAATAATTGAAACAAACAGCCAAAACTTACAAATATTGCAACTGATTAATGAAAATACAAAATCAATCATTCAAAATTATTATTCAGTGAAGGAAGAATTAAAAATCATTAATAAAAGCTATGGACAAAGTTTGATTAATTTGTGCTGTGGATATGTTAAGGAATTTTCGGCTAAACGAAATAGGGATTACAAACTTACCGAAGATGCATTAAAGAAGATCAGCGAATATAATGGTGATATCAATAATTTGAAATCAACAATTGAAAGGACATTATTATATGTTGATAACACTCGTTTTGATAGTGATAATGAGGTTTTTGAGATTAATGACTGGGATATTAATTTTTACGATTATGATTTAAAAGATAAACCTGATAATAAAAATATTAAAATTACAAATAAATATTCCAAAACTATTTTGTTATTAGACAAACTTGAGAATGCTTCACAGGAAGTTAAATCAAAAAATTATAATCTTACGAGTGTGAATGTCGGAAACTTATGCCCCACCCCTATTTCAGCACCTGCCATCTCGGATGCATTAAGAAAGCATAGAAAAAAGATATTGTATTTAATGAAAAAACATCCGGAAAAATGGAGGATTATCAGAAAGGAATTCAGACCTTTGTTAAATATCATTTCTGCCAAACCCGATCTGGAAGATTATTTTAAATTTGATAAAAGCTAATCTATTAAGCTGTTATAATAATTTATCAGGTCTGTATCTTTATGGAGTTTTAATTTATTTTGCAAAAATAGTTTTAAACTATTCAATTTTTTAATAAATTCGCCAAAATTTTTTAACAAAAATATTTTTTTTAAAATTATAAATATTATGATAGCAGAACCATATAAAATAAAGACGATTAGAAAAGTTGACTTTACAACTCTTAAGGAAAGACTTGAAGTTTTAAAAAAAGCATTTTTTAATACTTTCTGGATACATTCCAACAATGTTACTTTTGACATGACGAGTCAGGGAACCAGTGCAATGAGTCAGGATCAACTCTCAGGATTATATATCGGAGATGAAACTTATGCAGGAAGCCGTAACTTTGAATACATGCAGGAAGTTGTAAAAAATACATTCGGATTTGATTATGTTTGTCCTACCCACAACCTGAAAGGTTCTCATAAACTCATTACAACAACTATGGTTTCAGAAGGTGATGTGATTTTTTCCAACTCAAGACTTCCTGAAGAACTTACTAAAGACTACTCAGCATCAGTTGAAATTATTATGTCGGTCCAAGAAAATTCAAAATTTTCAGGAAATATTGATATTAAAGCTTTAAAGATCAAACTTCAGGAAAATAAAAATACACCTTACGTTTATATTGAATTATACAAAAGCGGTTTTCGTCCTGTTTCTTTATCAAATTTAGAAGAAGCACACAAAGTAACTAAAGAACATAATGTACCGTTGATTATCAATTTTTCACGGATTATTGAAAACGCTTTTTACATCAGGGAAAACGAGTCGGAATTTGCTGATAAAAAGCTTGACGAAATAGTTAAGAAAATAGCTACTACGGCAGATGTTTGTGTACTTGATGCTGCACAGGATCCTCGATGTAATGTAGGAGGATTAATTGCAACAAGTGAATACAAACTGTATGAAAAATATATGAATGAAGTAGTTGTGTACGAAGGACTCCACACATACGGTGGAATGGCCGGCAGAACTATGGAAATTTTTGCACGCGGTATTCAAGAAATGGTTTATGAAAACCAGGCATTATGGATATCTCAGCAAATTAAAGATTTTGCTTCACTTTTAAAGGGAATTCCGTTCTATACCGGAAGTGATGGAATTTATATCAAAGCCGATGAATTTCTTCCTCATATTAAAGAAAATCAAACTAATACACTTGCAGCTTTTTTATATTTAAAATCAGGTTTAAGGATTTTCTTAGACGGAAGATTTACCGACTGCAATATTATTCCTCTTCAAATTCCCAGACTTTCATTTAACAATAATCAACTAACTCAGATTGCTGAAGTTTTAAATGAACTTTACATAGAAAGAGATAAAATTAACGGTTTGAAACTTATAAATAATCCCGAATGGAATGATGAAGCAAAATTTGAATGGAAAATTCCGAATATAACTGAATATAATTTTGATTGTGAACCTTATATAACTACAACAATAGAATATGTTGGAATGGACACTATTGAAGACCGTAAAAAAATCATAAAAGAAGTAGGTTACAACACATTTCTTCTTCCTTCTAAAGATATAACTATTGACTTTTTAACGGATTCAGGAACAACAGCACAAAGTGTTGAGCAATGGTCAAAATATAATGAAGGAGTTGAAACACAGGCATCAAGTAAAGATTATTTCAGTTTTGTTGAAACACTTAAAGATATTACCGGATATAAATATATAGTCCCTGCTCATCAGGGTAGAGCAGGTGAACATATTATGTCACAATGTCTGATAAAAGATGGATATATACCGGGTAATATGTATTTTACAACTACAAAATTACATCAGGAGCTTGCAGGAGGAACTTTTGTTGATGTTATTGTTGACGAAGCTCACAACCCTCAATCAACATTCATCTGGAAAGGAAATATTGATATTAAAAAGTTACAAGCCATTATAGATAAACATGGCGAAGGCTGCATTCCTTATATCAGTTTTGAATTGAGTGTAAATCTTGCAGGTGGACAGCCCGTATCTATGGATAATGCAAAAGAGGTTTATGAGTTTTGCAAAAAGCATAAAATTCCTCAGATGTTTGATGCTACCCGTGCAGTTGAAAATGCTTATATGATTAAGAAAAAAGATCCAAGATATAAAGATACTCCAATCAAGGAAATTTTACGTAAATTATTCAGTTACGGGGATGGATGTACTGTGTCAAGCAAAAAAGATTATTTAGTAAATATCGGTGGTTTTCTTGCAATTAAAGATGATGAAGAATTTTATAAAAGAGCTTTGGAAATGCTGAGAAAATACGAAGGTTCGGTCACTAACGGGGGCATGTCGGCTGCTGATATGGCTGTTCATGCACAGGGTGTGAGAGAAATGATACAGTTTGAATATATCAAAGCCCGTGTTGAACAAACACAATATCTCGGTAATAAACTTCTTGATGCAGGTATCCCGATAGTAGAACCTCCGGGAACTCATGCTATCTTTTTAGATGCAAAAAGATTCCTTCCGCATCTTGATCAGGATGAATATCCTGCTCAGGCACTGGCTTCAGCTCTGTTCGTTGAATCAGGTGTAAGAGCTATGGAACGCGGTAATGTTTCGAGCGGAAGAAAGAAAAACGGCGAAAATTACAGGCCTAAGCTGGAACTTGTCCGTCTGACAATTCCCAGAAGGGCTTACACTAATTCTCACATGGATAAAGTTGCAGAAAGTATAATTGCCCTTTATGAAAAACGGGATACAATTAAAGGATTACGTTTTATATATGAACCTGAAAATCTAAGATTTTTCCAGGGACGATTTGAAGAAATATAATATTTGTAACTATTCAGCTTTTGAGAAATATTAATAACTTTATAGTAAATACTGTATAGAAATTTGTAACGAAATAAATTCCAAGCACCAAAACTTGTCCGTATGGACGGACAAGTTTTGTTATTTGTTTTTTGTTATTTGGTCCCGAAAGCTATCGGGATTAATTCAAATATATTTTTGACTTTATGACAGACACTAATAGATTAATTAGATATTTTTAACGAATTATCTAAATGATTTTTATTAAATTCGTAGTTTTAAAATTTACTTTAAATTTTTTATATAATATATTTTAATATGGCAAAAGTTAGAGGTGAAATTGTAGTTGATATTGAAAGATGCAAGGGATGTGAAGTATGTATTGCAGCATGTCCTGTAAATGCAATTGGAATGTCAAAAGAAGTAAACAGTAAAGGTTATCATTATATGCAAGCAATAAATGATAAATGTACGGGATGTACTAATTGTGCAATTGTATGTCCTGACGGTGTTATAACTGTTTACAGAGTGAAAATCTGATTTTAAACAAAAAATAAACTTAATAATGAAAGAATTAAGATTAATGAAAGGTAACGAGGCGATTTCAGAAGCTGCAATTCGTGCAGGATGCGATGGCTATTTTGGTTATCCAATTACTCCACAGTCTGAAATTATGGAATATTTAATGCTGGAAAAACCGGAAGAAAGAACTGGGATGATTGTTCTTCAGGCAGAAAGTGAACTTGCTTCAATTAATATGGTTTATGGTGGAGCAGCATGTGGTAAAAGAGTTATGACTTCTTCTTCAAGCCCGGGAATAAGTTTGATGCAGGAAGGCATATCATATATGGCTGGAGCAGAACTTCCTAGTTTGGTTGTAAATGTTGTTAGAGGAGGTCCGGGATTAGGCACCATTCAACCGTCACAATCCGATTATTTTCAGGCAACAAAAGGTGGCGGACATGGTGATTATCATATAATAACTCTTGCTCCTTCATCAGTTCAGGAGATGGCGGATTTTGTCGGATTAGCATTTGATCTGGCTTTTAAGTATAGAAATCCTGCTATGATATTGTCTGATGGTGCTATAGGTCAAATGATGGAAAAAGTTGAGTTTGACGAGCATAGACCAAGGTTTACAAATGAAGAAATCAGGAAAAATACTCCATGGGCAACAACAGGTAAAACTCCTGACAGAGAAAGAAATATTATTACATCTTTAGATCTTGACCCCGCAAGACAAGAGTTACATAATATTAAACTTCAGGCAAAATATCGAAAAATTGAACAAAATGAAGTAAGATTTGAAAAAATTGTCTGTGATGATGCTGAATATGTTTTTGTTGCTTATGGAACGAGTGCACGAATTTGCCAAAAAGCAATTCAACTGGCACGTGAAAAAGGAATAAAAGTCGGTTTGTTTCGCCCTATCACACTTTATCCTTTCCCGAAAAATGAAATAAATGAACTTTCAAAAAAAGTAAAAGGAATGCTTTCTGTTGAAATGAGCGCCGGGCAAATGATTGAAGATGTTTTGCTTGCTGCAGAAAGGAATATTAAAATTGAACACTTTGGCAAAATGGGAGGAATCATTCCTTCACCTGCTGAAGTAGTTGAAGCTTTAGAACAAAAAATTATCGGAGGTTAACAATCATGGAAGAAAACATAAAAAAAGATAATATTCGTAAAGAAGAAAATTTAGTTTATATAAAAACCAAGCTTATGACCGATAAGGTGCTAAGCTATTGCCCTGGTTGCGGACATGGAACAACTCATCGTATTATTATGGAAGTTGTGGATGAAATGGGAATCCAGTCTGAAACTATAGGTATAGCGCCTGTTGGGTGTGCAGTACTTGCTTACGAATTTATGAATATTGACATGCAGGAAGCTGCTCATGGCAGGGCTCCTGCAATGGCAACTGCAATGAAAAGGTTGATGCCCGAAAAATTTATTTTTTCATACCAGGGTGATGGCGACTTAGCTGCAATTGGAACCGCAGAAACTATTCATGCTTGTAACAGAGGAGAAAATATTACAATAATTTTTGTAAATAACGGTATTTATGGCATGACCGGAGGACAAATGGCTCCTACTACCCTACCCGGAATGAAATCATCAACATCTCCTTATGGAAGGGATGTAGCTACTATGGGAAATCCTTTAAAAATAACAGAACTGATAGCCCAACTACCAGGTACATACTTTGTTACAAGGCAGGCTGTTCACACACCTGCTAATGTAAGGAAAACAAAAAAAGCTATCAGAAAAGCTTTTGAAAATCAAAAATTAAAAAAAGGATTATCATTTGTTGAAGTTGTCTCAAACTGTAACTCCGGTTGGAAAATGGCTCCTGTTCAGTCTAATGAATGGATGGTTGAAAATATGTTCCCGTTCTATCCATTAGGAGATATTAAAATTGAGGGAGAGTTAGTGAAATAATTTACGAATTACGAGTTACGAATTACGATTTTTCAATTAAACTCAAAAATTAATTTAAAGATATGACTGAAGAAATAATTATTGCCGGATTTGGAGGACAAGGAGTTCTTTCAATGGGAAAAATACTTGCATACTCAGGAATAATGCAGGACCAGGAAGTTAGCTGGATGCCATCTTATGGACCTGAAATGCGTGGCGGTACTGCTAATGTTACCGTAATTTTAAGTGATGATAAAGTCAGTTCGCCTATTCTTACTGAATTTGATTCAGCAGTGGTTCTTAACCAGCAATCAATGGATAAATTTGAAAGTGCTGTTAAATCCGGTGGTTATTTATTGTACGACCCCAATGGAATATCCCAACCATCTGAAAGAAAAGACATTAATATTTATAAAGTTGAAGGAGCTAAAATAGCTTCCGCAATGGGAAACGCTAAAATATTTAATATGGTTGTGCTGGGTGCCTATTTAAAAATGAAACCTCTTGTAAAACTTGATAATGTGATTAAAGGCTTAAAAAAATCATTACCCGGACGTTATCATAATCTAATTCCATTGAACGAAAAAGCAATTATTAAAGGAATGGATAATCTTATAGAAGTTCAGAAATTATGAATACTAAAGAATTAATAGAGATTATCATTAATGGAAATGATCAATTTATAAGAAATCATAACAAAGAATATTTTAAAGATCATTTTGACAAGCAAAATCCGTATATTACTTTAGTTACATGCTCCGATTCAAGAGTACAACCTGATGTAATTCTTCCAGATTCAATAAATAAAATCTTTATTATCAGAAATATCGGCAACCAGATATCTTCAAATGAAGGTTCTGTAGATTACGGAATTTACCATCTTAAAACACCTGTTCTTTTAATTTTAGGACATTCGGATTGCGGAGCTATCAAAGCTTTTTTAAAAGGTTACAACCATGAACCGGATACTATAAAACATGAACTTGACAATCTTAAACCTGTTGTTTTAAAAGAAGATAAATTAATAGAAAACATCAGGAAAAATATAAATTATCAGGTTGATATTGCAATAAAAAAATATAAAGAACTTATACAAAACGGAGAATTAGCCGTTGTTGGAGCATATTATGATTTTAAAAACGATCTGCAAAAAGATCACGGCAGATTGACAGTGATAAATATTAACGGGGAGAATAATAATTAGTCGCTTAATGTGTTAAATATATTGGATTTCTGATTAAACAAATTGAAGGTAAAAAAGTAAAAGTTAACGAAGGTCCGAAACTTCAATTTAAAGAATCATTCGGAATAGGTCTTTTCTTTAAATTTTAATTAATAGAATGTTATTAAGAAAAAAACACTCAATAAGCAACACACAATAATCAATCAAAAATAAATCTGAAATCGTTAATCGTTAATCAGTGTTCGATATTCAAAAACTGTGATACTATCACGAACTTTAAATATTGCTTATAACATTGATATTCAATAATACTGGAGTAAAAGTTTATTAGAAAAACAAAGTTTTATAAGATAATAGTATATCAGCTGACTTGCAACTTAAGCCACTCATACCATTTATCCCTGCCTTCACCGGTTTTAACTGATAATTCAAAAAATTCAAGATGATGATTTACCTGAAGTGCATATTCTTTGGCTTTGTTTATATCAAAATCAACGTAAGGTAAAAGGTCGGTTTTATTGATTATACATATATCTGACGATTGAAACATTGTAGGATATTTTATTGGCTTGTCCTCGCCTTCGGTAACACTGATTATAACAATACGCTTTGATTCACCTAAATCAAATAATGAAGGACAAATCAGGTTGCCGACATTTTCAATAATTAACAGAGAATTATTTTCAACTTCAAGTTTTTTTACTGCCTTATTTATCATATCTGCATCTAAGTGACAACCGTTTCCTGTATTTATTTGTACTACAGGAGCACCTGCTGCTTCAATCCTGTTAGCATCATTCATGGTTTGCTGGTCACCTTCAATAATATAAAAGTTGACATCTTTACTTAAATCTTTAATTGATCTTTCAATCAAACTTGTTTTTCCTGATCCGGGTGAACTTACTAAATTTAAAGTGAAGATATTTTTTGCTTCAAAGAAACCACGGTTTCTTTCGGCAATTAAATTATTTTTATGAAGTATATCAGTTTCAACCTTAATTTCAGTTCCATGTGAATGCTTGTGTTGATAATCATGATGATGATGAGCATGATCACTTTCTTCATGATGGTGTTGATGTTCATGGTTATAGTCATGTGTATGGGCATGTGAATGACTGTGAGTATGTTCACTACCATCATGTAAATGACTATGAGTATGTGTGTGAGTATGATTAGAATTATTTTCAATCGTTTCACCTGGTTTTCTTATACTGAATGAATTGCTTTCACCACAACCGCATGTTTCGCACATAATTAGCTCCTTCCTTTTTTTACAAAATTAATATAATCTATTAACATTCTATATTATTACTCATTAATATACTGATTATTTATATCAGATTAATATTTATTCAACTTTTAAAGATTTTACTCTTAATTCTTTTCCTGATATTATTTCTGTTTTAAATTCATTGCAATTCGGACAAGGTGAATACAAATCCTCAATTTCAAAAACATGTAAGCAATTCAGGCATTTTGCTTTTGCTTGTATTATAGTGATTTTTATTTTTGCATTTTCCAAAACAGAATCTCTTACTGCTTCTTGCAAGGCAAAGTCAAGTGCTTCTAAAACAATTCCTGACATTGTTCCGATTTCCAATTCAATTTCATAAACTTTTTTTGCATTTGCTTTTTTTGTCTCTTCATCGGCAATATCAACAATATTCATTGCAATTGACAGTTCGTGCATATAAAATTATTTTAAATATTTTGCCAAAATTATAAATAATTATTATGGTTATCAGAAAAACTGTTTATTTTTGATATTTCAAAATATATTTTCTAACTTTGTTTAATTAATAAATTTTGTATTTTAGCAAAATAAAATATATACACCTTTATTTAATTATTTTTTATAAATATTAAACCATAATCAAAAATTAAAAATAACAGGAGGATTTAATGGATAAACTTGTTAACATTAATGTAAAATGTATAAAGTGTGGTAAATCATTAATGGACCACCAGAACATGATTAATAATATGCCAACTATTGCGCTGAATATCAGGTTTAAAGACAAATCAGGTAAAATCTGGATTTGTTCTAATTATGGTTGCTATGAACATAAAAAAAATATTGAAATCCCCGATAAAGAAATTGTAAATTTTTACTGCCCTCATTGCGAAGAGTTCCTGAATTCAAATATTAAATGTAAAGTATGTGAAGCTCCTATGGTAAAGTTTAATATTGATATTGGCGGAGTAGTGAGTATTTGTTCAAGAAAAGGTTGTAACAACCATTATGTTATGTTTGAAGACCTTACAGCAGCCATAAGCAGATTCCATAGGGCTTATGGTATGTAATTAGTTCGTTTATAAAGTCTGAAAGGTTAAATAAATATTAAAAATCACAAATGACAAGCACCAAATATCAAATAAATTACAATGTTCAAAAATTCAATGACCAAAACAGTTTCGGTCATTTGATCATTGATATTTCGAATTTATCCATACGGACAAGTTTTGTGATTTGTGATTTGTAATTTGGTGCTTCATTTTATGTAAATCTTTGACTTTAAAGACAGTCCCTAATTAACATATTCTGGGTAGTTGTTCTCCTGCCAGCATATCAATTATTCTTTTTCCACCGATACCTGTTGTAATCCAGCTTTTTCCGGGATGTTCATCAACTATTTCACCTATAATAGTACTGTCTTTTCCTAATTCATCTTGTTTAAAAATTTTCAGAATTTTTTCAGCATCCTTGCTTCCAACAACAATTAAAACCTTGCCTTCATTTGCAACATACAAAGGGTCAAAACCCAGAATCTCGCACATTCCCCTTACTTCTTCTTTCACTTTTACAGATGATTCATTAATTTGAATTCCGAAATTTTTATTTTCAGATAATTCAGATAAAATTGTTGCAACTCCTCCCCTTGTTGCATCTCTCATGAATTTAATTTCTGATGATGCATCCAAAGCTTTTTTTATCAGATGGTTAAGGCAAGCACAATCGGAAACAATATTTGATTTAATATTCAGTTCATTTCTGGCACTTAATATCGCCATTCCATGATCGCCGATTGTTCCGTTAATTATAATCATATCACCTGTTTTAATATTTATACCTGAACTTATGTTTTTATGCTTTTTATTTAATATTCCGATACCGGATGTGTTTATAAAAATCTTATCGCATTTTCCTTTGTTCACAACTTTGGTATCGCCTGTAACGATAATAACACCTGCTTTTTTTGCTTCTTCAGCCATTGATTTAACAATGATTGTGAGGTCAGACAGAGGCAGTCCTTCTTCAATAATAAATGAAGCGCTTAAAAATAAGGGTTTGGCACCTGATACTGCTATATCATTAACTGTGCCTGCAACTGCGAGTTTTCCAATATCACCACCCGGGAAAAATATTGGGTCAACAACATACGAATCGGTTGTAAAAGCAATATTTTCACTTTCAATTTTTAATAAAGCCGAGTCGGTTTGTGAATTTAAAATCGGGTTATTAAAATATTTTAAAAATAACTCTATTATCAAGTCATGTGATAATTTTCCGCCGCTGCCGTGCCCGAGAAGAATTTGTTTGTTCATTATTTATATTATATTAAATCAAATCATTAAGTAAGGTTATTTAAAGTGGTTATTTGTAGATAGTTACAGGTTTCATGTTTCGGGTTTCAGGTTTCATGTTTCATATTGCATGTTGCAGGGAAAAACATGAAGCCAGCAAACCAGTTATAGATTTATTATGTTCATATTTTTCAATTGCTTTATTCAATTCATTTGAATGCAATTGGTTATCAGTATGATGTGGTGCCGAGTTCATCATCCCCAAAAGCAACCCAATTTATCCTCACCAACCACATCAAAGAATCGGGCTATATTTTTCACATAAGGAACGGGCTTATAATGATACCATTTAAGATTGGCACGTATCCAAAATATTTTCCAATGGGTTTTTGCTTTTACAAAAGTTGTTTTTGCAACAGGAGATTCGTGTATTACCTCGGGTTTATCCCATCTTGGTCTGATTTCAAAGACATACACGCTTTGTCCTTCAATGCGGTAACCGATGTCCAGTTTTTCCCGAATTTCCAAAGGCGGTCGATGATAATACATAAATTTTGCAGCGGCTTTTTCTATTTCCTGAATTTGTGTTTTTGTGAGTGACATTTTTTTGTTGTATTTATTTTTTCATTGTCTTTTTTCGCTTATAATACATTTTAATATTCTTAAGTTTATCTAAAAGTATTACTAAAAATGTTTAAAGTTTATCTAAATATTTCCATGAATTAGTTAATCCTTTTCCAAATAGGAATTCTTCTACTTCCTTTATTATCAATAGTTTTATTTCGTTTCGACATATCATATACAATATTCCTTACTTTGTTTTTTTTCTGATTTTCATCTAAAACATCCGGAAGTATATCTAAAATGAGTTTATCAATATCAGTTTTACTTGCTGAACCATATTTTTCAATATATTCTAATATTAATTTTTTATAATGGTCGTCTTTAAATCCTCGTAACTTTATGTATTCAGATTTTTTATCAGTAATTGCAGCCATTTTACTGGAAATATAATAATTGGGTTTTCTACCTTCAATTAGTTTTTCCTTTTTAAGCATTTTAGCTGCTTCATCATTTATTAATTGTTTCTTTTGCACTTTATCTAAAAGCACAACTTTTTCAAGTTCTAAATCCGATTTTTCAATTAGGAGTTTCGAATAATTGATATCAATAGAGTGACCGTATATTTCCAATACAACTTTATCATTGTCCGATTTACTATAGTCAGGCAAAGGAAAAAATCTTTTACGTTGCTCTAAAAACATTCTATGAATTCCATAGCCCAAAGTATCAATCATATTTAGATTTACCATGGCTTGAGCCAACCACCTGTTTCGATACTTTTCGGGAGTTTTATCACCAAATGCATAATCATCTGCTTTTCCATCATAAAAATTACCGGCATTTGTAAATATTAATTTGTCAACTTTTTCAGTAAGTAAAATTCTGGAATTTTTACTATAATCCTGATGAGCAATGCAGTTATTGAGAGCTTCAAGTATTACCTTAGTTTCATATTTATTAACCTCTATTGCAAGCAGCTGATTGTCTGGAAAAAATTTGTATTTAACATTGCGAATTCTTCCTAATACTCTATTGATATTTAGCAAAAGTGGCATTTCAAAATGTTCATAAGCTTTTTCTTCACCATCTAATTTCCATGTAATTTCAGCCACGGTAGGAAGAAGATAATGTGAACTTTCTTTTTTGCCAAGCAAAATTATTGCAGTGTTGGTAATTTTTCCATTTATAGTAATTCTTGCTTTGTCAAGAAATGTAGTATCATCCCATCTGTCAATTTCATTAGAAATAGTGCTTCCCGTATGTTTTTCTTTAAACTTTTTTCGCGCAAAATTTACAGCATCAAGGTCTAAATCGTTAATGTTTGCATTAGGGATAATTTCCGCTGACAAATCTTTTTGTGAATTGTAAATTTTACGGATTAGATCTGGAAAATTTCGAAGGTCTGTTTTCTGACTGTTTATGCGTATATAGGCTTTCTTTTTAAAATGTGTCGGTTCACATTTAGCAGCAGGTATTTGTAATATGCAGATGTTTTTTCCATTGTATTTAAATTCAAAAAACTCAAAATATATCTTTGGAAATAATTGGGTTCGTAGCCAAAGTTCTAAATCCTGATTTCCCTCTTTGCCTTTTGCAATAGAAAAATCTGTGCCCTTTATAGCATGAGCGATATCACTGATACCACATACCAAATAACCATAATCCTTATCAGAAATACAAGCACCATTGCTAAGAGCTGAAATATATTCACCACAGGCTTGATTTGTAATACTTCCTTTGTTTAACTTGAATTCAAGCCAAGTTTGTTCTTCTTTATATAAAACTAAGTTTTCAAGTAATTTATATAGTTCTTCTGTTTCCATTTTTTAATATTATCTTTATTTAACTCTCCAATATAGGCTTTAAAATATCCGGGCTTTTCTCTGCAAAACTGTCTATTCGCTTTCTAACTTCATTATCAGGATTTGACCATTTTTGGTGGAGTTGTTCTATTACTTGTTCTTTTTCAGCATCAGTTAATTTTTCAAAATCTCTACCCTGCATTATATCATCAATGTCATTTTCTACAAATTGCAATAAATCTATTTTCCGCTCTTTCATGTGGTCGGGGAAGTAGAGGTTAAAGATAAGGCCATCAAGAACCTTGTTGATATTTCTAAAAAGGCTATCATAAGTTGATTCCTGTAGTATTGAAACAATTAAAGGAAGTGACAGCTCAAATCTATTATCAATTTTTATTGGCAAAGAGTTAAGTTCATGAATCCTAATCTCAGGGAAAGTTTTCTCATCTCGTGCATAATACTTAATAAAGTACCAACCAAGGAGCTTTGAATTTAAAATTGCTAATAGATATTTACTTGATATTTTAACGGATTTTAGTTTGACAACATGTAATAATGAATTGTTGCAATAATCTCCTGCAATCAAGTTGGCGATTAAGCCTTTATCTCCAACAATTCTTCTTAACACTATTCTTTCCCCAGAAAACATTTCAGGTGTCCTTGGTTCTGCTAGCCATTTTCCATATTCTATATATTTCGATGGGTTAATTGTTTTAAATCTTTCTATATTTTTTCCCTCCAAAATCAATTTGCATGTTGAATTGATTTCTGATAAATGAGTAAAAGAATGACTTTTAACAACATCTTCTGATTGCTTTGGTTCGCCTTTTCCAATTTGGTAAAACTTTACTCCAAAGGAAGAATTAGCAATAACAGACAAGGGAGTTGTATTATTATTGATCTCTTTAGTTACTGTTAATTCATTATCTCTAATTTGATAATTTATGATCAAATTGTTTGATTTTGATAGAACACTTCCAGATAAGGTTGATCTATAGTTAAAATATTTTTCCTCAAAGTAATATACATTTATTAATGGTTTGATAGTTCGAATGTTTTTCGAAATGAATATAACTGGGAACACTGTAGCGTCAAAAACGTATTCTTTAGTACAGTCGATAACTTTCATAAGATGAAAATCATGTAACATCATTGAACGAAATGGCATGACTAGTTTGTTTATTAGCCAGGTATTTGGAACTATTAATGAAACAACTCCAGTAAATTTTTTTGAAAGGGAATGGCTCTTTTCAGTAAACAACATGTAAAGGTTAATTTGATATAACGCACTTTTAAAATTTGATTTAAAATACTGAATCTCAAATTCTTTAAATTTTCCAACAACATACGGTGGATTCCCAATGACCACATCAAACCCATTAGAAACCCCAAACATCCATTCGGGGTCAAAAAATGGAGAAGAAGCATTTTGGTCGTAAGGGTCCCATGAAGCCAGTTGGCGGGCGGTTTGGTTTTCCCACCCATCTTCTATTAAGAAA
>JAUXFX010000264.1 GCA_030622635.1 Bacteroidota bacterium
AAAATAATGATGAATAAACTATATAAAATAACAAAATTAAATATTTTTTTTATAATAACCCTAATTTCAATCTTCTTTATAAAGTGTGATAAAAATCAAAGTAATATACCGGATGTACCTGTAAATTTTACTATAAATTTAGATGATCCTGAATATATTGATTTGGCAGCAGTAGGCAATCATGTTTTTATGAAAAATGCAGGAGTTAACGGTATAATAATTTACAGGTCTTCGATTGAAGAATTTCACGCTTATGACAGAACCTGCACTTATAATCCTGATGATAATTGTGCTGTAACAAACGATGAAAATTCACCTATATTAGTAAAATGTCCGTGTTGCGGGTCAAAATTTAGTTTATACGATGGCTCTGTTACAGGAGGTCCTGCCACAAGACCATTAAAAGAGTATAAAACGAGTTTTGACGGAACATTTTTACATGTTTGGAATTAGTGTAGCAAATAAATAAGCCAACAAAATTTTAAGACGTAGCAACAAGCTACACCGACCCATGCAAATCAATATTCTTAATATATTTTTCTGTTAAAGAACTAATCCTTTATCTCGCCCTTAAATTTCAGATGTTGTAACACAAAACGCAACTCACTATAAGTAACATCTTCGCCGAGAGCTATTTTTGCTTCATTTAACAAGATGGTTTCATGCTTTTGAAAAAAGTCAGATATACGTTTTACTTTTTTAGCATTTACTAATTTATCAACAACTATTTCTCCGGTGCCCACAAAATATGCCAAATGCCCTTCAATGGTAGTTGTAACAAATTGCCTTTCTTTGGCAATATCTTCTATGGTTTTTCCGTCTTTCCACATTTCAAAGCTAATTTGATTACTGCTTTTTTTTGGAACTGTGATTTCGGGTTCTTCGTAAGTATCGTAATCTATATTATTCTCTTTGCAAAATAAAATTATCATTTCAATCAGATGACTGCCGAACATTTCCAATTTCTTTTTCCCAAGCCCTTTAATTGCTTTTAGCGACTGATTAGTAACAGGTAGTTTGGCACTCAACTCCCTCATGGTTTTTAGCTGCAAAACCCTATAAACTTCACAATTGAGTTCGTCGGCTTTAACATCCCGCCATGCTTTTATACGTTTGTATAATTCCGGATTGATAATGTCAGTGCTAACCGGTTCAGATGATTTTTTTCGGGAAGGTTTTTTGAAATTATCATCAATGGAAGCTTTGGCTCTTGCCTCCAAATAATTTTTAACAATAAAACCGCTTTGGCAGGCTTGTAAACAGGATGATTTGAATAATGCTTCCTGTAACAATTTATTAACCACATCTTTCACTGATTTACATACTGTTTTATTGTCTGTTTCTATTGTAATATTCTCTATTTTATCTGCTACTAATTCTTTAATTTTTTCTGAAAAATAAACACCGGCTTTCCGGATTCTGTCTTGTAGAGCAGCATCTTTTTCCACATCACTCTTTTTTGAAAACAAATTCAGAAGCTGTGTGCGAAATTTCACTGATACATCTGTTACATCTTTTTTTATTTTTTCGTTCATTTCCCTAAAAATAACCAAAAGGTTACCCTGTAAACTTTCCGAATGTTCTTTTAATAATTTAATGGAAAAATAAATATATTTTTGTAAAGTATTAAAATCAAAAAGGTCGGTTAACAATTGTTGTTGATATGCTTTTTGGGATGCTTCAAGTTCAATTTTACCGGGTTGGTTTTCTTCATAATGCTTTGTGAAACTTTCAACTGTTCTATCATATTTTACACTTTGAGCTGCAATGGGGGTGCTCAATACAAGCCCTTCCAACGATGTGCAGCGGCTAAGTGCTACATAAACCTGTCCGTGTGCAAAGGCTGCCTGTGCATCAATAATGGCTTTCTCAAAAGTCAATCCCTGTCCTTTATGTATAGTAATAGCCCAAGCCAATTTTAGTGGATATTGTGTAAAAGTACCTTCAATAGTTTCTCTAATTTCTTTGGTTTCTTCGTCCAATGTATATTTCATTTTCTGCCATTCCACAGGCATAACATCTATGGGTTCTTCATCACCCGCACAATTCACCGTTACAACATCCTCATCAATTTGGATTACCGTTCCTATCTTACCGTTATAAAATTGCTTAGCCGGATTAGGGTCGTTTTTTACAAACATTACCTGTGCCCCTGTTTTTAGCTTTAGTTCAAAATCGGTGGGATATGTGTATTCAGGAAAATTGTTTGAAACTTCTGCTTTAAAAGTATAAATTTTTTCCTGTAAGCGACTTAACTTAGAATCATTAATTTGTTTTGCTTTGGCATTGTGGGTGGTGAGGATGATGTAACCTTCATTATCAGGGTTAAAATCAGGTTTATACCTTGCATTTAGTTCATCAATAACTTCCTTGTCTATTTGGTTGTCACGAATTTTATTAAGCAATTTAATAAAATGTTCATCTTTTTGTCGATAAACATATTGCAACTCAACGGTAACGTATTGGGTTTGCTGCAACGCCTTGCTGCTAAAGAAAAAAGGCGTATCATAATATTGCCGCAGCAGTCTTCCTTCCTCATCTTTTACTACCGGGGCAAGTTGCTGCAGGTCACCAATCATTAGCAGTTGAACTCCGCCAAAGGGAAGATTTTTGTTTCTGAATCTGCGTAAAGTATTGTCTATACCGTCAAGCAAATCGGCTCTAACCATACTGATCTCATCAATTACCAGCAAATCCATACTTTTGATTATATTTATTTTTTCTTTGCTGAACCTTTTAAATTTAGCTTGCTTTCCCTGATTCTCAAATTCAGATGTTTTATAACCCGGCAGAAGAGGTCCAAAAGAAAGCTGAAAAAAGGAATGAATAGTAACACCTGAAGCATTAATAGCTGCCACACCTGTTGGTGCCACAACGACCATACGTTTGGGTGAACGTTTTTTAAGATTATGTAAAAAAGTGGTTTTTCCGGTACCTGCTTTACCTGTCAAGAAAATATTTCTTCCGGTAAACTGGACAAAATCATAAGCTAATTGTAATTGAGAATTAT
>JAUXFX010000112.1 GCA_030622635.1 Bacteroidota bacterium
ATTAAAAAAATTAATCTAAATTTGTTAGCTGAAAATTATAATAAACTTCTAATGACATTAAGTTTTAAAAAAATCTTTATTTCAAATTTCAGCTATCTGTTACTGATTTTATTAATACTTCCTGTATTTTTTATTAATGTTACTGACAGTCATGACTGGGGTGGTGATTTTGCACAATATATTTCGCAGGCAAAAAATATTGTTGAAGGAAACCCACATTATGAAACAGGATATATTTTTAATGAAAAAGTTCCTGCTTTTGGACCAAGGACATATCCACCGGGTTTTCCACTAATACTATCTGTGCCATACAGCTTTTTCGGAAATGATATTAAAAGCTTTGTGTATCTTGTAGCGCTTTTCCTATTCCTTTTTGCATTAGTTTGTTACAGGCTTTACAGAAATTATTTTAACCCGCTCATTTCTATTTTAATTGTATTAGTTACCGTATATAATCCATATATGCTTTCTTTTAAGTCGGAAGTTATGTCAGACATTCCTTTTTCCTTCTTATTTATCTTAATATTCCTGCTTTACCGATACAGACAAAAGACACTTTTAAATGGTTTTGTCATTGGCTTGCTGATTGCTTTTCTTATTCAGATACGAACAATGGGATACGTAATTTTATTATCTGTTTTTGTTAATTATTTAATTGTTTTATTTGGATATAAATCGAAAAATGCAGATAAATTTAGAGTGCTTTTTAAATATCATTTAGTAATATTTTTAACCTCTGTTATATTCATTTTAATATTTGATTATTTATTATTTCCTGTTCCTGCTGCTTACTCTTATTCTGAACTATGGATATTTGAAAATTTTTCAGACAATTTATTGAAGAACTTGTATAATTATTTAACTGAGCTAAAGTGGTTTTTTGAACCTGATGTTGGTTTATGGAGTTTTTCAACAATTATCATTTCTGCAATTGCGATATGTTTTTTTATTTTAGGATTGTTTAAAAATATAGTGAGGAAATTTTCATTTATGGAAATCCTGTTTATAATTTTTATTTCCGTAACCTTGATTTATCCATACAATGGAGGTGTACGTTTATTAATACCTGTTTTACCTTTTATTCTAATATATATTATTAAAGCATTGTCTGAGTCTGAATATAACTTTAGTTTTTGGAAAATTAATTTTGTTAGCATTTTTCTTACCCTGATATTAATTACATATATCAATGGTACTTATAAAATAATAGTAAATCAGAAATTTATAACTGAAGGTCCCCAAAAACCGGATGCAATTGAAATTTTTGAAGAAATTAAAAACAATACTTCGGAAGAATCTGTTGTGGCATTTATTAGACCAAGAGTACTTGCACTATATACCAAAAGGAGATGCGTGTCAAATGGTAAACGTCAAAACATGCAGGAGATAGAGGATAAATTCAAAGAAGTGAAAGTTGAATATATTTTGCTTCATCATTATTTTCATGATAAATCATTGAAAAAATTTCTTAAACTAAAACATACTGAACTTGAAGTTATGGCTAAAAATAAAACGTTTACACTCTATAAATATAAATAATCAATTAATTGTTATGGGTAAATTCAATAAATTTTTCAAAGCAGTTTCACTGATATTACAAAAGCCAGTTTTACTGAATAATGTTCTGAATGAAAATAATGTTTGGAAAAATTATGTTAAGAGGAATTACAATTTACAGGCAGGCTTACCTGTTGTAAATATAAATGAATTGTTTCCTGATTTTTCCGAAACCGTGAAATTATTCGGATTCCTTGACGGAAGCTCATTACCAACAGATATTGCCTTGTTGACAAAATTAGCTTCACAGATCAAAGATTGCAAATTCTTTGAAATTGGAACGTGGCGTGGCGAAACCATTGTCAATGTTGCATCTGTGGCTAAGGAATGTTATACCCTGAATTTACCGGAAGAAGAAATGAAAAAATCGGGACTGTCTGAAGATTATATCAACCAACATGCTTTCTTTTCAAAGGATATCTCAAATATTATCCACCTTAAAGGCAATTCCAAAACTTATGATTTTGCAGGACTAAACAAAAAATTTGATTTGATTTTTATTGATGGTGACCATCATTATGATTTAGTGAAAAATGATACAAAAAAAGTATTTGAATTTTTAACTCATGATAATTCTATTATTGTATGGCACGATTATGCGTATAATCCCGAAACAATAAGATATGAGGTTTTAGCAGGAATTCTTGACGGAACTTCCCCTGAAATTCATAAAAATATTTATCATGTCTCAAATACATTATCTGCTGTTTTTATGAATAAAAAGTTAAAAGGTAAAACATTAGAAACTCCTGCAAAACCTGATAAATATTTTGAGGTTTCTCTGAAGACGAAAAAAGTCAAGAAAGTGCTGTAATACTCGTTTTATTATAAATTGTAGAAAATATTTTTTTTCACTTCAGAAATAAAAATCCTAAAATCGGTTTTTGTCGGATAAAATTGTTTTGGATTAACTTTTGATTCTTTCAGGAAAAATATCAATACCATAATTGATGTAACAATATAAGATATGCTTGTTGCAATTCCTGCTCCGATATTGTTATACAGAGGTATCATAATAGAGAAGAGTATAACTGAAACCACCAGTCCGGTAAGCGAAGATATTGTATTTATATAGTATTTCCCTGTCCCGGAAAAATAATGTCCTATCACCAGAGCAAAGTTGAAGAAGATAATTCCCGGAGCTAATGTCCAGATAATTTTGTTTACAGAGCCAAAACCCTGACCAAACACAAAAGTATAAAAACTCGCAGGTAGAACTATTAGCGGAATTATCAGCAATAAACTGAAAATGATACTAACCTTAGTAAGATTAATAGTGAGTTTTTGCGAATATTTTATATCATCGGTGTTGGCAATCCGGGCATATTGAACAAGTGAAATACTTTTGCTAATAAGCCACACCGACTCAATTAGTGACGCACCGTTTGAATACACCCCAACACTTGATTCACCGAAAAAATGATCGAGCCAGTAATAACTTAAACGAAAGCTTAATAACTGGAAAATATGTGCTAATTGATTTAATAAACCGTATTTTCCTAAATCTTTTATTACAACAAAATATTCGCGTAAAGTATGGAATTTGAATGTATCAAAATATTTGTTGACGTAAAATAAGCTTATTAAGAACGTAATACCAAACGAAAAATATAATGATATCAGGTATGATGTAACATTTTTTTGTTCTAAAAATACAAATAAAATAATTAATGAAATAACAGTGATTAACGGTTGTAAAAAGGCTATTAAGTTTGCTGTCTTTATTTTTTCTTTTCCAATTAGTATTGTGGAATTTATTGAAGTATATGAATTAAGAACTGATAATATACAAATATTGATAATGAACTGGTTGTTAACCAGATTAGTGGTTTTTAATATAAAAAATGAAATTAAACTTATAATTATTGACCAGAAATAAGAAGGCAAAATTAACAGCGAAAACCTGTGTCGCGGAATAAGATAAACTAAAGTAGCACCACCGATAAGGTTAGAGAACACAAGAATAAATGCAATTGTAGTTATAATTATTCCCTGTTGCCCTTTACCGTCTGGACCTAAAAATTGCGATATTACAACAGCAATCAACAAATTGAAAACCGCTGACATAACTCTTGTGCCGAATGTGTTAATGATTTTACCTATCAAAAGATATAAGTTTAAACTTAAAATTAACAAATCCCCAATAATTTTGGGAAATATCAATGAGTCCGGTATAAAAACTACAAATATCAAATTCCACGCAAAGACGCCAAGTCGCAAAGTATTAAAATGTAGTATATTATACCTTTGCGTCTTAGCGGCTTTGCGAGATTATGGGCTTTTTAGACTAAACTCATCAATACTTAAAAAAGTATCTATTTTTAATATAATATTTGCTTATAAACTTCGTACAACGATTGCCCGATAACCTCATTACTAAAATGATCAACCGAATATTTACGGATTTTATCTTTGTTATATTTATTTAAATTATCAAGAAAAAAATTGATTTTTTCATAAAATTCGTTTTCATCTTTTGGTTTTACTAAAAGCCCGAGATTTTCGTTTAGATGTTCATGAATGCCTCCGACTTTAGTTGAAATTACCGGAACACCGCATGAATAACTTTCTAAAATTACAACAGGAAGGTTTTCATAATTACTGAACATTATCATAAAATCAGCGTCATTCATTGCTTCAACAAGTTCATCATTTTCTTTAAGTCCTGCGAAAAAAACAAATTTATCAGTTAGTTCTAATTTATCTGAATAATGTTTAAGAATTTCAAAGTCTACACCATCGCCAATCATATAACATTCAAAATCGTCACGTTGTTCCGAGAGCCGTTTTATAACTCTTAAAATCCCTGAAATATTTTTTTGTTTATCAGCAAAACATGAAAGATGGACAATTTTCTTTTTATTGCTTTTATTTTTCTTTGATGAAGGATGAAATTTATCAACATCAACAACATTTGGAATAACTTTATAATTATCGTTTTTTAAACCGCAGTTTATCATTGCGTTTTTTAAGTTTTCGGTAACGGGCAGAACTGCCGATGCATTTTTAACTACAATACGTGTAAGCAATTTCCTGAAAAATCCGTGATAAGTGTCGGTGGTTGGTAAATATCGTGTCCAGTGTTCGGTTATCAAATAAGGTGTGCCATTTATAATTTTATTTACAAGTGCAATAATGCCCAATCGTGTTAGTACGTGTATGTGGACAATATCAGGTTTGCCAACAGATTTTGTAATAATCCTGAAACCTTTGATATTACTGTTTATAAACCTGTATGTGTTTGTTATTGCTGCCAACGGCTTAAATTTACAATTTGATTTTGTATAATAAACCCTGATTGTAAAAAGACCGTTATTTTCTGATGAAATTATTTCGTATTTAGGATTTTTGACGTTTTTTCGTTTGCTGTCACGTGGGGCATCTGCATGCACATATAAAACAGAGATATTACAATGTTTAAGAGCTGCAAGAGCGTGGCGTTCAATGAACAATCCGGGCATAGGATCGTATTTATTCGGATACCATCGCGGAAGGTAAAGAACTTTAATTTTATTTTCCCCGCTTTCTGAATTCATAAATCTGTATATTTCTTGTTTCTAAACGATTGGAAAAATTAATTAGTATTGGTAAAATTATTATTATTTTTAATAAACTTATCAATTATCCTGATGGCATTTTTTAATCTTTCAGTGCTCTGTCCCGAAACAATATCAAAATTAAAATTTCGGTTAATCAATTCATTTTTAAAAAGATTAAAAAAATAATTTCTTTTCTGCGGATGTTCTCTTTGCGGATCAGGTTGCCATTGCAGGTCAATATTACATAGTAAATATAAATCGTAAGTATGTTTTTTTATAGTTTCCAAAATCCAGGGATGGCAGTTCTTATATTTATGTTCTATCCAGATTTTTGTAATTAGAAGTTCTGTATCACAGATAAGGATCTTATTGGCCTTTGCAGCCAGTTCGTTCTCAGTTCTTATCTGTCCTTTTGCAATCTTTAAAATATCTTCCTGATCATAAGGTCTGTTCAGATTATTTATATATTCTCTTGCATATTCGGGCACCCAAACCGTATTATAATGTCTGGCTAATTGCTTTGCAAGCAATGATTTCCCTGTTGATTCAGGTCCGGTAATAGCTATTCTTTTAAGCAATTTGCCTCCCTTCTTCAAATTTCTTTTTCCATTCAATATAACCTAAAACTGCAATAATTAAAAAAATTGTGAATTGCAAGCTTGTAAATACCAATCCTTTGTAAAAATAAAGCGGGATGGATATTATATCTCCAATTATCCATACGATCCAGTTTTCAATTTTTTTCAAAGCCATTAGCCACATTCCGACAATAAATATGGCTGTTGTTAATGAATCCCAGATTGGAACATTACTGTCGGTATAGTTTTTTAAAACATAACTCAAAACAATGAAGAAAAAAACAAACATCACAATATTTATAATATGTTCCTTTATCGAGCAAAACGAAATCGGTAATACTTTTTTCTTTTCATCCTTTCTTGACCACATGTACCAGCCGTAAATGCTCATCACAAAATAAACAAAATTGATGCCCATGTCAGCATAAAGCTTGGCAATAAAACAAATATAAACGTAAATTAATACGCTTACAATTCCGGTAGGAAATACAAGGATATTCTCTTTTTTAGCAAACCAAACACTTAACAATCCAAAAATAACCGCAATAATCTCAAGATAACTTGAGTCAAGTATATTATTGTATAAAATCTCAAAAAACTGGTTAAAGTCCATCAGGTAATGTTAAGATCAGCGTTTACAATTTTTAAAACAAAAACCGAATGGGGTAATTCAAATGATTTGTGAATCTCTTCGGTTAAGGCATTCATAACATCAAAATATTTTCCAAAAATCTGGGTACTCATCCCGTTTGATTTTACAATAAGATTTTTGTAATTTTTCATTCTATTGATAAAATCCAGAACACGAGGGATAAACTCGTCTTTAAGCGGGTAATAACTAATTTCTACTGATGTATTCATAATTGTTGATTTTTATTAATAAATAATTTCAAATTTTCAGGAAACAAATTTACAATTTATAAATTATTATTATCTTTGAAAAAAACATAAAACTCAAAAATCATGAAAAATGTAAAATTTTTGCTTATTGCTTTATCTTTTTTTGCTTTATTTGCCAGTGGTTGTCTGACATTTGAAAAAAAAGAATATACTTTCAAATTTACCGGTGATAATTCCGGGGTTCTTACAATTAAGTTTATAAATCTTATATCAATAAAAGATGATACTGTTGATATTTCGGCTAAAGATTTTGATGAACTGATATCAACATATATTACCGGCGATCAAATTGAAAAGGATTATCCCGATGCTGCAAACATTGATAAGCGGCTGTTTGAAGAAAATGGTGTTTTGTGTGCTGAGGTAAAAATTGAATTTTTAGATTTTGCAAACGTACGTTTGTTCCAGCTTAGCAAAAAAGAGCCATTTATGTATAGCTTATGTGGTTTTATTGATTCCGAAAATTATAAAAGTTCAAATGGAGAATATGGTGGCGAAAACATGCCGGTTGTATTCTGGTCGCATAAATTAAAAGAATTAAAATTAACAACCCTTGGCACTCCGCCTGATGAATCATCTGTTAGTCTGCTTGAAGAGTATAAGAAGTGGAAGGAGTAATATAATAAGTTTGACGTTTGATGTTTGATGTTTGACGTTTGAATTCATAATCCGTAATCCGTAATTCTAAATTCTAAAATCTTATCTGCCTTAAAACCCTCTTCTTCTTTCCTTAATTTTTTCTAAGAGTAATCTTTTAAATTTCTTCTCTGAATGATGAAGTTTAATAATTTTCTTTATTGGCAGTACTTTTTTAAGTTCGGCGTAATATTGTTTTCCAATATCAAGCATCCTTTGTGCATGGATGAGGTGATTATCAGCTATTATTTCTGCATCTTCATCTGACAGCAAATTAATATCAATAATATCCTTTTGATTTTCGCGAAAAATCTTTTCTTCTTCATCTCTTATTTTTTGAAACTTATTATAAACGGGCCAAAACGCCTGTGCTTCTTCTGGAGTCAGAGCAAGCTCGTTTGTAATAAAAGCAATCTTCTGTGCTTCAATCATTTTCTTTTTTTTCTGAAATTGTTTCGTTTGTTCGAAATCAAACTGGCTATATGATGAAAAACTTATAAGCATTAATAATATTAAAATATTTGTTTTTCTGTAATTGATTTTTATTGTTTTCATACTTTATTAATATTTAAGGTTTAAATTAAAATTTTACAAATTATACAAGTCATAATTGTTAATATCTTCTTCTATCAGATATTCAATAATATCATCCGATTGGATTGATGTGTCGTTTTTTGTCTGATTGTTATTGTTTGTGGGCTTATTATTGAACAGATTCAAATCACTAATATCGTCGGTTTCATTGATGAGTGTTGCTATTAATTCATTTTCATCAAGACCGTTAATGAAATAATTGTTTTCATCAAGTATGTCTTCCCAAAAAATATTTGTAAAAAAATTGTTCTCGTTTACGGGTTTTTGCATTTTAAAAATTAAAACAACTGAAATTATTGCCACGATAATTAATGAAGCTGCTATTGCATATTGGGGTTTAAAAATATATCCAATCCAATTATGCTGAAGTTTTCTTTCTGTTATTCTTTCCTGTATAACAGAGGGTAAATCGTCAAAATAATTAGCAGGGACATCAAAAGGATTTTCTTTTGAGGATTTTACAAGATTAGGTGCAAAATCCTTAAGATTATCATTATTGACATGTTTGTGTATGTTTTTTTTATCATTCATTTTACATAAGATTCATTTGTTTGAAAAAAGTTTAATTTTCAGTAATAATTTTTTCTATTTTTTTTACAGCAATGTGGTAAGAAGCCTTTAAAGCTCCTACAGATGTATTTAAAATTTCGGACATATCTTTATATTTTATTTCATCATAATATTTCATATTAAAAACCAATCGTTGTTTTTCAGGGAGTTGCAAGATGGCTTTCTGGAGCTTTAATTGTATTTCATTACCATTGAAATATATGTCATCTGAAAGCGAATTGGAAAGTCTTTCTTCAACATTAACCAAAGGTATGAATAATTTTTGTCGTTTACGTTTAAGGAAATTCAATGCCTCATTAGTTGCGATGCGATATATCCATGTAAACAGTTTGGATTCCTCTCTGAATTTATTAATGTTTTTCCAGATTTTTATAAATGTATTCTGAACAACATCATCACTGTCGTCATGGTCAATTACAATACGCCTGACGTGCCAGTAGATTTGTTTCTGGTATTTTCTAACCAGCAGGTTAAAGCCATAATTACATGATTCCTTAACAAGAATCATTTCAAGAATTTCCTTATCGCTTTGAAATGCCAAAATTTATAAATTATGGTTAATACTAATGCTGAATAGAAATGCAAAAACTTTAAAGGTCTATTCAGCACGCATAACTACTTTCAAACCCGAAGGTGTTTGTGCGTATGTATAAACAGCTTTACTTTGCAAAATTTACCCGTATGGGCCTGTTAAGAATTAGTATAAAAGTAAGTTAGATGCTTTGCAAAAGTAAAGGTTTAAATTTTATAAAACGGCAACTTAACAATCTTTGCCTTTAATAATTTATTTCTGATTTTAATATAAATTTCCGTATCAAGTTTTGTAAATCCTTTTTTTACATATCCCATACCTATTCCAATTTTCAGCATCGGAGACATTGTGCCGGAAGTAACTTCACCGATTATGTTGCCTTCCTTATCACAAATTTCATAATGCTGACGCGGGATTCCTTTGTCAATCATTTCAAATGCCCTTAATCTTCGTTCAACACCTTCTTCTTTTTGTTTTTCAAAAAGTTCACGGTCAATAAAACCGTTGCCGTCAACAAATTTTGTTATCCAGCCCAAGCCTGCTTCAATTGGCGAAGTCGTATCATTTATATCATTCCCGTAAAGGCAAAAACCCATTTCGAGACGAAGAGTGTCACGGGCAGCCAAGCCAATGGGTTTAATTCCGTATTCTTTACCTGCCTCCAGAACAGCTTCATAAATTTTCGGAGCATCTTCGTTTGACATATATATTTCACACCCACCTGCACCTGTGTAACCTGTAGTTGATAATATTACATCTTTCACACCTGCAAAATTTAATTTTTTAAAGGTGTAATATTCCATGTCAGTGATATTTTTTTCTGTAAGTTTTTGCATTGCTTTTAATGCCAGCGGACCCTGAACAGCCAGTTGTGCAATTTCATCAGAAGCATTGTATAAAGTCGCTGCCATAGTATTTTGTTTGTTGCACCATGCCCAGTCTTTATCAATATTTGCAGCATTTACAACCAATAAATAAGTTTCTGCATCAATACGGTAAACTAATAGATCATCCACTATTCCACCTTTTCCGTTTGGGAAGCAGGTATACTGAATTTTACCATCGATTAATCTAACTACATCGTTTGTAGTAACCCTTTGGACAAATTCAAATGCTTTTGGCCCTTTCACCCAAAATTCTCCCATGTGTGAAACATCAAATACTCCAATGCCATTTCTTACTGTTTGGTGTTCAATATTTATACCTTCAAACTGAACCGGCATATTATAACCGGCAAACTGAACTATTTTTGCCCCCATTGATTCATGGAAACTTGTAAAAGCTGTGTTTTTCATTATTTTATGAATTTTAAATTATACAAAAGGCAAAAGTAAAAAATAGTACGATATGATAAATAATATTGTTTGAAAAAATATGTTTATAAGAAAATCAGAAGGTGCTCTTTGATTTAGAAAAATATTTAGTTTTAGGATATTGTTTCTGGTTTATTGTAGATTATCTGTCATTCAATAGTCATTCAATAGTTTCCAATATGCTCTGCTTAACTTTTATCCCATACGGGCCCATGCGGGCTAACTTCGTGTCGTTTGCTTCGCTTCACTTTTTACTTTTATCTTTTATCTTGCAGTTTGCTGTGTTATGTATAAACAATTATTTATAGCTTTTATTTTATTTATTCC
>JAUXFX010000086.1 GCA_030622635.1 Bacteroidota bacterium
ATTGAAGGTTTCATTTCAACCGCAAGAAAACATAATCGTAGTGTTTTCTCAGAATTATGTAATACCTTTGACGGATATAATTTTATTACAGGATAAATTACCTGGTAAATAATTACACGATTTTTATCATTATCAAAATTATCAGATAAATCATATCCAAGTTTTTTAATAATGCTATAGAGGTATAGTTCCTGAAAACGGTAAAAATTAAGAACAGCAAACGAATAATTTTCATACAGTATATTTCGTTGTGCTATGGATAATATTTCAGTAATAATAAAAAAATCAGATTTGTTAATAAATTCTTCAAATAACTTGTAATTACCCAATGGGGTTGAATTTGAATAATCAGTTATAAATTTAAGATTTTTGCAATCGTTTGTATAACTTAGATCTTTGGCTTTATTACGGGCATCATCATACATCAGATCAGAACGCATACGTGCAAAATCAATTAGTTTATATTGTACTGTATTTTGTTGTTTCAGGTTTGATCCTCCTAATATGGATAATGCAGCTTTGTATGAAAATGTTTTAATGGCAGTAAAAATATGTTCTTTATCAATTATTTTCCTGTATTCGTGTGGGTATCCATCAGTTATTGTGCTTTTTCCGATTTCTTCCTGCGACACATAATAAACTTTCAAATCTTCGGCGTTAAAAAGATATTCAAGAATTATTTTTGAAGCAAACTTTTGTTGTGAAGTACCTCCTGCATCACAATAAATTATTTGTTTTGCCGGCTTTTCATTTTTAAATTCCCTGTATTTGCTTCTGAAAGTTCTTATTAGCTGGTTATGCTCAACCACAGAGCATTTTAATACAATATTTCTAAAACTTATTTCAGGATATATTTTCTGTAATAAATTTGCTAAAATCTCGCCTGCATAAAAAGTATCCTGATCAGTACGTTCTACATTTTTCTGGTCGCTTGAAAAAATTATGACTTCATCAATTTCATTTTTTACTTTATCAATCAGTGTGTTAATAATAAGTGGTTTGATAAAATCTCTCTCCTGTTCATAGTTGTCAAGCAATTTTTTAGTATAAGATTTAAAATTAAATTTTTTGTTTAAGTTTTCTTTTTTTAAATAATCGTCAATATAAAAACCTTTATATGTTATATTTCGATTTCCAATATTTGAGAAAAGTGTTTTCATTAAACAGATTTGTTAGATCAATGATAATTTAATAAATCCAAGAATATCGCCATCCTCATCCATTTTACGGGTTTTTGGGAAAGGAACCGACATATCATAGTTCTTATTACGCCGTATAATATTTACAAAGCGGTCATATTCATTGTCTCCCATTATCCCGAAGTCTTTAGTCCATGCACCTGTTATAAAATCCCATCCCGAACCAAAACCTATTCGTAATACAGTTTCCTTTTCATTACAATTTTTACAGATTTCAATCAATCGGTTAATATTTTCCATATAATTTTCAAAAGCCGTTTCCTGAACATTATCGTCCTCTTGCCAGAAATCTTTTTCTTTTTCAAGGAGTCTTAATGTATGTTGGCTTATAATATTGAATAACTGTTTCATTTCAAGGAAATCAGTTTTGTTAACCGGATTATTTTTTTGTAATAATTCGGTATTTATTTTCAAACGAAATTCCGAATCGGTTTCCTGTGCGATACATTCCACTAAATGACTGCTTTCCTTTTTAAAATGCCAGTTATTGTAATAAGAATTAAGGATGTGTGCTTTAGTTGCAATGGTAGGATAGTTAAAATAAGCATCACCTATTTGTAAAAACCGGAAAACGTCTTTGTTTGGATTTTCACCAAAAAGTTTTTTCTCTAAAACCTGCGCATCATATCTTCCTTTATGGTTTTTTAATGAATGTTTTGACAGGTCTGGGTTCTGTAAAGCATAATGGCTCAAAACAGCTGTACGTATTGCTCCTTTAATTGATGAGCCGGGAATAAATGATATTTGTTTTCCATCATGCAGTTGTTCTTTCAGTGTTTTATGTTTTGCAATACCGGACCCAAAAACATTCATACTGCGTTTTTCAATGTCTGCTGGTTCAAGATCACCTTTGCATTGTAACAGGTATTCTTTAAGCGATTTATTGTTTTGGATAATGTTAACCCATTTGTCTATGTTTTGCTCACCAATTAACTGCAATACTTTTTGTTCATCTATAACAGTAAGCAATTGTTCATCTTCAAAATACAGATATTCAGTATTCGACATCAGGTCTTTACCACTGCCAATATGAACAGGTGTTAGCAATTCTATTTTTATATCAGGCATTTTCGTTTTGTTTTATTGGTATTACAAAAGCATTTCCATCACGCCATATATCATGATCAAGCCCTTTAATATTATCGGGTTTAAGATTTACTTTTTTGCCTTCAGTTTTCATTTCTTCAGGGAAGACAGATGCTTCGGAAAACATATAAACCGATTTTTTTCTAAAAGTCAAAAAGTCTAAATTCTCAGGGCTTGCAATATATCCTCCCCGTTTTATTAGTTGATACGCACTCTGTTTCAGAAAATCTTCATATAATTCCTTCTCTTTGGGGCAATAAAGCGATAAAAGCATTTTGCTGTCGGCTTTTTCGGGTAAGTTAATATTCATTTCAGTCCATTCCGGTTTGAAAATACCGTTACCAACATGCTTGTCAGTTCCGATTCCTTCATCTCCAAGCAATTTTAATGCAGATTCAAGTTTTTGTTTTTTATCTTCATTATCACCGAAATCAATAAAAAAATATAAGCCACTATTTTCAGTGAAATATATTCGTTCGACATAATAAGGTGTTCCGTCCTTTTCATCGCCAACAGGCATTGCCAGCCTTTGCTGAATTTCCGAAGTAAAAACCATACGGGGTTTGCCCGAAAACAAAAACCTGCCGTTTTTTGAAATCTGGCTTAGCTCAACAGTAACTTTTTCCCCTGCAATAACTTTTTCAAAAGTTTCATTACTGATGTAAGTAAGCTTTTTCAGCTTTTTACTTTTTTTACTTTCCCCCAAATCCTCGGCTCCTTTAAAATCCAAATTAAGTTTTATCATTGGCTTAGGGAAAAAATATTCATCATCCTTAAATGGAAATGCTGATGATACTATAAACCCGTCGAAAAATGATTCATCTGCTTTATCGCCAAAAAGCATTTTTGTTGCTACAAAAATGGCAGATTTTAAAGTGTCGGAATGCAGAACATCTTCCGAGTTATCGTAAGCATCCGTTTGCCCTCTGCTTAAATGCAAAGGTGCTCGGAAGTGCAATTTTACGACACTATATGTTTTATTTGCCATTTTTTATTACTTAACGTTTGTAAATTTATCTGTAACCTCTACCTCTGCTTTTTCACCCTTATAAAAATTGAAAGACCGCTCATTAGCTTTTTCAATAATAATCTCAATCTGTCCGTATCCTCGTGAACCGCTACCACCCAGGTAATCATCCTGAAGAAGCTTCATTGCACGAACCAGGTTCTTGATCTGGTCATCTTCTTTGTCCTCATCAAAAACATTAAGCACCATATTCAATTCGAATTCTGCACCGGCAGGCACTCTTTCAATTTGCCGTGGCATTGCCTTGGCAGTTATCCTGTCAATTACAACTTCTGTTTTGCTTTCTGTAAATGGCAGGTCAGTGTTTTTAAACTCCTCATCACCTGAGAGTAATTTAGCATCTCTAACAATAACCCGCGATGGTCTTTGTTTTTCATCTCTTCTTGCTGAGCCGAACAAACGGGCAGAAGCATATTTTGGGTCTTGCGAAGTGCCGTTTCTAACTTGTCCCATATTAACATCTTCGATTGAACCATCTTCAATATCAAGCATTGCTCTTAGTTTTCCTTTCAGCGAACTTCCGGGAATATAAGGTTTATTGTCAATGGGGTTTCTAACAACCATGCTGTCTGGTCCTCCTATACCCATTGCTGAATTTGTACCGCCGATATGTAAACCCGTCAGGGTTTTGATTTTTCCTGTTATGATTATTTTTTTATTCAACATAGTTTCCATTTTTTTTATTTTTAAGTTTAATATTATTTTCCACCATAAGCTTTATGATATGCCAATACCGCCTCCATAAAGTCCATTAAATTCTCAAAAGATTTAGATCCTTTTTCTAAATTTTCAGTATCAACAGCATCAAATGCAGAATCAAAAACATCAGTAAAAGGCTTTAATGGGTTGCTACGGGCAGTTGCATAAGCCAATTTTGGTTTAAGTAAAATAAAAGCCGTTTTTTCACTTTTAAATCCTTTCATTTGGATTCGTTTTAATTCACCATAGATATTCCTGATTTGTGAGGTTGATAGAGGTCCGCTGAGAAATTTACCAAAGTCATCGGCAAATTTGATCCCATCTTTGTCAATGCCCTGTGTGATCCATTCGATCTTGAAATCTCTTTTCCAATCACGGTAGTCTTTTTGCTGAAAGCTCTTACCGGGGTAATGAGTCTTTTGTTTCTGATAGTTTTTTTCCATTTTGTTGTATTTTAATTATTTTTTCCATTTTATTTATTGGTTCTATATTCTAATTCAGCCCATCGGGCAGCAAGGTTTAATAATTCTATATAGTGATAATTGAAGTTGTGTTTTTCGCCTTTATAAGTGTCGGTAAAGACATCTATTTTAATTTCATCAACCAGGTTTTCAGCCTTTTTATCTCTTATACTTTTTGCAAAGCGGGCAAGCTGGTAAGCCATTTGCCATTGCCAGCTTTCGTTTTTGTTTTTTTCTTTTTGAATCTGCCGTTTGGCAAAAAAACCTGAAATAAAGCCAATTAAAGATTTTGGGTTACCCGAATTTAAATAACTAATAAATTCATCCTTTAATTTACTAACAGTTTCAAATTCGTATCCCTCTTTCCATGAAAGCGCATAACCCATCAGGCTGAAAGCATTTTTTTCATGTCCGTTATTTTTATACTCTTTGGCATTCTGTTCTTCCTCAGCAGCCATGTATGCAGCTTTCATAATCGGGAATTTTGCTGTTACTATTGCAATACCTCCACTTATACTAATATTGTGGTTATGACATGTCCAATCTGCAAAATCATCTTTTATCTCTTTTGCAAGTTTAATCAGGACATCCCATTTGCCAATGACAAAAAGGTCGTCCCCACCGGCATACAGAATATAGGTATTGTCTTTGTATTTCTCCTGTATCTTATTTAAATAGCCTTTAAAGAAATAATCAAGGCTCCGGCTTAATGTGCTGTATCTTGAAAATGTTCTTTTGTTAGGTGCAAACCCGCTCATGAATATCTGCCCCAAATTGTCAACATCCATTCTTAAAACTCCCAAACGTTTAAAATCACCTGTGCCTGCTAATTTATCAAAGGATACAGGGTTTCCTTGATTGTTGACAGGATAACTGTTACCTCCATAAAAAGTAAATCCCTGACTGTATTTGGCAATTCCATCACCTTTTTTGTTATTAAGAAACTCAGTTTCATTAACTTTTAAAACCTCTGCATTATCAGGCAAGGAAGTAATCTTGTTAAATTCATCTTCAGCCATAAAATAATAATAATAGCCAAGATCAAGGGGATTATAACCTTTTGTTTTCTTTAAGATATTTTTTGCATCATAAGCCGTAACTATCCAATATTTAGCATCTTTTAAATCTTTACCAAGCTGAATTTGTTCTTTTGTTGTTTTTGAAACGACACTACCATCAGATAAAGTAGTTTTTTCGCTACTATCAAGTTCATCACCTGTTATAGCATCCCTGTTATTTTTACTTTCACCTCCCTGTTCAATTGGTTCAAAAAAGTCTTTGTAATCAGAAGTTATTTTTTCAATATGTTTTTGCCTTTTCTTCCGGTTAAGATTTTCAATTAATTTTTGCCATTCTTTCCCCAGCTCTCTTTTATCATTTTTTGGTAAAAGAATCGATTCTGATAATTCAATTGAGTCAATAGCAACAAACAATGTAGTTTTATGTTTTTCAAAGAGCTTCTCAGATATTTCCTTTTCAATTTTTAATAAATTCTCAGTAGTTGATTGTGTATTTGATGCTAAAAGATAAAAACCACCACCGGAAGAATAAACGATGTTTGCTGGAAATAATTCCAGTTTTTCAATAATATATCGCAAAATACTATCGACAATCAATTGTAAATAAAACGAGCGCCCTTTAAGATTTTTAGCAGCATTCTTTGAAACAATATCATAAATAAAACTTTGGATTCCTGAAATATCCGCACCTATTAATCGAACGGGGGTAATACTTTCGTCATAACTTATCTGCACTAAATTATTTTTCTCTTTGTAATAATCATAAAGAGATACAGCAAATGCGGCAGTAGTTTTGGAATGGTCGAATAAAGAAACATCGGGTAAATGATTAGTGCTTGAAGGAATTGTAATTGTATATTTTTCTAAAAGGTATAGTAGCGTTTTTATAAAAATATCAAAACTAATTGTAGATATGTTTTTAAACTCAATTTGGAAATTCTCCCATAAACCCTTATAGTCTGGCAATTCAGTTAGATTATCATATTTTTTTGGGAAAAAATGTTTACTTAATTCCTGTTTTTTTACCGGAACACCATAGTTATACTCTTTTTTATCTTCATTTGCGATTGCTTCAAATACCGAAACCATTCTGCGCTTTTTAAAATTATTCCATTTATTATCTTCTAAACCGTCATTGATACTCGCCTGATCATGACTTCTGTCAACAGCCGATGAGTACCAATCAGCTTTTTGTATAATTTTTTGTAAAACAGTTTCCGGTTTATGATGCAAAGCTGCTAAGCGTAACAAAGAATCTTCACCTTTAAATGGGTCGATATCTAATTTATTGAAAATATCCTTATTGTCATCAATAAATTGGGCTGTCCATAATACATGCTTTCGCGAATAGGAACCTTTATAAGAGGGACAAAAAATTTCCGGTTGACTCCAATATTCAGATTTTAATAGATTAAATTTTTCACCTTGTTTATTATCCGCCCTTTGATAAAACTTCCCAATATCATGCAACAGCGCTCCGAGATAAATCAATTGTCGTTTTTTATCCATTATTTACTTTTGTTTGATTATTCATTTGATGATTTTCTCATTTGTTTTACTACCCCAAATCCCACACTTGCATTTTTCCCAAGCCCAATGTGGTTTGGCAGGAAAACATTTGTACTGAAATCTATTGTATATGCTTCTCGTTTCACTTTCTTTACTGTAATAATTTTTTTATCATTAATTTTATTTATTCTTAATTGTATTCTTTTATTAATTTCCCATTTAATTCCACGTGCAAATGATAAAATATTTCCAGTAAGTATTTTTTCAAGATATTCAATCTGCTCTATTTCATTATCTATTTTTTTGAATTCATGATAGTTTTTCTGGTTCAATGGCAGCCAATTTCGCAAATGATAATAAAAAGTCTTATCCCAAACCTGCATAATAAATTGGTTAAGATTTAATTTATTAATTTTAAGTTCATATTCTCTTTCACCTAAAATTATTCCTATCTGTTTTTTCTCAAAAAAATGATGTATTTCTTCCACACCTTCATCAATGCAAATAATTACAGGATGTTTGTTGATTTGTTTGTATTGTATCAAAGGGTATGAATAACGAAAATTTTCTTTCAAATGATTATGAAAGATAATATTTTCATTTCCTGCAATCTGAACAACAGCACTTCTGAAAGCCGGAATTTCATAAGAAGCAATATCATTTTCAAATTCAATATATAAAATGCGGATTTTCTTCATAAGATTATTATTCAATTTAATCTATAGTTGTCATATTTTCCCTCAATTAATTTTTAGTATATTATTAAAATATGTAAAACTAAAAAATATAAAACTATTAATAAAATTTTAAGTGATAAATTATTCATTTTTTTCAAAATAAATATTTAGCATACTCTAAAAAGGCTAAAAAGATAAAATGTTGAAATATTTAGAATTCTCACTATTCCATCATTCCACAATTCCATTACTCCATCATTCTACAACTCCATTACTCCATTTTTCCATTTTTCCATTTTTCCATTTTTCCAATATTCCATTATTCCTGTTTTTCTATACAAACATGACTTTTTAGACCAGACTCAAAAACTGATTAATTAGTGTTCGTCTATAAAGTTAAACAATTTTTGAATTAATCCCGAAAGCTTTCGGGACCAAATAACAAAAAACAAATAACAAAACTTGTCCGTATGGATAAATTCCAAATATCAATGATCAAAACTTGTCCGCCCATACGGGTGGATGGATGATCGAAACTGTTTTGGTTATTGAATTTTTGATCATTGGAATTTATTTGAAATTTGGTGCTTGTCATTTGTGATTTTTAATATTTATTTAAATTCTTGGACATTATAGACGGACACTAATTAATATTTGTATTTTTACCATCAAAATAATAAACAATTAACCACTCAATCCCATGAAAATAAAATCACTTTCTATCCTTGTTCTTTTTATTGTTTTAATTATTACAATATTTCAGATGCTGCCAAAGGAAATTTATGCTCAGGATGATAAAATCAATGTTGCTTTGCTTTCTGCCGAAGATTTCAAAAATGCAGATATAGAAACAAAAGCAGCTTATGATCTTCTAAAAGGAAATTCAAATTTATTTCCTGCTTATCTTACTTTTAAACAAATCAATATAGATCCGGATATACTTAAGAAATTTGATGTAATATGGTTTCACAAAACTGATACAAGCAATTTTTCAGATATTGAAACAGACGAAAAAGTTATTTCAGCTTTACGAAAATATGTTGAAAACGGAGGCAAGCTTCTTTTGACTTTAGACGCCTTCGGATATATTATTAATTTAGGACTTGAATCCGTTCAGCCACAAGTCCGTAATAAAAAAGCTGTTGATAAAGGTTATGGACGAAAACTCGGTTTGCATTGTTTTCGTTCTCATCCGGTTTTTGATAATCTGAATGGCGGAGCTTATATTTACAAACCTCATTCTGATATTACTGTACGTCAAATCGGGTATTTTAATGATTCTATTCCTGAAAACGGAAAAGTTGTAGCAGTTGACTGGGATTATATTTTTGTTCGTGAAAACTCTAAATTAATTTTAGAATATGACTTAGGCAAAGGAAAGATAATTGCTGTTGGTGCATATACTTATTATGCACCGGAAAATTATAACTTTCAGCATCTTAAACTTTTTACTGAAAATATTTTAAATTATCTGGCAAACAAAAATCAGGATTCGGAAAAACATTACTGGGATTACAAAAAAAATGAAGTGCTGCCATTTGAATTAATTGATTCTGTTTACAACATATCAAAGACCTTTAAACATTTTAAAACTTCTGATAATTGGGAAATAAATACAAATTCGTTAACTCTTACAAACAGGTTTGCAACTGATAATTATTGGGAAGTTGCCGGACAAAGAATGTTAATAATGGGTAATGAAAAAGGTGGAATTGATGAAATCTGGGCACATCCTTTTATGTCGTTAAGAGATTATGAGGTTGGAATTAAATTTTCATATAAAGACACAATTTACTGGCTGAATGACCAAAAGCCACAAATTGAAGTCAAGCCCGAATCATTTACAAGGATATATAAATTTGCTCGTGCATATCTTAAAGAAATCATCACTGCTGACATAACCGAACCAACAGGAATAATCCATTATGAATATCGCGGCGTTTATCCGGCTGATATTTTTATAAAATTTAAAAGCAATTTTCGTTATATGTGGCCCTATTCGGAAAGAGTTCTTAGTACAATTTTCTATACATGGGATAATAATTTGAATGCTTTTGTTCTTACTGATAAATCCGGTGATTTTGTTAGTATAATTGGTTCGGATAAAATCCCTTCAGTACACAAAGAAGGCAGATTTGATGGGTTTACTATTCTTAATTTTCCTTCTGATAAAGACAAATCCATTAATAAAGATTCGGTAATTACAGGAATTCCAACAGATAAATTCCAGGCAGCTGCATTAATGGAATTTAATTTAAAAATGAATGAAAATTTTGACATTATCTTATGTGCGACAAACCAAGGTTTGAAAAAAACAGTTGATGATTATACAAATGCTGCTTCCGACCCTGAAAAAATCTATAAACGAACTACACAATACGCTCAAGACTTTTTCAAAAATGCTTTAAAAATAAGCACTCCCGATAAAGATTTTAACGAAGGATATCGTTGGGCTTTGATAGGTTCCGACCGGTTTTTCGTTAACACTCCCGGACTTGGCAAATCATTGGTTGCAGGTTATTCAACATCCAATACCGGATGGTGGGGCGGACATAAGATAAGCGGAAGACCGGGATATGGTTGGTATTTTGGAAGAGATGCCGAATGGAGCGGTTTCGCTTTACTTGATTACGGCGACTTTGATAAAGTAAAATCCATACTCAAAACATTTAATAAATTCCAGGACCTGAACGGTAAAATTTACCACGAAATGAGCACTTCGGGATTTGTTCATTATGATGCTTCTGATGCTACACCGCTTTATATTATACTTGTTGGTAAATATCTTAAATATTCAGGTGATATTGAATTTATCAGAAAAAGCTGGCACAACATCAAAAAAGCTATTGATTTCTGTTTTTCAACCGATACCGACAAAGACCATTTAATTGAAAACACAAACGTTGGTCACGGCTGGGTTGAAGGTGGCAGCTTGTTCGGTTCCCATTCATCACTTTATCTTGTTGCTTGTTGGGCTGCTGCCCTTGACGAAGCTTGCTACATGGCTGAAAATCTCGGCTTTAACGAGCTTGTTTCTAAATATAAAACCGAAGCTGAAACAGTTAAAAAAATCATTAATGAGGATTTCTGGAATACAGAAAATAATTTCTTTTATCATGGAAAATTTAAAGATGGAACTTATCATACCGAACCAACGATTTTAGCTGCCATTCCTTTATATTATAATTTAGTTGATTCGAGCAAGGTTTCACCGGTTTTGAGCAAATATGCAGGAAATAATTTTACTTCCGACTGGGGCTCAAGAATTGTTGGCGAAGACAGTCCTTTATTTCATCCCGAAGGTTATCATACAGGAAGCGTCTGGCCGCTGTTCACCGGCTGGACAGCTTTGGCAGAATACAACAATGGAAATTATCTGCAAGGATTTTCTCATGTAATGAATAATCTTCTGGTTTATAAAAGCTGGGGATTGGGATATGTTGAAGAAGTTTTAAATGGCAGGGTTTATGAGCCATCCGGAGTGTGTCATCATCAGTGCTGGTCGGAAACAATGGTGCTTCAACCGATTATTGAAGGTATGCTCGGTATTGAACCTGATGCTATGAAAAACAAATTAAGCTTCTCCCCTCGCCTGCCTGTAAACTGGAATTTTATTAATGTTGAAAATATTAAAGTTGGTGACAATTCCCTTAACTATAAAATGATTCGCTCTAAAAATAAGACTACATACACTTTCAAACATAAAGGCGATAAAGAGCTAATATTGGATTTTTCGCCTTCTTTTCCGCCCTTAACAAAAATCAGAGATATTAAAATAAACGGAGTTTCGGAAAACATCGGAAAAACCATAAATAATAACTTTGTAATTTTTCAATTACCTGAATTTTATATAAAAGATTTATTAAAAATTGAAATATTTCATTCAAATGGCATTTCAATCTTGCCGGTTATTTCAAATCCCAAGCCGGGTTATAAATCCGAAGGATTAAGAATAATTTCAACTGATTTCAAAAACAATGAATACACAATAAATCTTCAGGCAAAAAACGGCTCTGCACATATTATTCAATTATATGTTCAGAATGAAAATATTATAAAATTAGTAAATTGCAAAATTCTTGATATTAAAAATAAGATATATCAAATTGAAGTTGATTTTGAGGAAAGCGATATAAAGTATTTGGATAAAACGGTAAAGATATATTTAGGAAGATAGGCATAGAAGGCTCCATGCGGACTCCTTTAAGTCGTAAGGATGAGGCTGAGGAAAAGGCTAAAGGCATAGGCTGCCGCTGATGACCAGGTTGTTCAATTTTTAAAATTAGCAAAAATTGCTCATGGGTTAAAACAGTTG
>JAUXFX010000224.1 GCA_030622635.1 Bacteroidota bacterium
CGGCTAATTGATTTTGCTGTTGACATAATATTTTTTGTTGAAAGTATTGAAACAGCATCAAAATCAAAACACACTTCTTAATTCGTTGTTCAAATGTTCAAATGTTCGTTATTCAATATTACATGAGGCTGAACAGTAACAAATTAATTTTTAAAAATCCATAACTTTATGATAAAAATTAAAAGCAACATAGCAATTAGTGATACCGGATTTATTTTTAATCCGTCAAACGGTGAATCTTTTTCTGCAAATCCGATTGGAATTGAATTTTTTAACCTTATCAAACAGGGAAAACCTCAGGATAAAATTTTTGAAAATATGCTTGAAAAATATAATACTGATAAAAATACCTTAGAAAAGGATTATAGCGATTTTGTTCAAACTTTAAATCAATTTCAATTACTTGACCAGGATGCAGAAAAGAAAGCTTAACATTGCAGTTACGGGTCTGAATGCTATTGACAGTCCGGGCCCCGGTGTTGCGGTTATTCGTGCTTTACGTGAAGCCGGTTCATTTGATGTAAGAATCATCGGATTAGCTTATGAATCACTTGAGCCCGGAATATATATGCATCAATTGGTTGATAAAACCTATCAAATTCCATATCCGACTACAGGAACCGAAACTTTATTAGCCCGTTTGGAATACATTCATTCAAAGGAAAACCTGAATGTGATAATCCCAAATTTTGATGCAGAACTTTATTCATTCATAAAGCTTGGTCCAAATCTGAAAGAAATGGGAATCAATACTTTTCTTCCCACAATGGAGCAATTTGAAGAACGGCAAAAAATTAACCTTCCTGAGTTCGGTAAAAAATATGACATCAAAGTACCGCACAGCAAAGCAATTTATACTATAAGTGAAATATACGGACTGACACCGGAATTTTCTTATCCTTTATTAGTAAAAGGAAAATATTATGATGCTTCGATTGCATATAATGTCGAGCAGGTGAAAACCTATTTCAATAAGATTTCAGCTAAATGGGGGCTACCGATAATTATCCAGGAATTTGTTAACGGAACCGAATATAATACAACGGGCTTGGGTGATGGAAAAGGCAATACTTATGCTGCTTTTCCAATGCGGAAACAATATATTACAGATAAAGGTAAAGCCTGGGGTGGTATTTCAATTGCAGACAAAAAATTACTTGAGCTTACTGAAAATTTTATCAGTTCAACAAAATGGCGCGGGGTATTTGAACTGGAGTTTATGAAAAATCAAAAAAATGAGTTTTATCTACTTGAGATTAATCCAAGAATACCTGCGTGGATTTATTTGGCTGTGGGAGTTGGACAAAATGTCCCGGAAGGACTTGTAAATCTTGCAATGGGAAATAAAATCAAACCGTTCAAAGAATATAAAGTCGGGATAATGTTTATCAGATATGCTTATGATATGATAGTTGATATTTCGGAATTTGAGCAAATATCAACTTATGGTGAACTGTGAACTGATTAATGCAAATCAAGGGTTGGGCTACTACAATGATTATCAAAAGCATAATCCTGACAAGTACTTGTCAGGATTGTTTCAGAAAATCAGTACTATATATTTTCAACCCTTGATTCGTACGATTAATCAGGAAGATAAATTATAAAAGTAATAATAACATAATTTTTCTGTCAAATGTCAGATTTTCAATAACTTCGTAAATCAGAAAACTTGTCCGTATGGATCGTTAATCGTTATTCTGAAATCAAATAATTTATAAATACGATATAAGTAGTTACAAAATAATTATTAATCATAAAAATAAATGAAGTAATAAAAAAATGGAAAAACAAAGATATGAACGTCCGGTAATTAAAATGCTGGAAAGCAATATGCCGAACAAGTTCGGTCTTCGCACTGAATATAAACCAAAAACACATATTGATAATGTTGCGGTTAAAGACCTTATCAATGAGTATAGCTCTCCATTATTTGTAATATCGGAGAAAACCATACGATCAACATATAAAAATGCTAAAAAATCTTTTACAACAAGGTATCCGAAAGTGCAATTTGCCTGGTCATACAAAACCAACTATTTGAGTGCTATTTGTAATATTTTTCATCAGGAAGGATCGTGGGCAGAAGTTGTTTCAGGTTTTGAATATGATAAAGCTATTAAAAACGGTGTTGATGGTAAAAAAATTATTTTTAACGGACCAGACAAAAACGAAAAAGACCTTACAAAAGCAATAAAAAACGATTCTTTGATCCACATTGATCATTTGGATGAATTATACACAATTATTGAATTATCTGAAAAGCTGAACAAAAAACCTAAAGTTGCTATCAGGGTTAATATGGATACCGGCATATATCCTATGTGGGACCGTTTCGGATTTAATTATGAAAACGGACAGGCATGGGATGCTTTAAATAAAATTATGCGTTCAAAAAAACTGGAGTTAGTAGGCTTGCATACACACATCGGGACATTTATGCTTTCACCGCAAGCTTATGGAACCGCTGCTTTTAAACTTGCTGACCTTGCAATTGGTATTCAAAAAAAATACGACCACGAAATAAAATATATTGATATGGGCGGAGGTTTTGCTTCAAAAAACACTCTTAAAGGTTCATACTTGCCCGGCGTTGATACGAGCCCGTCTTTTGATGATTTTGCAGAAACTATTACAAGTGCATTAATTAACAGCGATTTCAAACCTGATAAATTACCACTTCTGATACTTGAAACCGGCAGGGCTTTAATTGATGACGCAGGATATTTGCTTGGTACTGTCATCTCCAATAAACGTCTGTCGGACGGGAAAAGAACCACAATTATTGATGTTGGAGTAAATATTTTATTCACTTCATTCTGGTACGACCATAAAGTAACACCTGCCCAGTCATTTACACAATATACTGAAGATACGGTTTTATATGGTCCTTTATGTATGAATATTGATGTAATCCGCGAGAATGCAAGCTTACCTCTTTTGAATAAAGGCGACCATGTTGTAATTCATCATGTTGGAGCTTATAATATGACTCAATGGATGCAGTTCATTACTTTAAGACCAAAAGTAGTGATGATAGATATGGACGGCAAAACTCATATTATCCGCGAGAACGAAAATATAAACAGCATAACCGACTTTGAAAAAGTCCCGGAGTATCTGAAAAAATTTGAATTGTAATCTTTAAATGGTCGCCAAACTAAAATACATATTCCCTCATTTTATCAATAGCATTTTAAACAGCTATTCGCAGGTATTTTTTTCAAATAGCTCAAGATTTGCGGTTATTTTGATTATTGTATCGTTTTTTGATTTGTTTGCCGGAATCAGCGGATTAATTGCAGTTATTGTTTCAAATACAGTTGCCTATCTAATAGGTTTTAACCGTTTTAATATTAAGTCGGGATATTACGGATTTAACTCATTACTTGTCGGATTGGGATTGGGTGTTTTTTACCAGCCCGGATTTGAATTTTTTGCTCTTTTGCTTTTTGTTTCCTTATTCACACTTTTTGTAACAATAATGCTTGAGGGTGTGATTGGGAAGTACGGACTGCCTTATTTAAGTATTTCTTTCCTTATCGGGATATGGGTGATAACCCTTGCTTCACGCGAATTTACTTCTCTTACAATCAGCGACAGAGGTATTTATAACCTCAACGAAATGTATATGCTTGGCGGGTTTACAATGGTGAAAATTTACGAATGGTTCAATAATTTAAATCTCCACGAATCAATTACAATATATTTCAGGTCATTAGGAGCTATATTTTTTCAATATCATTTATTCGCCGGAATTTTAATTGCAATCGGAATTTTAATTTATTCAAGGATAGCTTTTTTATTATCTTTAGTTGGATTTTTTTCTGCATATTTATTTTATCAATTTATAGGTGCAGATATCGGGGAATTAAATTACGGTTACATTGGTTTCAACTATATACTCACAGCTATTGCTATCGGGGGATTTTTTATTGTGCCGTCAAAATATTCTTTTCTCTGGGTTATCCTGTTAACTCCTTTAATTTCAATCATGATTACAAGCACAAGTGCCTTGTTTTCAATTCTTCAGTTGTCAATTTTTTCATTGCCGTTTAATTTTATTGTTTTAATGTTTTTATACACACTGAAGTTCAGGGAGCGATTTTATAATAAACCCGAAATTGTTACTGTTCAGCAGTTTTCACCTGAAAAAAACCTGTATTCACAAACAAATTATAAAGAACGTTTCAGAAACTCAAAGTACATTTCAATCTCCCTGCCTTTCTGGGGCGAATGGAAAGTTACACAAGGACAGGATGATGAGATTACTCACAAAGATGACTGGAAACATGCCTGGGATTTTGAGATCACTGATGAACAAAACTCAACTTATAAAGGAAACGGAACAAAACGAGAGAATTATTATTGTTATAACAAACCGATAATTGC
>JAUXFX010000043.1 GCA_030622635.1 Bacteroidota bacterium
CAGGCTATGCTGGAGTAAATCATGCACTTATCCTTACCGGAATTATCGGGAATTATGGAAAACCGCGTAAAGCAGTGGTATTCAGCTTTGGATCGGTTAGCCGAGGAGCGGTATATGCGTTGCAAGGTCAGGGATATAGAGATATTACGGTCTATACGGAGCGTCCATCAACAGAAGTGAGAGATCAATTACCCGGCATATCATTCAAACAAATGAAGAATGATGGTTCGGGAAATATGCTTGTAGTAGAATCTGACGGCAGTACTCGCCCATTTGCAGAAGTATTATCCGATGTGCAAATAATTGTTAACGGAACCCTTCAAGATACTGACCACCCAAAAATGTTTGTACCTGCTCATGATGCTGATAAATTGATGAAAGGCACTCTTATTATTGACATAAGCTGTGATGAAGGAATGGGTTTTTGGTGTGCCAAACCAACATCCTTTGAACATCCAATGTTTGAAGTAGCAGGTAAATTTTATTATTCAGTAGATCACAGTCCAAGTTTTTATTGGAATTCTGCCTCATGGGAAATTTCAGAAGCATTACTTCCATTTTTGCCCAAAGTTATTGGGGGACCAAAAGTATGGGAAAAGAACAAAACCATTTCAAAAGCAATAGAAATACGAAATGGAGTAGTTCAAAATCCCAAAATTCTTTCATTCCAAAATCGCGAGAAAGAACATCCACACAAATTTCGTTAATGAATTTATAAAAAAAATCAGAGATTAATAATAATTGAAGGGTTGCCAAGCTTTTGAAGGTTGGTAACCCTTACTACATCAAAAACAAACAACTATCGCCGTAACTTAAAAATCTGAAATTATTGGCAAGCGCAAAATCATAAGCTGTTCTCCAATCATCGCCGATAAAGGCAGCAATTAACAAAAGAAGGGTGCTCTTGGGCTGGTGAAAATTTGTAATAATTCCATTAATAATTTTAAAATCATAACCGGGAACAATCATTAGTTGAGTGGAACCGGTCAATATTTCAAAACCTGAATTATTCATATAGTTTAAAACTGCTAAAAGAGAATCCCGAGTGGAAATTCTCTGGTTGTATTTTTCTAAATACGGGTCCCATTGCCGGATATTGAACTCGACTAATGGTGAATTTTCAACAATCAACTTAACTCCAAACCAATACAAACTTTCTAATGTCCGTGTGGTTGTAGTACCTACCGAAATTATTTTATTTTCGTTGTTTTCAATAAGTTTTTTTATTGTTGATTTTTTTACAAGCATTTTTTCATAGTGCATTTCATGCTGCTGAATTGTTTCGGCAATCACAGGTTTAAAAGTCCCGGCGCCAACATGAAGTGTTAATTTTTCAAACTGAATATTTTTGCTTTTTAATTTTCTGAAAACTTTATCAGTAAAATGAAAACCGGCAGTTGGAGCTGCAACAGAGCCATTATTTTTAGCATAAACGGTTTGATAACGAAATTTATCAGAATCAACAGCATTGCGGTTCAAATAAGGAGGCAAAGGAACCAAGCCTGACAATTCCAATATTTCCGAAAATGTCAGATCAGCCGGTTCCCACTTAAATTCAACAAGCGAAACACTTTGTTCCTGCTCTTTTCTTTCTGCAGTGAGAACACATTTTTTATTATTAAATTCAAAACTTTTCTGCAATTGTCCCTTTTTCCATCTTTTTGAATTTCCGATAAAACATTTCCAAACCGAATATGATCTTTGCTGAAAAGCCAATTGAATCTCTTTTGCAGGTTCAACAGGTTCCAGACAAAATATTTCAATTTTCGCCCCTGTTTCTTTTTGGAATATCAACCTTGCCTGAATAACTTTTGTTTCATTAAAAATTAATAAGTTTTTTTCCAGAAGAAAATCAGCTATATTTTCAAAGACATCTTCTTTTATTTTACCATTTTTATAATAAAGAAGTTTTGATTTATCTCTCTCTGCCAAAGGAAATTGAGCAATTCTTTCAGGAGGAAGGGAATAATCATATTCGGAAATAGTAATATTTTTAAGACTTTTCATTGTTAATTTAATACTGATTAGTTACGCAAATTTAAATCAATTTTTAAGTACTAATGCGAATCATGGGTTAAAATTTTATTTAACCCTTGATTCGCATTACTGTGTTGTTTTTCTTAAGATAAATTATTTTAATTTTAATCTTTTATTACTGTTCCAAGTTCAGGGTTGTAACCTTGAATAAACATTGAACCTTGCCCCGAAAGCTTTCGGTTTGAACTTTTTGTGTTAAAACATCCATAGTATTCAATATAAAACTATTGTAACTATTCAGCTAAAAAAACGCCACTAATTCACGAATTTTAAACGAATATATTTATAAAATTAGTTATAATTAGTGCATTCGTGGCTAAAATAATATTACTTTTATCTTTTGAAGCAAAGCGAATCCGTCCATACGGACTTGCTTCGCTTCGTACGACTAAAAGGAGTCCGCATGGATGGATATCTTGTTTTAACCCACAAATTTCATATAAAACCAATATTATACACAACAGCATGAATATCAAAAAAAACATACCCAACTTTATCACTTTACTGAATCTTTTCAGCGGCTGCCTGTCAATTGTGGCAGCTTTTGAAAACAATTTAGTTTGGGCGGCTTATTTTATAGGAATAGCTGCAATTCTTGATTTCCTTGACGGAACATTTGCACGGATTTTAAAAGCAAAATCTGAAACCGGCAAACAATTAGATTCACTTGCAGATATTGTTTCTTTTGGTGTAGCCCCGGCAATAATTCTTTTTCAATTAATAAGCCATAGCCCAGATTTACCTGTATTAGAAATACCCAATATTAATCTGCTTCCGTTTATTGCATTTTTAATTCCGGTATTTTCTGCACTAAGATTGGCAAAATTTAATATTGACACACGACAAACCGAAAATTTTATCGGATTACCAACACCTGCAAATGCTATTTTTATTGCTTCACTTCCATTAATATTAATACAACAATTTCCGGACTATCAATGGATTTTTGATACAATTAAAAGTTCATGGTTTTTAATGGCTCTAACTATTATTTTATCAAGCTTACTAGTATCAAATATTCCTTTGTTTTCGCTGAAATTCAAAAACCTGAAATGGAAGGACAATAAGGACAGATATATATTCTTAGGAATATCAATTGCTTTAATATTAATTTTTTATTTTGCAGCAATTCCTTTAATAATAATAGTGTATATACTTATATCTGTTGTGGCTAATCAGTTAACCCATAAGGAATAGTGGAATAATGGTAACCGTTCAAAGTTTAATCTAAAATCTTAAATCACAAATCTAAAATCAATATCTGTTTCTTTACCGTCTTAACTCAAACTTTTCACCAAGATATACTTTTCTAACATGTTCATCTGCGGCAAGTTCTTCGGAAGTGCCTGATTTCAAGATAGAACCTTCAAATAAAAGATATGATCTGTCGGTGATGGAAAGTGTTTCATGAACATTATGGTCGGTTATTAAAACACCAATATTTCTATCTTTAAGTTTTTTAACAATATTTTGAATGTCTTCAACTGCAATAGGGTCAATACCTGCAAAGGGTTCATCAAGCAGAAAAAATTTAGGGTCAACAGCCAGTGCACGTGCAATTTCTGTTCTTCGCCTTTCGCCACCTGATAATGTAATTCCTTTGCTCTTCCTGATACGCTGAAGTCCAAATTCGTCAAGCAATGATTCAAGTCTTTCTTTTTGTTCTTCCTTTGAAAATTTTGTGAACTCCAGAACAGCTTTTAAATTATCCTCAACACTCAAGCCCCTAAAAATAGATGCTTCCTGTGCAAGATAACCTATACCCAGTTGAGCCCGGCGGTACATAGGTTTGTTTGTAATTTCCAGATTTTCCAAAAATACTTTTCCGGATAAGGGTTTTATCAGGCCAACTATCATATAAAACGAAGTTGTTTTTCCTGCACCATTCGGACCAAGCAGCCCGACAATTTCACCTCGATTGACATATAAGGACACTTTATTGACAACAGTGCGGTGTCTGTATTTTTTTACTAATTTTTCTGTTCGCAGTATCATAACTTGAAATTAAGGTTCAAAAGTACTTATATATTTTAAAATGAAAACTGGAATGAAAAGAAAACTGCAAATTTATCAATACCCGGATTATCCAAATGTGAAAGTCTCCAAATAGCATCAATTCTTATAACTCTAAAAATATTTTCAATACCCACCCCTGCCTCATAATATGGTTTATCTAAAGAATAGGTTATTGAAGGAAATTTTGAATATTCTTTATTTTTTTCACTGAGTGTCCCTATCACTCCTTTGATGTATGCCACCTCTCTCCATTTTAATTTTCTCATTAACGGAATTTTATTTAAAAACAATCCATCGAAGTGATGAGTGTAGTAAACACTTATATATTGATCGCTAATAAATTCAAAATAATTCATCAGATTATAAGCATATTCATAAAACAAAAAGGTTTCATTACCCGGGTGAAGTATCAGTAAAGGATAAGGAAGCGTACCCCAGGTTTTTCCAGCTTCAATTATTATTTTTGACCAACCATAAGAAAAAACATTAAACCAATCCTTTATTCCAACCTGCAATCTATGATACTCATATTCGCCGTTTAGAAATCCGGGGATACCATATCCATATCTGATACCAAAAATCGGATATGTGGTTCCAAGACTTATTCTTTCAAATTCACCCATTACAAATTTTTCATCATAGGCAATTCGTGTATCCAACCTGATTTCAGAAGTTATAATTGAGGTTTTTTCTTCAACTTTACCATTATTATATATTTCAATTGTTATTGGTTCAATAGTAAATATGTCTCTGTGAATAAAGTTTATTGTATTTGAAAATCCCGTAAACCATTCATGCTGATAAAAAGCCTTATATTGCCTAACCATTGATAATTTATCTGCAGGGTTTCTTCTGAAAAACGAAGCAAAAATATTATCTTCACTATAAGCATTATCACTTTGACCTAACTGTTCAATATCGTATAAGTATGAAGCGCCAAATGAGCGTCTCGGATTTTTTGAGAGCATATAAATAAATCCCAAACCATATTTGAATTTTTCATCTTTAGTTCCGTAAGCAACATGAGCACTAAGCATAATTCTCGTACTGAAATCATTACTTGTTCTGCCACCTAAGCGAAAACGCGCACCCTCAATTTCATTAAAACTTATCATTTTATAATACGGTCCTATTTCTACAGGTCCTTTAATATAATATCCATTGGTTATCATATAAATAATATCTACATAAGTCCTGAAAACCGGTATGCTCTTCACAGAATCAACCATGTTATATATTGTCTGTTCTTTTTTTGTCAGACTATCGTGACGGGCATTCTCCCAAAATTCTATATCCTTATCAAAGGAACCTTCTGCAAATGAAACATTAACAGGCATTGAATAAAAACTTTTTTCTTTCGGCTTATTAAAGACAAAATTTTTATATGTTGTTGTACGGTGACCAAAAAAGCCAACCACTCTTTTTGTATTCTCAATAACATTAAAATCAACAACCATATAATCTTTTATAATCATCCAATACTTTTTTTCAATTTTGTCATACTCTTGCCGAAGTGCCAGATCGTTAATAAAATTTATGTTCGCATCGTCAACAATAATCATGTCAAGCTCCTTGATGGCATAACTTGTATCATTCACCCAAAAATTCCCTGTGAATGTTAATTCCTGTTTCCTTTTTGGTTTAAACATTATTTGATAACATAATTTATCGCCGATAATCGCAGTATCAACAAGATAATATTTATAATATGAAAGTCCGAAATTTGCTATGGGGCTAACAAAGTTTTTTTCAAAAATACTTATGTAATTGTCATAAATGTTTATATTTTGATAAAGGTCGCCTAAAAATTGCGAAATGCTTTCATTTTCAAATCCTGATGTTTGTGAAGCTTTAATTATTTCTTTTTTTGATTTGGGATTTCCCCTGTAATAAACATCTGATAAGGATTCTGACAAAAACAACGGTAAATATGCTTTTCCGTTTATTGTTGAAGTATCAACATAACTAAAAACAAATTTAAATGGCTTAAGAATCTTTCTATTTCTGAATTTATCAGTAATATTATTAGCATCAAACTGTATTTTATTATAAACCTCGTATTGATAATAATCAAAATTTTTTCGGTTATTTACTTCCTTATTTTTAATAATTTTCCTGAGTAAAATGTCAGCAGGATTTTCTCCGGCCACAATAACAACTTCCGACAAGGAAATACTACTTTGATTTAAATAAAAATCTATAACCTGAAATTTATTTTTCACCACTTTTTTGGTCACAGTATTATATCCAACAAAAGAAGCAGCAATTGAATCTGATGGATTTCTTGTTTCAAATGAATATTCACCTTCAAAATTTGTTATTGTTCCGATGTTGGTTCCTTTTAGATAAACATTAACAAAAGGAAGAGGTTGTTGATTTTCAGTATCAATTACTTTCCCCATAATTTTTGTTATCTGCCCATAAGTAACTGATACCAAAACCATCAAAATAAATGACAGGATAGATTTTCTAAAATTTTTCAGGGAAAATAGAATCATAAAAAAGACTTTTAATACTATAAAATTCCTTCTTTTAAAATATCATGCAAATGGATTATCCCTACATATTTATTATTATCAAGAACGGGGAGTTGAGTAATACTATTTTTTCTCATAATATCCAAAGCATCAACAACAAGGCTTTTTGCATCAATTGACTTTGAATTAACAGTCATTATATCTTTTGCGGTCAACCCATCAATAGGAATTTTCCGGTGAAGCATTCTTCGCAGGTCACCGTCAGTAATAATACCAATCATTTTATTATTTTCCATCACTGCTGTTGCACCAAGTCTTTTTGATGAAATTTCAAGGATAACGGTTGTTATATCATCATTTGAAAATACTTCGGGTTTTTCATTATTTTTATACAGGTCTTCAACTCTCAGGTATAATTTTTTTCCTAAAGTGCCACCAGGATGAAATTTAGCAAAATCACTGGCAGAAAACCCTCTGCATTTAAGCAAACTAATAGCCAAAGCATCACCCAAAACAAGCTGGGCAGTAGTACTTGATGTTGGAGTTAAATTATTAGGACATGCTTCTTGCTTAACTGTTGAATCAATAATATAATCTGCATGTTTTGCCAAAAACGATTCTTTATTCCCAACTAACGCAATTAATTTGTTTCCGCCTAATTTTAACAATGGAATTAAAACTTTTATTTCCGGAGTATTACCACTTTTCGAAATGCAAATAAGTATATCATCTTTTCGAATAATACCCAGATCTCCATGAATAGCATCAGCGGCATGCATAAAAATTGCAGGTGTACCTGTTGAATTTAGTGTTGAAACAATTTTAGATGCAATATGTGCACTCTTACCAATCCCTGTAATAATCACTCTTCCATGAGTATTGTATATCAGTTCAACACATTTGGCAAAATCATCATTAATTGATTTTTTTAAATTTTTTATTGCATTTAACTCAATTTCAATAGTTGTTAATGCAATTTTTTTTATATCTTTATATGATTTCAAAATTTTTTTATATAAATTTGTTTAATAAAATATTATTTATTGCTATATTTGTAATTGCATGTATAAAATCAATAAAATAACTTAAATAAATTTGATTTATTATTAAATAATTATAATACCTTATCGTAATTTATTTATTTTACGATACAAATATATTTAAAATTAAGCAGAATAAAATGGTTAAAGCTGAAGAATATTCTCTTCATGAATTATTAAAAAAAATTTTCGGGTTTGAAAATTTCAAGGGCAATCAGGAAGCTATCATAAAAAGTGTATTATCCGGAAACCACACATTTGTAATTATGCCTACTGGTGGAGGCAAATCTATGTGCTATCAGTTACCTGCACTTATTAAAAAAGGAACTGCTATAATAATATCACCGCTTATTGCTTTGATGAAAAATCAGGTAGATTCAATACGTAGTTTTGGAGCTGAACAAGGTATAGCCCATTTTCTCAACTCCTCTCTTTCAAAAACAGAAATCGCTCAGGTAAAAAAAGACCTTACTCTGGAGAAAACCAAATTATTGTATGTTGCCCCCGAATCACTTACCAAATTAGAAAACATTGATTTTTTAAAAACTCTTGATATTTCTTTTTATGCAATTGATGAGGCTCATTGCATTTCGGAATGGGGACATGATTTCAGACCTGAATACAGGAGACTAAGACCAATAATTGATGCAATAGGGAAAAAAGTTCCGATTATTGCATTAACAGCTACAGCCACACTTAAAGTACAACAGGATATCCTAAAAAATCTTGATATTCTTGATGCAAATATTTTTAAATCTTCATTTGACAGACCAAATATGTATTATGAAATCCGTCAAAAGAATAAAAATGTAATAAAAGAAATCATAAAATATATAAAATATAATTCGGGTAAGTCAGGTATAGTTTACTGTTTGAGCCGAAAAAAAGTTGAAGAATTAGCAGAAACACTTCAAATAAACAACATTAAGGCATTACCTTATCACGCCGGTCTGGATTCTTTGACCCGCAGGACAAATCAGGACAAATTCCTGATGGAAGATGTTGATATTATCGTTGCAACAATTGCTTTCGGAATGGGGATTGACAAACCCGATATTCGTTTTGTCATACATCATGATATACCCAAAAGCATTGAAGGTTATTATCAGGAAACCGGCAGAGCAGGTCGTGATGACGGTGAAGGAAACTGTATAACTTTTTATAGTTATGACGACATTCAGAAATTGGAAAAATTTATGAAAGGGAAACCTGTTGCCGAACAGGAAATTGCCAAAGAACTGCTTTTAGAAACCGTTGCTTATGCAGAGTCTTCAGTTTGCCGTCATAAATTATTACTTCACTATTTTGGCGAAGTATATCCTAAAGACTATTGCGGCGCCTGTGATAATTGCCTGCATCCAAAAACAAAATTTGAAGGGAAAGATTATATTAAGTTAGTTCTTGAAACCGTTTTGTCGGTAAAACAATTATTTAAAGGAAAACATATTATCAATATTCTAATAGGAAAAAACACAGCCACCCTGAAATCTTTCAAACATAATAAACTTCCCGAATTCGGCAAAGGAATGGAAAAAGACGAAAGATTCTGGAATGCTGTGATCCGTCAATCTTTGATACAACGACTTCTTATTAAAGATATTGACAATTACGGTTTATTGAAAATTACACAGGAAGGAAAAAAATTCCTTAAAAAACCTTATTCCATAATGCTTGTTCAGGATCATGATTACGAAAATCCTGATGATGAAGATTTCTTTGCTGAAGCCGGAAGCCATAAAACAAGCACTACAGATAAAACTCTTTTTGCTTTGCTTAGAGACCTTAGAAAAGATATTTCAAGAAAAGAAAAACTACCTCCTTTTGTAATTTTTCAGGATCCTTCACTTGAAGACATGGCTACACAATATCCTATAACATTGGATGAAATGAAGCAGATAACAGGAGTCGGAGCAGGCAAAGCCAAAAAATACAGCAAACCATTCATTGAGCTTATTGAACAATATGTTGAAGAAAACGAAATTATCAGACCTATGGATATGGTGGTGAAATCGGTTGTCAACAAATCAGGTCTTAAAGTTTATATTATTCAAAGTATTGACCGAAAGCTTCCTTTAGAAGACATTGCCTTTACAAAAAGCATAACAATTTATGAACTACTCACCGAAATTGAAAGTATAGTTTCATCAGGAACTAAAATTGATATCAATTATTATATCAGTGAATACGTTGATGAATATCATCAGGATGAAATCTTTGAATACTTCAGGGAAGCTGATTCCGATTCAGTACAGGTAGCTCTAGAAAAATTGGGTGAAGCTGAATTCAATGAAGAAGAAATCAGATTGATAAGAATTAAATTTATTTCAGAAATTGGTAATTAATATCAATAAAAAACACTAAATAATCTTTTATAGAATCACTAACTTAATTTTAATGAAATATTTCCTATTAATAATTTTATTAATATTTCTCTCTTCCTGTAAAAATAAAAATACCGAGGATTTAGCATTTGTTCCGGATAATATTATTCCAATGGAGCAAATGGTTGATATTCTTACTGATTTTCAGCTTGTTGAAGCATCTTTAAACATTAAACGCAAGAGTAACCAGAATTATAAAGATTATGTTAATTTCTATTATGATTTTATTTTTGAAAAATATGATATTACTCCCGATAAATTTAAAGAAAGTCTTGATTACTATGAAAATCATTTAAAACAATTTGAAAAAGTATATGAAGAGGTTATAGCCAAACTTAACGAGAAACAAAAAGAAGTTAAGAATGAATGATTTTTATTTAGTATAATCTGCCGTACAATCCTCACCCGAACCTGCAATCACCAGTGTATAGCTCCATTGAATAAGATTTTCATTTTTATAAGAGCCGCTGCCATTAACAGTCCAGTTGTCGCCAATTATTTGCGATTCAACATTGATTGTGTTTCCAACAACCAAAGCATAAGCAGGTGCATATCCCTGGCCCGGGTTACAAAAATTTGAAATTAAAACCTGGGTACTGTTTGATGGGTCTTTTGTAATAGTTACCTGATAATTTGCTTTATTGCATGTTTCATTAACATTCCATGTGCCTAAATACTTATCACGCGGGTCGCCCGGATCTGCTGTATCATCTTCATCAGGATTGCAAGCTAAAAAACTTGTTATAAGTATGAGGCAAAAAAAAGCAACATATTTAATCGTTTTTTTCATTATCTTTAATTTTTAATTTATCAAAATTTTTGTTTTTGCAATAAAATACTTCAGGCAAATTTACAGAATAAAAATTAAAACAAAAAAAAGTGCCCCAAAAACTTTTGAAGCACTTTTTTCAAAAAATCCAAAACATATATTTTATTTCATAATTGCCATTTTCTGCTTATATAATATTTCATTATCCTTTTGTAAAACAATAAGATACATGCCTGATGGAACTCTTTCGCTTATTCTTATAACTTCACCGGCACTAAATGATTCGTTGTAAACTATTTTACCTGAAAAATCAAAAACACTTGCATTATATAATCCTGCTTCCAGATTAGAAAAAGAAATCGGCATATTAATTTTATAAGGATTTGCAAATACACAATTTATGGAACTTTCAAAATCCGATTCATTATTAATATTCGCATACGAGCTTTTCAAATTAATTACCATTACCCATCTTTTGAAATTAACCCAGTTTGAATTGTAATTATCCCAAAGCTGTTTTAATTTCTCAATCATATTACCTTCATCATCATAAGCAAATTGGCAAAATGAAACGTTTTTCCATATGCCATTATGTGCTCTATGTTGAAAAACCGTTTCAATTAAATAATTATTTATATCATAAGTAAATTGCCTTCGTGCAAAGCCAACCCAAGTATTGTTTGAAGGTCTCCATGCTTGTTTCCGTCTCTCAATCCTGTTTCCGTTTTCATCATAACTAAGCACATGACGAATCCTGTTTTTCCAGACTTGTGCAAAAAATTTCCAATCCTGATGAATGATTAATCTCAAATAACCGTTTTCATTATAATTAAATATCTTGCGGCTTTTCTTTACCCAAATGTTAGCAAACTGTTTCCAGTGTTTTGTAACTCTCACTCTTAGATAACCGGTAGAATCATAGCCATATTGGTTAAGGAAAACATTTTGCCAGCACCATGTGTTTGCAATATTTTTCCATTTCTGTGAAGTATCTGCTACAAGAGTTTCATCAACATAAGTAAATATCCTGTGATGTTTATTTGCCCAAGTTTGATTAATATTTAACCAGAATTGAGTTACCACATCAACCAGGCGATTATTTTCGTTAAAAGTATTTATCCTGTGAAAATAATTTACCCATTCTTCATTTGCCTGATGCCAGACTTGTATGGTTTTTTCAATCCTGTTTTCGTTGTTATCATATACAAATTGAAAATACAATCCGTTTTTCCAGCCGTTATTTAAAGTCCAGTACTGAAAAAGTTTTTCAATAACATTGTCAGCATTATCATAAGTTAATATTCTCCGGGTTCTGTTTTTCCATGTTTGTGTTGACAAATCCCAAATATAACCGATAATAGTATCGTTACCCAAATCCCTGGTATTACTGTAATAGTAATTCTCTTCCGAGATGTTTATTTCCTGATCATCATTTGTAATTGTAGGATCAAGTTGTTCGTTGTTTAATTGTTCATTTACAATTTCAGGAATAATAAGGTCTTGCGCATTTAAACCTGTAATTAAAATTCCTGTAACAAAAAATAATAGTAATTTTTTCATAGCTCAATAAATTTTGATTAATAAAATGTTTTTTGTTTTGATTCTTAAAATCGTGAAAGGTTTAAAAAAAATACTACTTTTATCTAAAATTTTATTTATGCAAAATTTCATATTATTTTTTATTAATTAAAAACTATTTATAATGGAAAAACCTCAATTAACAGAACAGGCTTATTTATTTCTTTCAGAAACTAAAAAATGGACAAAATTTCTTTCAATTATCGGGTTTATATTTATAGGTATATTTGTGTTGTTTGCCTTATTCTTTGGGGTATTTTTTGGTGGATTAAGCGATATCACAGGTAGTTCCATGTTCTTTCCCTCAGTTTTTATAATACTAATTTATTTGCTAATTGCTATTTTGTATTTTTTTCCTGTATGGTTTTTATTTAGATTTTCAACTAATTTAGGAAAATCTTTAAAATCTGGTAATGAATCGGAATTAACTGATGCTTTCTCTTATCTTAAATTACATTATAAATTTATCGGTATTCTGACAATTATATTTTTATCAATATATCTTTTATTCATCATTTTTGGAGTTTTGATAGCTGGTATTACAACTTTATAAATAATAAAATAATAATAGGATGAAAATAAATAATAATCAAGAAATACAACAATATCAGAACAATTCTGGGACATGAAGAAATAGCGCCCGGCAGAAAACAAGACCCCGGACCCGCCTTTCCTTTGGATAAATTAAGAAATCATCTATTATTTAATGATAGAGAATCTGATGAATTGGATACGATGCCCGAATTTGGAACAGTTATACCTTCAAAATTAAATATCAGAACAGGACCCGGCAAGGACTTTGAAAAAGCTGCTTTACCTTTAACCGAAGGTACAAAAGTAATAATTTTAGGAGAGCAAAATGGCTGGTACCACGTTTCAACAGAAATAACCGGCTGGGTAGCAAAGAAATACATTAAGATTAATTAGTGCCTGTCTTTAAAGTCAAAGATTTACATAAAATGAAGCACCAAAACTTGTCCGTATGGATAACAAATTTCAAAATACAAATAAATTACAAATATCAATAATCAAAACTTGTCCGTACGGATGACTGGTTTCTGCACGAGCGTAACGAAGAAATTGACGTTTTCTGACTAAGCACTAATTATACACTTACCTTTTATATAATATTTGGTCGAGAACCTTATCAGCCAAACGACTGGCACCTATACGGAAATATTTTTTATTAAGCCATTTATCTCCAAGAATGTCCTTAACTAAAACCAAATAATTTAACGCTTGCCAAGGTTCGGAAATTCCTCCGGCAGGTTTGATACCAATCATTTTATCTGTTTTTTCATAATACTCTTTAATAGTATCAAGCATAACTACAAAAGCCGGTTCAGTAGCAGCAGGTGAAATTTTCCCTGTAGATGTTTTGATAAAATCCGCACCGGCATTAATAGCTATTTCACTTGCTTTTCGGATATTTTTTAATGATTCAAGCTCGCCGGTTTCAAGTATTACCTTTAAATGTATGTCCCCGCAAACTTCTTTAATTGCAGCAATTTCATCAAATACTTCCTGATAATTTCCTTCGAGAAATTTTCCTCTTGAAATTACCATATCAATCTCATCAGCTCCTTCATTAATTGCATATTTAACTTCTTCAATTTTAACAAACAAAGGAGATTGCCCACTTGGAAAAGCACCTGCAACCGAAGCTACTTTTATATCGGTATCTTTAAGATTTTTTTTTGCAATTTTTACAAAAGGAGAATAAACACAAACTGCAGCTACATTTGAAATTCCTTTGCCTTTTAATTTGTATCCCTTTGCTTTATTACATAAGCTTATAATTTTATTTTCCGTATCGGAGCCTTCTAAGGTTGTAAGGTCAATTATACTTAAAATCTTTTTATAAGCCTCATGTTTATTTATCTTTTCTTTCCAATTATTCTTAATACTCTTTATTAAGTTCTGAATTTCACTTTTTTTTATTCTGGAATATTTATTAAAATCAATCATATAATTTTTCTGTTTTTATATCAATATTATTTAAATTTGTCTGCTAAATTAAATCTCTTGATTAAATCTTAACAAATTTAATAAATTTAATAATCATAAAGTTTTATGGACAAAAATAATTTCCCTTTAGTTTCAATAATAACAATTAATTTTAATTTAACAGATGTTACATGCGACCTGCTTGATTCCCTTAGAAAAATTACTTATCCGAATTATGAAGTAATTGTAGTTGATAATGCTTCAAAAGAAGATCCGACCGAAATTTTAAAAGAAAAATATCCCGAAGTAATTACAATCAGGAGTGAAGAAAATTTAGGTTTTGCCGGAGGAAATAATCTTGGAATACGCAGTGCCAAAGGAAAATACTTGATGATGCTTAATAATGATACAGTTGTTGAACCCGATTTCTTAGAACCTTTGGTTGAAACCATGGAAAGCAACCCCAAAATTGGTATTGTAGGTTCAAAAGTCAGGTTTTATCATCATCCTGAAATTATCCAGTATGCAGGATCCGAGCCTATGACCAGATTCACAGCTACAAGCAATTTTTTTGGTACTAATCATAAAGATGTCGGGCAATATGACGAACTGAAACTAACTCCTTTTGCTTCCGGTGCAGCTATGATGACATCAAGAAAAGTTTGTGAAGAAGTTGGCTTAATGGCAAATTTTTTCTTTTTGTATTACGAAGAACTCGACTGGCAGGAAAGAATACGAAAAGCAGGATATTTAATTTATTATGTTCCAAAATCGCTTGTTTTCCATAAAGAAAGTATGAGTGTTGGAAGAGAAAGCGCACTGCAGGCATATTGGAAAACACGTAACCGGCTTTTACTTATAAGGAGAAATTTTAACACTTTTGATGTATTTATCAGTTTTGCATATCTTACTTTTATCTCCACTCCTTATAGAATTATTAAATATTTATTTCAATTAAGATTTAAATCAATCAAAGTTCATTTGATAGCTTTAGGTTGGCATTATTACAATTTATTTAATTTTAAGCGAATTCATCAGAATAATTATTTATGAAATTACTTTCCTTTTTTTAAAACAAGAATAAGCAATAAAACAATTATCCGAATTCGTATAAAGTATCCCTTTCCGTATTAACGAATATTAGTTGCTAAACCATTCAATTTCATTGTTTTACAAAATTTTAGCATCTTTCCCAAATATCTGGTATTTAAAAAAAGGATGTAAATAATATAATTACAAGCTATAACTAACTGACTGCCTTTGTTTTACATTTTTGGCATAAACATTGCTTTACAAATTTTGTAATTTTTTTTATACCACATTAAAATTTATTAATAATGAAGCTTGGAATAAAATTTAATCAAACATCTAAAAATCTTAAATACCATAAGTATTACAAATGTGACAGATGCGGATATATATCTATCATTAAAAACACTTATTGTCCGATTTGTGAAAAGGATGGATATAGACTAAGGTTGAAGTAATTTAACAAAAGCACTGAGTAACAATTTTGTTCTCAGTCATTTCCCTTCCGTTAACAGTTGAAACCTTGTAGTTTGCCGCTACAAGGTTTCTTTTTTTTGTTATTTACAGTAATTTTTTGTATATTTGGAATTTAAAACAACACTTTACCAAAATGACAACAATTAACTTTAACAAAATTCAAGTATTAATATTTATTTTAATAATTTTATTTTTATCTCAAAACTCTGCTTTTCCTCAACTTTTCGGCCCTCAACAACAAATTACAGGTGGTAGTTTATTTGATATGCATATGGTGTATGCTCATGATCTGAATGGTGATAGTAATCAGGATGTAATTGCTACATCAAGATATAAAATTGTGTGGTACAAAAACCAAGGCGAAGGCAATTTTGATTTTCAAAAAACTATTGTTGATGATCTTGATGACGCATATTCCGTGACTGCAGATTTTGACGGAGATGGAGATAAGGATATTGCTTATACTTCATATTATGATCATGAAGTTGGTTGGTACGAGAATGATGGTGATGGTAATTTTGAAACACAACATATAATTTCTTCTGATATCATGGGTCCTAAATCACTATGTTCTGCAGATTTTGATATGGATGGAGATATGGATTTATTACTAACTTCTAGAATTACTCATCAGGTCATCATGTTTCAAAATGATGGTTTTGGCAACTTTACTTTTCAACAAGTTTTATTAACTGCAGATTATGGAATGTTGAGTATTGGTGTTGCAGATCTTGATGATGATGGCGATAAAGATATTTTGATTAGGCACCTGAGTTTTATTACATACGAAAGTGAATTTATTTGGTTAGAAAATAATGGTAATGGTTATTTTGGAATTGAGCATTTTATTACAAATATTGATGTTAGTATATTTTATGTTGATGATATTGATGGTGATGAGGATAAGGATATTTTATATGCATCAGGTAATGAGGATGAAATTGCGTGGTTCGAAAATGAAGGAAATGGAATGTTTGGGTCAAAACACATTGTGGATACTGTTTATTCTTTAGGTGATGTATGTTCTTTTGATATTGATAATGATGGTGATAATGATGTATTAGTAGGTACATACGATCTTTACGGAATCTTTTGGTATGAGAATGAAGGAGATGGTAGCTTTGGTGAGATGAAAATGATATATGAAGCACAAGGAATAGTTGCCTTATTTCCTTGTGACTTAGATGATGATGGTTATGCTGATTTTTCTTCTGCTATTCATGCTGATGCTAAAATTGTATGGTTCAAGAACCAAGGTAACAATACTTTTAGCGATCCACTCTTATTAACGACAAAAACAAAAGGTGCCAGAGATGTTTGTGCAGCAGATCTGGATGGAGATGGTGATAATGATATAATTTCTGCATCTGCAGGTGATGGAAAAATTGCCTGGTATGAAAATATCAGTTATCAAACCTTTGGATCCCAGATTATCATTACTGAAGAGAAGGGTCATTCAGGATATATATCGGTTGTTTCATGTGATTTAGATAATGATACAGACCTGGATATTCTGTGTGGTTTTTTGCATAATTATCATAATAAACATTCCATTATATGGTTTGAGAATGATGGACTCGGAAATTTTGATACGGCAAGAATAACTGCAATGTACACTGAAGTTTCAGAAGTGTGTTCAGAAGATTTAGATGGTGACGGAGACCATGATGTCTTGGTTGCTGCATATGAAGGAATTCAATGGTACGAAAATCTTGGGAATGGCAATTTTGGTACAAAGCAAACGATTGAATGGATCTATGATTACAATAATTCAGTATTTGCCAGTGACCTTGATGGCGATCATGATATGGATGTGCTTTTTACAAGACAATACGGCAAGGATATCGCTTATTATAAAAATGATGGAGCAGGGAATTTCATCGATAAATACACCATATTACATCCAACCTTAAAACCCTGGGATGTATTTAGTATTGATCTGGATAATGATGGCGATAATGATGTCATTACTGCAATTACTGATAGAATAGTATGGTTTGAGAATTTTGGTGATGGAAGTTTTGGAACAGAACAGTTAATTACTGATAATGTGTATTATCCAACATCAATATTTTCAATTGACCTTGATAATGATTACGATAACGACTTATTAATTGCTTATTCTTCTATAATTGCCTGGCATGAAAATCTTGGAGCCGGAATATTTGGAGACCAGCAAATCATAACAGATCAAGCAAGTGGAGCTTATTCTGTTTTTTCAATTGATCTTGACAGCGATGGAGATAAGGACGTACTATCGGCCTCTTATATTGACGGCAAAATTGCCTGGTACGAAAATCTTTTAATCACAAGCAATTCAGAAGAAATAGATGATATTACAAATAAAGTTCAAATCTTTCCAAATCCTATAAACAGTTGGTTTAATATCCAATCACCGATTTTTGAAAGTGGAAACTATACATGTGAACTAATTGATATGTATGGTAGATTAATTAAAAGGATTGATATTCCAAAAGGCCAAATTAGTATTAAAGTGGGTATTGGTAATTTACAGAAAGGAATGTATATTATTAGATTAAATGGCACTCAAATAAATAATAAAAATTATAAATTGATAAAAAATTAAAGCCTCCCATAATAGAAAGAGTAAATTTGTTAATAAAAAAAGCCTCCATTTGGAGGCTTATCAGTTGTAGCGGGGGCAGGATTCGAACCTACGACCTGGCGTACGCCCGAGCTACCACCTGACAATATTTAAATATCCTTCCTTATTTAATATATTCTGGCTCTTTAAATAATCCTTTAATCGCGAGCCTCCTTCTAATCCTTTGATATATCGTTCCCTTTTTAATGCTTCGGTCTTACTCTCATATTGTTCAATATGAACTATAACAAACGGCTTTCTTCCAGAAGTAGATTTACTCCCTCCCGAATTATGCTTACGAAATCTTTTTGAAATATTTGATGTGGAACCTTTATATAAACGATGGTCTTTTAAAGAGTAAAGTATATAAACAAAATACATGATTGAAAAAGTAAATTTGTTAATAAAAAAAGCCTCCGTTTGGAGGCTTATCAGTTGTAGCGGGGGCAGGATTCGAACCTACGACCTGGCGTACGCCCGAGCTACCACCTGACAATATTTAAATATC
>JAUXFX010000262.1 GCA_030622635.1 Bacteroidota bacterium
AGGTCGTGCTCTACCAGCTGAGCTACTTTCGCATAAAATTTTGGAGTGCAAATATACGAATTTTTAATAAATCCAAATAAAAAAACTAACTTTTTTATCAATAGTTGTTTAATTCGCACACCATATAGTGCCTGTCCATAAAGTCGAACAATTTTTGAATCAAGCATCAAATAACAAAGATCGTAAAAAAGTTCAAATTAAGTTCCTCTGAAAATATTATAGAAATGGAATGTTTAAAATAATCCAACATCATTTCCCCAAAAGTTTTTTTATTTCATTCAGCTTCATTAAAGCTTCCACCGGAGTGAGAGTATCAATATCTGTGATTAAAATATCATCTTTTATCTGATGAAGCAAAGGGTCATCCAACTGTATAAAGCTTAACTGGTATTTATCGGCCAATGATTGCTTTTTGCCGGTTTTTCCTGATTTTTTGGTTAATTCATCACTGGAATGTGATTTTTCAAGTTGTTCAAGTAAATTGTTCGCCCTGTGAATAACTTTTGCAGGCATACCTGCCATTTTGGCAACATGTATCCCGAAGCTGTGCTCACTGCCTCCTTTTTTCATCTTTCTTAAAAAAATGATTTTATTATTTATTTCTTTAATTGAAATATGATAATTTTTAATTCTTTTCATTGAGGCAGCCATTTCATTAAGTTCATGATAATGGGTTGCAAACAAAACCTTTGCTCTAAAAAGCGGATGTTCGTGTAAATATTCTGAAATTGACCATGCAATTGAGATACCGTCATAAGTGCTTGTCCCACGCCCAATCTCATCAAGTAAAATCAAACTCCGGTTTGACATATTATTTAAAATACTTGCCGTTTCATTCATTTCAACCATAAAGGTTGACTCGCCCAATGAAATATTATCCGATGCGCCAACCCTTGTAAATATCTTATCAATTATTCCGATATTTGCCGTATCAGCAGGCACAAAACATCCCATCTGTGCCATCAAAACAATTAAAGCTGTTTGTCGCAACAATGCCGATTTGCCGGACATATTCGGACCGGTAATAATTATTATTTGTTGTTTTTCATTATCAAGATATACATCATTTGGGATATATTCCTCGCCAATAGGTAATTGATGTTCAATCACAGGGTGTCTTCCGTTTTTAATATTTAGAACATAAGATTCATTTATTGAAGGGCGTTTATAATTATTTTTTTCGGAGATTATTGCAAATGAAAGAAGACAATCCAAACGGGCTATTAAAACAGCATCTAATTGGATTGGCTGAATATAATCGGATAAGCTTAAAACCAGTTCGTTAAATAATTTAATTTCAAGAGCCATTATTTTTTCCTCAGCTCCCAGTATCTTCTCTTCGTATTCCTTTAATTCTTCAGTTATATATCGTTCTGAATTTGTCAGGGTTTGTTTTCGATACCATTCGTCAGGAACTTTGTCTTTATGAGTATTTGTTACTTCAAGATAATAACCGAAAACATTATTAAATCCGATTTTTAATGACGATATTCCTGTCTGCTCAATTTCGCGTTTCTGAATCTTTTTCAAATAATCTTTACCAGAAAAAGCGAGCTCCCTTAAGTTATCCAGCTCTTCGGAAACACCTTTTGAAATTACATTTCCTTTATTGAGCAAGGCAGGCGGATCATGATTTATTTCTTTATCTATTCTTTGTCTTGCAGAATTACAAAAATTCAATTGCTCAGCAATTTTTTGCAGTGATTTTTCAGAGGATGCTGAACAGGCATTTTTAATTTCCTCAACAGCATATAATGCTCTTTTTAACTGGATTAATTCTCTTGGATTAATTTTTCCGACAGCCACTTTTGAAATTAATCGCTCAAGGTCACCGGTTAATTTGATGTTTTGTTTGAGAACCTCGCTAAAATCCGGATTTTTTAATGTATATTCTACAATATCAAACCGTTCTTCAATTGGTTGCTTATTTTTTAGCGGAAGAACAATCCATCTTTTCAGAAGCCTTGCACCCATAGGAGAAATGGTATGATCAATAACATCAAGCAAAGTAGCAGCATTTTCATAAGGCGAAAATAATAATTCAAGATTTCTTATTGTAAATTTATCTAACCAAACATATTTATCTTCTTCAATCCTTGAAATATTACAAATATGCTGTACTTTGTCATGGTGGGTTTCAGCCAGATAATGAAGAGCTGCACCGGCTGCAATGATGGCATTTTTCAGGTTCTCAACACCAAAACCTTTTAATGAATTTGTAGCAAAATGTCTTAATAAAATATCATAAGAAAATTCTTCGGTAAACACCCAATCATCAAAAGTATTTATATAAAATTTATCGCCGAAATACTCAAAAAATTTATTGCGTTTATTTTTTTGAATAATAATTTCACTTGGAGTAAAACTCTGGAGTAATTTATCAATATATTCAATGGACCCTTGTGCTACAAAAAATTCGCCTGTGGAAATATCCAGAAAAGAAACGCCTGAATTTTTTGAATCCAAATGAACACCGGCTAAAAAATTATTTTCTTTTTGTTCAAGGATTTTATCATTATATGAAACGCCTGGAGTTACCAATTCGGTTACCCCTCTTTTAACAATTTTTTTTGCTAATTTCGGGTCTTCCAACTGATCACAGATAGCAACCCGCTGTCCTGCTTTTACAAGTTTGGGCAAGTATGTATCAATTGCATGGTAAGGGAATCCTGCTAATTCAATATATGAAGCTGTACCATTTGCCCTTCTGGTTAAAACAATACCTAAAATATTTGAAGTTTTTATGGCATCTTCTCCAAAGGTTTCATAAAAATCACCAACCCGAAACAACAACAATGCATCAGGGTATTTAGCTTTTATAGCATTGTATTGCTTCATTAAGGGTGTTTCTGCTATTTCCCTTTTCTTATTCAACTTGTCCTAATTTGATTTTATAATTTAAAAGCAAAGTTAAAATTAATAAATTAAATAAAGCAAAACATCTTAAATTTATAAAACTTGTTTTAAAAAATAACTAACTAACTTTGCAACCATTATACAAACTTTCATTAAAAATATGCGGAAACTCAAAAACAGCGAGCTTAACAGGTTATCAGTAGATGAATTCAAGTATGCAGACAAAATGCC
>JAUXFX010000085.1 GCA_030622635.1 Bacteroidota bacterium
AATATCCCATTGGTTTATTTCAAAGCGGGAGAACGCAAGCATGAAAAAGCAGAAATATTATTGCCAACAGATAAGGGATTTACAGGAATATTTGCCATCTTTGTTTCCAGGGCATCGGCCATGGTGTGGGATATAAAAGAATTTGGTGATGGCAAAATTGACATTCGAAAAAAAACACCTATGTCATTTATTAATCACTATTCTTTTCATATCATAGATCAACAGTGGGGGCATATCACCATAAAGATATCAGGGCATCCACCCTTTGGTGCCCAAATTATGTTAAACGGGCATGAGTGGGTGGAAAGAAGAAAAGAAATAAAAGAATTATGCGTAACAAAAGAAAGTAATTGTTTCACTAGTTTTACCAGTGGTGAAGCACTCTCAAGAATTGCAGAAACCTTAAGCATACAAAAAGGGCAGCTTGAGAATGTGTGTAACCGATGGATTTATAAATGCCTGTGGTTTGGTTTAGATAAGGAAGAACAGGAGAGGTCAGGGTTTCAGTATCAGTATTCCATCTATCAGGTAGAATACAGTCGCAACCTGCTATTTAAAAGAGGCACCCAGTTAGATCAGATGTATCAAAACTTGATTACCCTTTCACGGAAGCGTATGGATATAAAAAGATTGAAGACCATTTTTGGACGCAAATACCGTCCACATAATCGTGGGCAAAAGCATTCTGGTTTTGAACTTCGTATAGAGAAACCTGATTACAATTTGACAATTTTTAAGATACACTTTGGCAAATTGACACTCAAATTGTATGATAAAGGCGAACGGGTTTTAAGAGCAGAAGTAGTAGTACATAATGCCAAAGAATTGAAGTGTAAGCGAAGCGTATCAAATTTTGAGGAGATCGTAAGCAAATTAAATGTTATCATGAATAATTTTATGGATAATCTTTGCTATACTCATGTATCTCTTTTGAAAGATGGTTCCTTTAAACAATTAACCAGTCCAAGTAAAAAAGGGAAACAACGACTTGCCGGGGTTGATATTAATAAAAGGAGAACTATTGCTATCATGGAAAGTGTGTTGTCATTGGCAATAAAACCCAATGGTTATAACGCCAATGATATAACAACTTTAATGAAAGAAAGATTGGATAAAAAACAGGCAAAGGATTATACTCCTGCAAAAGCCGCTTATGACATCAGAAAACTAAGAGGAAAAGGATTGGTCGAGAAAATAGGAAAAAGCAGGAAATACAAAACAACAAAAAAAGGTATGGATACTATCATTGCTGTTTTGGCCTTAACTCAAAAAACAATACCAACCATTTTGTCCTCTATTAATAAAGATGTAATATCTGCAAACCCAGAAGAAATGCAGTATATAGACAAAATATTTGTGAACATCAGAAAAGAAATCAAAGAAATCCACCAAATTTACGGCATGAAAACAGCAGCATAAATATCGTTAACATGTTATCATTAATAGCTTTTTAAGAGCCTAACCTAACAGGTTTTTTTTAACCTGTTAGGTTGAGAATACAACCTTATTTAAAATATTTTTGTCTGTTAACATATATATAATATCTAAGCAGGAATTTCTCCTGAAATTTCGGGACTAAAACAGTTAACCTCAATTATTCATAAAAGCCGCGAATTCGCTAATAATAAATGAATTATGATATTTCTTTTTATTAATCATTCGCGCATTAGCGGCTAATATAGAGATAATTAAGAGTGTTTATGAATTAATCAAGTTAGATGGATTTGCAAATGTAAAAAAATATATGTAACTTTTAACAGGTTTAATTTAATATTTTAATAGACAAGTAAGGTAAAAAAATGGTTGTCTGAAATTTGGAATAAAAATTTTGAATATTATCAGTTTTTTCAAGAAATAAAAAAATATTCCACTTTTAGAAATGGAATTTTTAAAATATCTGGAAAATTATTAGCATAAAAAACACTATTAAGAATATCTGGTGTGAAAGTGAAAAAAATAATGGTTGAGAGTATATTATATATGGCACAATGGTGTATGAAATTTACTAACCGTTTGCTACATGCAATATATACTGTATTATAATGAGTATATGCTATTTCCCTAACAATTCTTTAACTTCTTTGTTTAGTTTTGGTAAATCCTTAGAAATTATTCCCCAAATAATTACATCATCAACTTTATCATAACCATGAATCACCCAATTTCTTAAATTTATTATTCTTTTGGCATTTTTTATTGGAAAATCTTTTTCTAATTTTAAAATTCGGTTAGTTGCTTCTCCAATTATTTCAAATTCTCGTTCAATAGCGCGTCGTAACAATTTATTCTTTTCATATTCAAAGAAATTTCGTTTGTTACCTAAATAATGATATATTGATTCAATTGATTCTAAAATGTCATATAAATATTTATCTATTTCATCCTTCATAAATTACTGTTTTTGTTTTATTCAAAACTTTAATAAAAAATGGATTTGACAACGAGCGTTCCGTAACTAAATCAATAGGTCTTTTGAATAATTTTTCAAATAATTCATGGAGCAAGAAATAATTATCAGTATATTTCTCAATAGAGATATCTTTAAAAGACACAAGCAAATCTATGTCGCTTTTATCTGTAAAATCGTCAGTGCATATCGAACCAAATGCATACAATTTATCAACATCATACTTTTGACAATATTCAATTAAATTTTTCCTATTCTTTTCAATAATATCTCTCATAATCCATATTTTTTTCAAAGATACATATTTTTTTTAAAGAAAAATTTAAACTATTTTAAAATTTATTGAAGCCTTTGTTCCAAATATTTTTTTGAAATCTGCTTAACCGGAACCCAGGCTGCTGCCATTCCTATTAAAAATACGGTAATAAAAACATAAACAAAATCCAATAGTTGCATTTGTACGGGATAGGCATCAACAACGAAAGAACCGTCGCCGGGTCCAAGACTGATTATTCCAAACTGTTGTTGCAGCAAGCATAAAATTCCTCCTAAAGTCAGTCCGAGAATTGCACCAATAATTGAAATAAGTAATCCTTCCGTCAGAAAAATTCTTTTTATCAGTTTTTTGTTTGCTCCCATGCTTGACAAAACTGCAATATCTTTTTTCTTATCAAGTATAAGCATTGATAATGAGCCAATAACATTAAAAGTGGCAATAAGTAAAATAAAAGAAAGTATCAGAAATATTGCCAATTTTTCGGATTTCATGATTTTGTAAAGCAATTCCTGTTGCTGAAATTGATTTTTTACTAAGAAATTTTCTCCTAAAATATTTTGAATTTCCGATTGAATTTTATCGGTATCCGCATCCTTTTCAAGTCCTAATTCAATTGAAGTAAGCTCATTGGTATATTCAAGCAAATCCTTTGCAAACCGAATCGGAACAATAATATATTTTGAATCATAATCCTGTTGAACCGAAAAAACACCTGAGGGTAAAATAAGCTGATTATTAAAAGCGTTTTCAAAATTCATAGAAGTACTTTTTGTTCTTCTTGGTATGTAAACAGAAATGGGATTTGTAAAATCTTTCGGATTGGCTCCGAGATAATAAGCCACTCCTGCACCTATCACTGTGAAATTTCTGCCTTCGTTTTCAAGAATAAATTCACCGTCAATGACCAATGTGTCCAAACGGCTCATTTTTTCAAAATCTTCGCTTACTCCTTTTATTGTTACAATATGCTGTCTGGATTTATGTTTTAAAAGGGCGTTTTCTTCAACAACTTCGGTAAAATAAACCACCCCGGGAATTTTCTTAATATTTTCTGACGGAAATTCATTTGAATTGAAGGTTTTTCCTTCTTTAACTGTGATTACAAGATCAGGATTAAAAGTATTAAAAAGTGAAATGACAAGTTTTTCAAAACCGTTAAAAACAGAAAGAACTACAATAAGAGCCATTGTGCCAATAGCAATTCCAATCACTGAAATCCCTGAAATAATATTAATGATATTATGGGATTTTTTTGAGATAAGATATCTCTTTGCTATGAATAACGAGAGGTTCAAATTTAGTTATAAGTTAATTGTTATTAGTTATTTATTGGTTGTTTCTGTATTTGATACTTGATACTTGATACTTGATACTTGATTCTTGTTTCTTGTTTTTTACCCATGCGGGCTAATGAAACGAAGTGAATCCATATGGACTTCATGTCGTTTGCTTCGCTTCACTTTTCACTTTTATCTTTTTCCTTTTATCTTTTATCTTGACATCTCTTTCCATGCTTTTACAATTAATCCTGTTCCGGTTTTGTGATGATTTTTCACATCAAGATAATTTAAAATCAAAAAAACAGGAAAAGTAATCAAGTAATAAACAGGAAGCAAAATAAAAAACAATTTTGAAGCATTAAGCATTTTAATCGGGTATTTCATTGATAGTCGCCATGAAATTTTTCCAGGTGTTCCGTAAACATATTTTGCTTCTGTTTTTGAGAAACCTGCCTTTTTTAATTTTTCCTGAATTTCCTTAATATTATATCCGTCTCTAACGTGTTCGTCAATAAAAGATAACGAATCATTTTTGTCATGATCATGGACATCAGAGCCGCCCTGGTCGGAAGGGGTTGATATCAGAACCATTCCTCCATCTTTCAGCGATTTGTAAAAATTTTCAAAAACTTTAACATCTTCTAAAATATGCTCCATCACATCAACTGAAAGTATAAGATCAAATGTATTTTCTTTGATAAAAGTTGTAAGATCTGCGGTTTCAAAAAAAGCATTTTTCAGTCCAGCTTTTCTAAAAAAATTATTACAATCTTCAATTTGTTCTTCTTTAACATCAATTCCGGTAATTTTCCAATTGTTATTGAGTTTGGATAAGAAATATGAATATTGTCCAAAGCCCGAGCCTGCATCCAGAATATTGATTTCTCCGGATTTATTTTTTGCCCAGTCTTTAATTTCTTTTTTTACATGCCATGTGCGGAGCAATAAAATATCAAGCAATCTGTAAAATAGTATTCTTAAAAAAGGTGTCTTGTTAAAGATTTTACCGAGGCTTTGTTTTATCGGGTCGTATTGCATTAATAAATAGTTTAAAGTTTGAAGTTAGTTTTTTTGTATCCGTTCACAGTTTGAAATCCATCCACCCGTATGGGCGGACAAGTTTAGAAATTAGAAATTGGAAATTTATGTTATCCTACTTATAAACGAATTCAACTTTGGACCAAGTTTCTCAATTACTATTTTTTCTAATTTCTAATTTCCAATTTCAGCGTTTTGTGAACGCTTACGTTTTCTTGTGCTTTATTATTTTAGCAGACTCTCAATATTATCAATATAATCCAGTGAATCATCCAAATAAAATCTTAGTTCAGGAACAGCTCGTAACTGGTTTTTTACACGAAATCCAAGTTCTCTGCGAACGTCTTTAGTACGGCGTCTGATGTTTTCAAGCAATTCTTCTTTATTTTTTGTTGCAAATAAACTTAAGTAAACTTTTGCTATTGACATATCATTAGTAACATTAACTTTAGTAACGGTAATTAAAGCACCGCCAAAAAGATTCCTGCTTTGCAACTGAAAAATTTCCCCAAGGTCTTTCTGCAGGAGTTTGGATATTCTATTTTGTCTTTTTGATTCCATGCTGCAAAGGTAATAATTATGAAATTAGTTTTATTGTAATAAAATAATTGTAATATAATTTTATCTTTGCATTAATAATTTTAAAATTGATTATATAGTTGTAACGGGATGAAAAGTTTATTTAAAATATTGAGATATGTTAGACCATACTGGGTCTATGCGATACTAAATATTTTATTCAATATTTTATCTGTAATATTTTCATTAGCGTCTTTTGCATTGTTTATCCCTGTTTTACAAATGCTTTTTAAAACTACAGAAGTTCCTGCCGAGGTTCCCGAATTTTCGTGGTTAAACTTTGAATCTGTAAAAGAAAATTTTTATTATGAGATAAATAAAATGATTAGTGATTATGGCGAAATGGAGGTTTTGTTATATATATGTGTTATCATAGTAGTTTTATATTTTTTGAGGAATTTGTTTCGCTATCTTGCCATGTATTTTCTGTCTCCTATACGCAACGGCGTAGTAAGAGATATTAGAAACGATATGTATTTAAAAATCCTGATATTGCCATTGTCCTATTATTCTGAGCAAAAAAAAGGTGATATAATTTCCCGTATGACTTCTGATGTTCAGGAGATTGAATGGTCAATAATGAGTTCGCTTGAAATGATATTCCGCGACCCGATAGCAATAATTTCATATCTTGTAGCATTATTTATTATAAGTCCTTCGCTAACCGTATTTGTATTAATTCTTCTACCGGTTAGTGGTTTCCTGATAGGCAGGATCGGAAAAAGTTTAAAGCGGACATCAGTAAAAGGACAAAGGCAATTAGGAATTATAATGTCAATTATTGAAGAAACTATTTCGGGGCTGAGAATTATTAAAGCATTTAATGCTATTGATTCAACCGAACAAAACTTCAAAAAAACAAATAATATTTATACACGCCTGATGATAAAGCTTTACAGAAAGCGTGATTTGGCTTCACCGCTCAGTGAATTTTTAGCTGCTGCTGTTTTGGTAGTTGTGATGTGGTTTGGTGGCAGACTGGTTTTAAGTCCCGGTAGCAGTCTTGACGCTGCAATTTTTATTGCTTATCTTGGGATTTTTTCACAAATAATACCTCCTGCCAAGTCAATTACAACAGCCGTTTATAATATTCAAAAAGGTTCGGCTTCGGTTGAGAGAATTCAAAAAATATTTGACGCTGATGAAATCATTATTGAAAAACCCGATGCTATTCAGATAAAAGAATTTAAAAATAAGATTGAATATAAAAATGTTTCATTTTCGTATGAAAAAGAGGAGGTGCTGAAAAATATTAATCTGACTGTAAAAAAAGGCGAAACAATTGCACTTGTTGGTCCGTCGGGCGGCGGGAAATCCACAATGGTTGACCTGTTACCGCGATTTTATGATAGTTTAAAAGGCGAAATATTAATTGACGGAACACCAATCAAAGATTTTATTATTTCAGATATAAGAGGATTAATGGGTATAGTATCACAGGAGCCAATCTTGTTTAATGACACGATTTTTGGAAATATTGCATTAGGCATGAATAATATTAATGAAGAAGAAGTAATTGCCGCAGCAAAAGTTGCTAATGCCCATGAATTTATTTCAAAGATGGAAAAAGCTTATAACACAAATATCGGCGACAGGGGTGTGAAACTTTCAGGCGGGCAGCGGCAAAGAATAAGCATTGCACGTGCAGTATTAAAAAACCCGCCAATACTGATCCTTGACGAAGCAACCTCATCCCTTGATACCGAATCCGAAAGACTTGTTCAGGATGCATTGTTTAAACTGATGAAAAACAGAACTTCTGTTGTAATTGCTCACCGACTTTCTACAATTAAGTTTGCCGATGAAATAATTGTAATTAAAAAAGGTGAGATAGTAGAACGCGGAAGCCATGCCGATTTAATAGCTCAAAAAGGAGTTTATAAAAAATTGCATGAGTTGCAGGTGTTTGAGTAAGTCCAGGATAATAAAAATGTCCGAAGTAATTATGGCAAAAATTTATTTTAAGTTGCTGGGAATAAAAAAAGCTTAAAACTTTTGCAAAAAAAAATCAAAGTAATTGATCAGAATAGCACCATGCTTTAGAGTCTGTGTGAAAACGTAAAAAAATTGAAAATATCAGATTAGCACCATTCTTTAGAATGGTGATTTAAAGGCAGTTACAGGACAACTATCAGTCCGCTTCAGCGGACTTTTACCTGAAAAATTGTATTTTCACACGGTATCTTTAGCATGGTGGAATAATTGAAAACTTAATTTTTAGCCCGCTTTTAGAGGGCTTTAAAAAAATATTATTATGATACATTCACCAACAAATATATGGAATTATTGATGATTAAATATTTAATAATAAAGCCCGCTAAAAGCAGGCTGACCAATAGATTTGTCTATATGTTCACCACGCTAAAGCGTGGTGCTAGTCTGATATTATTTCTTTAAATAAAGCATATTTTTATAGAAAATTTTATTACTGTACTATAAAATTATTATTTCCGTAACCTCAAAATGAAATTTAGTTGTAATGATAATAAAACTTTTTTTTGCTAAATTTGTAATATGGTAAGACTTTAGAAAATGCTAAGTAATTACATAAATAAAATATCACAAGGAGATTGTCTTGAATTATTCAAAAATATTCCTGATGATTCGGTTGATATAACTTTTGCCGACCCTCCTTTTAATTTGAAAAAAAATTATAATAGCTATAATGATAGCTTAGAGCTTGAAAATTATTTAAACTGGTGTGAAAAGTGGATTTTTGAGATGGTTCGCGTAACCAAGCCAACAGGTTCAATTTTTATACATAACATCCCAAAATGGCTTACCTTTTTTACCAATTCTCTGAACAAATTTGCATATTTTAAACATTGGATTTCATGGGAAGCACCAACATCACCAATGGGCAAATCATTACAGCCGGCACATTATGGCATTTTATTTTATACCAAAAAAAATAAAGGATCAAAAATTTATGAATTACGATATCCACACAAAAGAGATAGAAAACATGGTTTTTTATTAAAAGATTATGGCGGGAAAAAAGATGGTTTACATCCTTTTGGTCCATTAATTTCTGATGTCTGGACAGATATTCATAGAATAAAGCATAATAAAAACAGGGATGCTCACCCATGTCAGCTTCCTATTCATTTGTTGGACCGGATAATTTTAATGACAACAGACCAAAATGATATTGTATTAGATCCTTTCTCTGGAACAGGAACAACTGCTATTTCTGCAAAAAGACTCGGAAGGCAATATATTGGATTTGAAATGGATTTGAATTATGTTAAAATTTCGGAAGAAAAATTGTCCAACACAAAACCTGATTACAAATTAGGAGATATTTGGGTAAGCTTTTATTTAAATAAAGTTGTTACAATCAGGAATAAGGATTGGTTGAATTTGATGAAATATTTTGATATTCCAGTAGTTGCAAAAAATGTTGATTTTGAAAAAACAAAATTAAAAAATACATCTTTTGTTCCGGATGATTTGAATAATGTTGGAAAAAAATTAAAAAAGAAAAGTTATAAAGCCGTGGAAATGGAAAATCAAAATATGTTAATTTTCAATGAATAACCTAAAACAAAAAATAAAAAACCTTTCTGCCGAATACTTCCCTGAAATAATTGAAATCAGAAGACATATTCATCAGTATCCCGAATTGTCAAATCAGGAATACAAAACATCTGATTTTATTGCTTCCAAACTTAAAGAATTTGGAATTCCTTTTGAACAGGGAATTTTTAAGACGGGCATTGTAGGTTTGATAAAAGGAAAAAATCCTGGCTCAAAAGTAGTTGCTTTAAGAGCCGACATTGATGCTCTTCCTGTTAAAGAAAAAAATGATATAGAATATAAATCAAAATACGAAGGTATAATGCATGCCTGCGGACATGATGTTCATACTTCTTCATTGCTCGGTACTGCAAAAATTTTAAATAAATTAAAAGAACATTTTGAAGGAACCGTAAAACTGATTTTTCAACCCGCAGAGGAAAAAATTCCCGGAGGTGCTAAATTTATGATTGAAGAAGGTGTTCTGGAAAACCCGAAACCTGATATTATTATTGGTCAGCATGTTTATCCCGATCTGGGAGCCGGAAAGATCGGTATGAAAAGCGGGAAATATATGGCTTCAACAGATGAAATTACGCTGATAGTGAAAGGCAAAGGCGGACATGCTGCAATGCCTGACTTAATTATAAATCCGGTTGTGATTGCATCTGAGATTATTATTTCATTGCAACAAATCATAAGTCTTAATCCCGAAAAAAAATCTCCGACAGTTTTATCATTCGGTAGGTTTATAGCAAATGGCACTTACAATGTAATTCCTGACGAAGTTGAAATTAAAGGTACTTTCCGTGCTTTTGATGAAAAATGGAGAGCCTATGCTCACGAACAAATAAAAAAAATTGCCAAATCAATTGCAAAAAATGCCGGTGGAAGCTGTGAAGTATTTATTAACAAAGGGTATCCCTTTTTAATTAATGATGATATTGTAACTGAAAATGCATTTAAAAGTGCTGTTGAATATCTTGGAAAAGAGAATGTGGTTGACCTTGATTTACGCATGACTGCCGAAGATTTTGCGTATTATTCGCAGATTGTGCCGGGCTGTTTTTATCGTTTGGGAACAAGTAACAAAACCAAAGGTATTACTTCAAATTTGCATACTCCTGATTTTAATGTAGATGAAAAAAGTCTTGAAACCGGAATGGGACTGATGGCATGGATTGCTATAAATGAATTGGGTGCTTAAGCTAAAATACAGAAATTATGAATAATATAGTATGAAAAAATTAATAGTAATAGTAATATTTATTTTTGGTGCTAATTTTATCATAATGGCACAGGATTACAGAACCGGCATTGGATTGCGTGTAGGATTGGACTGGGGTTTTTCTGTGAAACATTTTTTAAATGAAAATCAAGCTATTGAGGGAATTATCGGTTCAAGGTGGAAAGGATTTATAATTACCGGATTGTATGAATTTGAAACTCCTGCGTTTAATATTTCCGGACTTACTTGGTACTATGGAGTAGGTGCACATTTGGGCTTTTGGAAAGAAAATAATTACGATATTTACTGGTGGGAAAGTGATCATACAGGCGGATACACCGTTTTAGGTGCTGATGCAATAATTGGTCTTGAATACACATTTGAAAAAGTTCCGATAAACTTCTCAATTGACTGGAAACCTGCAATAAATTTTGCCGGATATGTGGGCTTTTGGGCAGATATGGGAGCAGTCACAGTTAGGTATGCTATTAAATAAACAATGACTAAAATTTGAAATACTTAAAATGACTAAAATATTGCTTTAATTATTTTTTTAAACCTAACTCAGATAAACTGGAAATTACAAATATCAAATTACAAATATCAAAACTTGTCCGTATGGATAAATTACAAATCCAAAATAACAATGATTAGAAACGTTATTAAAATCAAAATGCCTGCCTGACGGAAGGCATGTTTGGAATTTCTTACATTGAAGTTTGGTTATTATTTGTTATTTGATGCTTGTTATTTGAGATTTTCTGTCAATGACCAAAGGGAATCCGTATGGAAAAATGCAAGAAAATGAAAAATAAGACACTAAAAATATTTAACCATGAAAGTTAAAGGTAAAGTATACAGAACTGTTTGGATGGAAGGTTCTTCGGTTTTTATGATTGACCAGAACATGCTTCCATTTGAGTTTAGGATTCATGAAGCAAAAACATATTTTGATACTTGTTTTGCTATTACAACTATGATAATACGCGGTGCAGGCGCTATCGGAGCTGCTGCAGGGTATGCTATGGCACAGGCATTTTTAGGAGCACCTGAAAATGATTATTGGAATTATGTAGAACAGGCAAAAGAAGATATTGAAGCTACAAGACCAACTGCACGGAATTTATTTTATGCAGTTGAAAGGGTTTTTAAAGCAGGAAAAGTTTCGGTTGAAGATGCTGTGGTGGAGGCACGGAAAATAGCTGATGAAGATGCACGGGATTCAAGAAAAATCGGGGAATTCGGAAATGAATTAATCAAGGATGGCTCCCGTATTGAAACTCATTGCAATGCAGGATGGCTCGCATTTGTTGATTACGGAACTGCCTTATCGCCGATTTATTTTGCCCGTAAATCACGAAAAAAAATATTTGTTTATGTTGATGAAACGCGTCCGAGAAGTCAGGGTGCAAGACTTACCGCATGGGAATTGAAAAACGGGAGGATTCCTCATGTTATTGTTCCTGATAATGCCGGTGCGTATCTGATGTCGCAGGGGATGGTTGATATGATGATTGTCGGTGCCGACAGGATTGCCAAAAATGGAGATGTTGCCAATAAAATCGGCACTTTTGAAAAAGCAATAATTGCAAAAGAATTCGGAGTGCCGTTTTATGTTGCAGCACCCACATCTACTATTGACATTAAATGTAAATCAGGTAAAAATATTATTATTGAAAACAGAAGCGAGGATGAGGTTTTATATCAAACAGGTATTGACAAAAACAACAACATTGAAACCATTCTTGTCTGCTCTCCCGGTTCTAAAGCATTAAATCCGGCTTTTGATGTAACTCCGGCAAAATATATTACGGGAATAATTACAGAGAAAGGGATTATTAAGCCAGATCGTGTTGAGATAAAGAAGCTGTTTTGATTAAAGCACCAAATAACAAA
>JAUXFX010000163.1 GCA_030622635.1 Bacteroidota bacterium
AAAGAAATCTAAAAGAGATTAATTCTTGATAGAATTGAATTTAAAAACAATGCACAATAAATAAGCTTCAAACGGCTTGAAAAGCCCAGTTTGAGGCAGATGTTGAATTTAACCGCCTCAAGAGGACTAAATCCTTTACTGAAAATTTTGTTATTTTCAATACTTTTCTAAAACCCGAAAAAATATCCTGAAAAACCAACTATCAATCCGACTAAAATATTTATTAGCTTCATTGCCATAAAGCTTTTTTGTGATTCGGCTAAAAGAGGTATTGCTCCATGTCCGTCCTGAACGATTGAGTTTGCAAGTAAAATACTGAACGGAATAGTTCCATTTAAAAAAAGTGTGATAAAAACGATGTGTGGTCCCGATTCGGGAATAATTCCTATTAATACTGCAATCATTAATATAATTAAATAGTTGCTCTTTATCCATTCTTCAACATTAAGATATTCATTAAGAATATGTATCGCAATAAATGCTCCTAAAGTCCAAAGAAAAATTTTCAGGAAGTGTTTTTTAATAACATGCTCCCAAAGATGTTCTTTTAAAAAATGGTCGGGAACTGTTGATACGATAAATAAACCAATAGCTGTTACAATTAGAAAAGTAATTCTTTTCCAGTTCCATTCATGAGGTCCAATCTGTCCGGATATCAGGAATATTAATAAAATTAATCCGCCACCGACTAATAATGCTCTTTGAAATGAAATATTTTTAAATTGCATTAAAATTTTATCAGCTTCAAAACAAACACAATCCGGATCATATTTATGAAATTTAAGATGATTTTCAGGTAGTTTCATTAATGTTTTGTTTTTCATTAATAAATTAAAGATGAAACCAACTACAATGGCAATAACAAAGATGATAATTGTTAGTTTTAAAGCAGTTCCCGGAATCATGGCAAACATTACAAAAGCTTCATCGCCGGATGTTGCTATCATAACAGTGATCAAAGCTGCAAAATTCAGGATTTTATGAGCATACATTGAAACAACCACAAAAGCACCCAAACATCCGGGAATGATACCCATTATTGCAGCAAATATAACCTGCAGCCATGTGGATTTTTGTAATGTTTTACTCCAGTTACCTTTAGTTTGAACGGTTAGATATTCAATCAATAACATCATTACCAGTACAAAACCGGTTATCATTATTGTTTGTTCTATAATTTCGATGATCATAATTATGTTGGTATTAGTTTTTTTTAGGTTAAATTATTCTTAATTGGTTCAAGGTTACTTGTTTCTGGTTTCAAGTTTCAAGTTTCGTTAAATTTATAACTAGTCTTTGCACGAAAACTCAGTGTTTGATAAGAAGGCGTCAAGAACGAGCGTAACGAAGTTATTGACGTTTTCTTGCAAACACTAACTAAATAAAAAATTTCCATATAATATAAACAATCGTAAATCCGCTTAAAAAGATCATTCCTATCCATGCATATATTTTAAGCCATAATTTTGGTTTTGCCTCTGATGGCATGTGTTTGTCGGTTACAACCTTATAATTCATAAAAGCCAGAACAGGAGCAGTTACAAATGATAAAGTTGTTGCAAGATCAACCATAAAGAGCATACTGCTTGTTAAATATCCTATCAAAATTAATGTTCCCATAACAAGAATTACAATCCAAACCCATGATATCCAGTTATTACTTCTGAGATTATTTTTTAAAACAGGGAAAATCAATTCGGTTATAGGTTTTAATACTCTCGGATAAGCATCAAGGCAGGTAAGTGTTGTACTGAACATTGTTGCGAGAGCAGCAATAGCAATAACAAAATAAGCCCATTCACCGATACTTTTAGTATATAAATTAATCAGTTGTTCTGAAAAAATCGTTCCGTTTGGCGAAAGTTTTTCACCTGCGCCATACATTACCAAAGCACCCAAAGTTAAAAATCCGAGTGCAAGAAATGCAGTGCCGATATAACCGATTTTAAAATCCATTAATGATTCTTTCAGAGTTGGTGAAAAACCTATTTCTTTCCTTTTTGCCACTGTCCAAAGCGAGTGCCAGACAGATACGTCAATCGGAGCTGGCATCCAGCCGATAAAGGCAATCAGGAAGAAAATATCAATTCTGTTTGCCCATTCAAAACCTTTAAGTAAATCGTGAGGAGTTTCACGGGGAATATTAAAAGCATAAATAACGGCAATAATTGTTGAGAGAGCTAAAATAATTATTATGAATTTTATAATTTTATCCAGAACAGCGTACCTTCCAATTATGAGAACCATCATTGTTGTTCCCAAAATTATACTGCAAAGAGGTAATGTGTCAATTGAAAGATTGAACACATTGGCAACCAGTCCTGCAGTTACAATTGATACAGCCGCCTGGATGGCAAACATAGTAGACAAAGTGAGAATCGTAAAAGCAATTATTGCCCATTTACCGATTTTGTAATATCCGGTAATAAGACTGTCGCGGGTGGCAATGGCATATCTTGGAGCAAATTCAAAAAAAGGATATTTTAATACATTGGCAAGGATCAATATCCACAGTAAATCAAAACCGTAAGAAGCTCCTGCACGTGTTGACTGAACCAAATGAGAAACACCAACTGCTGCACCGGCATATAATAAACCGGGTCCAAGAATTTTTATAAATTTCTTAAAGTTCATTATTCTTATTAACTATATTACCTGAATAAATATGTTATTACTTTTAAAAAGTTTTAACTACAAATTTAAATAATATCAAATTTGTTATATGTTATTTGTTGAAAATTATTCCCCAAAAGTAATAATTCTTAACTTTGTTTTTTTAAGTATGAAAATTTAATTAACAATTGTAAATTATGGATGCTTTAATATTAATGGTTCTTCTGTTTGTTGGTTATATTGTAATGTATAAAATTTATGGGAAATACATTGGTAACAGGATTTTCAAAATTAACAAACAGAATAAAGTTCCATCTAAGGAATTTAATGATGGTTTTGATTATGTTCCTACAAAAAAAGAAATTGTATTTGGGCATCATTTTGCATCAATTGCTGGTACAGGACCCATTGTCGGACCTGCAATTGCAATAATATGGGGATGGCTTCCTGCAATTTTATGGGTGTTTATCGGCAGTATTGTTATAGGAGCAGTTCATGATTTTGGAGTCTTAATAGTATCTATGCGTAATAAAGGAAAATCAATAGCTGATTTTACTAATAAATATATTAATAATCGTACGCGTTATTTATTTTTTATAATTGCTTTTCTTGAATTGTGGATATTCATTTCAATACTGGGAATGGTCATTGCAATTATTTTTGATATGTATCCCGGCTCTGTATTTCCTGTCTGGTTTGAAGTGCCTTTAGCAATTTTTTTGGGTTATATTGTATTTAAAAAAGGAAAAAATGTTTTAATATGGAGCATTTATGCAGTTATATTAATGTATATTACTGTGATTATCGGTGCATATTTACCATTTAATCTTCCTGAGATATTTGGAATTTCTCCTACAGGAGGCTGGACTATAATTCTATTGATATATGCTTATATAGCTTCAGTATTACCGGTAACTACGCTCCTTCAGCCTCGTGATTTTATAAATTCTCATCAGTTGCTTATAGCATTGACACTCTTAATTTTGGGTGTTTTATTTTCTTCTTTCGGAAGCGATTTTCATATCATAGCACCTGTTATTCAAGTACATCCTAAAGAAGCTCCAATCGTAATACCATTTATTTTTATAATAATTGCGTGTGGTGCTTTTTCCGGTTTTCATGCAATTGTTTCTTCAGGAACAACATCCAAGCAAGTTAGTAATGAAAAAGACACATTGTTTATTGGTTATGGAGGTATGTTAATGGAAAGTGCTTTGGCAGTATTAGTAATTATAGCTGTTGCAGCAGGAATTGGATTGGGATATGAAACTTCAAGCGGTGAAACATTATTTGGCATTGAGGCATGGAATAACCACTATGCTTCATGGACCGCAGCCATAGGACTTGGCTCTAAAATCAGTGCTTTTGTTATTGGTTCGGCAAATATGATTGAATCCATTTATATTCCAAAAAGTATTTCAATTGTTATTATGGGTGTGTTTGTTGCATCTTTTGCAGGAACAAGCTTAGATACTGCAACTCGTATTCAACGATATGTTTTATCGGAGCTTTTTACCGGAATAAAAATAAAATTTATTAAAAACAGATATTTTTTAACTGCTATTGTTGTGATTACTGCAATCTTTTTAGCATTTTCATCAGGCGCAGACGGAAAAGGAGCATTATCGCTTTGGCCTCTTTTTGGTGCAATAAACCAAATTCTTGGTACTTTAGCTCTGATAGTTTTAACTTTATACTTAAAGAAAAAAGGAGGCTTAAAATGGTTGGTAACAGCAATTCCTGCTGTATTTATGATTGTAGTGACTTTATGGGCTTCTGTTTTAAATCAGGTAAATTTCCATGTTGGAGAAAATAATCTGCTTAAGGTAATTAACATAATAATAATTGTTATTGCAGTATGGATAACAATTGAAGGAATTATAATGTTTTATAAAAATATTAAAAAAATAAATTAAAATTATTACTTTTCTGAGTTTAGAGAAAAATTTCCGATTCACGGGGATTAATGCATATAACAGGTATTTGCGAATTATTAAATATTATTTTTTCATCCCATGGCCCTAAAATAAAAGCAGGTAATCTTTCGTCTGTGTTAGTCATTATCATTATTAAATCTGCTCTGACTGAAACAGAATAATTAATAACTTGCTGTGCAAAATTTCCTTCTTTTGATGCTTCGGATACTTCATAATCAATGTTATTTGTATTAAAAAAGTGGGTGGTTTCTTTAATAATTTTATCAAGTTTTTTTATAATATTTTTATCTGATTCTTTGATACGGAAAATATGGATTTTGGCTTTAAATTGTTTGGCAATATAAATCGCCCATTGTATCTTTTGTGAAAAAGCATGTGAAGCATAAACCGGAAATACAATATTATTATAACCCTTGTTAAATTTTCGTTTTTGAACAATGATAACAGGAATGGGTGAACTTGCAATTACTTTTAAGACATAACTGCCGGTGAGTTTTTGAATACCGGTTTTTCCATGAGTTCCAAGTATAATAAGATTTGCTTTAGTTTCTTCAGCAACCTTTTATTTTCAAATTGTTTTTTAGCAAAAGTAGAATATTTAAATAAAAAAATCAGAAAAATACTTGACAAATAAAAATATTGTTATACTTTTGTAAAAAATATGACTAACGGTCATAATATAAACGAAAGTAAAATAAATAGATATGGGTATATCAGAACGTAAAGAACGGGAAAAAGAGCAGCGAAGAAATGATATTATTGATGCTGCTGAAAAGGTATTCTTTAAAAAAGGATTAAACAATTCAACAATGGATGAAGTTGCAGAAGAAGCCGAGCTTAGTAAAGGCACTCTGTATTTGTATTTTAAAAGCAAGGAAGAAATTTATTTTGAAATAAAATTGAGAGCTATTAGAATATTAAATGGAATGTTTATTGAATCGATTTCTGAGAATAAAACCGGTTTTGAAAATTGTATGGAAATTGGAAAAACTTATGTTGCTTTTTTAAACAATTACAGTAATTATTATAGAGTAATGGTTTATTTCGAAAATAATGACTGTAGGGTTTGTGAATTTAAAGATAAATGTGAGAATTTTTTTAAAGAAGATAACCCGTTGAAATTTTTCATTCAAATTATTAATCAGGGAATAGAAGACGGCACAATAAGAGATGATATTCCTGCAAATGTTCTGGCTCAAACTCTTTGGGCACAAACCAACGGCATTCTTCAATTCATTTCAACTAAACAAAAAATACTTGAATTTACCGGTGTGAAAGCTGAAGATATTGTTTATAGTCAGTATGAAATTATTAAAAGAGGGATTAGGAATGAAGGCAAAAGCTAAGGAGTTTTAATAGTTAAATAATAAAATCACTGCATCACTGCATCTCAGCGTTCAATTAAACTTTAAACGCAGAGACGCAAAGGCGCAGAGGAGTATAAAGATAAAAGCGACACGAAGTTAGCCCGTATGGGTAACCAGTATCCAGCGACACGAAGTTAGCCCGTATGGGTAACAAGCAACCAGTAATAAGCAACCAGTAACAAATAATAAAATGAAAATAAAACTAACATTCGCAGCACTTATAATATTTGCAAGTCAGCTTTCGGCACAAAACAATGTTTTGGGAAAATATATTCAGGAAGGATTAAAAAGTAACCTTACTTTAAAACAAAAACAATCTTCTTATGAAAAGAGCATACAGGTTTTGAAAGAAGCAAAAGGAATGTTTTTCCCGAATTTGAGTCTCAATGCAAGATACTCGTTAGCAGATGGCGGGCGTACGATTGAATTTCCTATTGCTGATCTTTTGCATCCGGTTTACAATACCTTGAATTCCCTGACATCAAGTAACAATTTTGATGAATTGATTTCTGAAACAAAAAATGAAGCTATTCCTTTTTTAAGACCAACCGAACAGGAAACCAAGCTGCGTTTGGTTCAGCCCTTGTTTAATCCGAAAATTTATTATAATTCAAAAATAAAAAATGAACTAACGAATGTTGAAAAAGCTGACGTTGAGTCATATAAACGGCAGTTAGTTGCAGAAATCAAATCAGCTTATTTTAATTATTTGAAAACAGTCCATCTTCTCGAACTTGCTGATAAAACAACCGAACTGCTGAAAGAAAATATAAGAGTAAACGAACGGCTTTTTGCTAATGATAAGATTACAATTGACAATGTTTACCGTTCAAAAGCAGAGCTAAGCAAACTTGAACAGAATATTGCCGAAGCTGTTAGATATAATAAATCTGCAAAAGCATATTTTAATTTTTTGTTGAACAAGACGCTTGAATCGAATATTGAGATATCGGATGAAATAAAATTGGCTCCTTTTGAAAAGGATCTTAAATATTCACAGGACAATGCAATTAGTAACAGGGAGGAATTATTCAAGATTAAAAGTTATGCAAAGGCGAATAATTATAGTTTACAATTGAATAAATCCAATAAAGCTCCAAATCTTATTGCAGTTGTTGATTACGGTTTTCAGGGAGAAAAATACAAATTTACTTCTGATGATGATTTTATTATGGCTTCGTTTGTTTTAAGTTGGGATTTATTCAAGGGATTTCAAAATAAGGCAAAAATCCAACAGGCAATAATCGACAAGCAAATTATTGAAACAGGGTATGAAGAGGCGGAAAACCGTGTGAAATTACAGGTCCTCGATTTGTATTACCAAGTAGAAGCTGTTGAAAAAGCAATTACAGCGGCTAAACAAGAAAAATTGAGTGCTACTAAATCATTTGAAATTATTAATAAAAAATATAAAGAAGGACAGGCAAACCTCATTCAATTCATTG
>JAUXFX010000064.1 GCA_030622635.1 Bacteroidota bacterium
GATATTATCCGATGCCGGAAAAATTGTATCTGATTTTTTTACAGAAATACCAACCTATCATAAACGTATTGTTTTAGACGAATGGATTGTAATGCCTAATCATTTTCATTGCATTATGCAAACGTCAAAACAAATAAATATTATCAATAATACACCCGGAAATCTAAATTAAATTCCGGGTATTTTCATTTGAAATAAAAAAAAATGTATCTTTGTTAAGATAATAATCCCGAGAACGCAGGATTAAATTAATTTAGTTCTTTTTTTATTATAAACCCCTTGAATTATTTAGATTCAGTAATCCTTGCCAACCATGAAACAATTACTTTGCATACTAATTCTTTGCTTTAATTCATTATTAATATTCTCACAGGATATCAGGATAATGAATGATAAAAATGGTCAACCTTCTACAATTTTCCTGAAGTTGCCAGACACTAACTATATTCATCATATTAAGGATGGACAGATTCCCGAACATGTTATTTTTGGAGATAAATATATGTTGTCTCCGAAAGAATTATTCGAACATGGTTCTAACACGAATCAGAACAACTTCATAGCAACGATGGATACCATTGAACCGGGAATACTGCCGGAAGCTGACTTGCCATATAAACTTAAATACTCTCCGGACGGAACAAAGTTGATTGCTATGTACCATCATACGAATAACCTGTTTATTTATAACACTGAGACTCTGGAAACCCTTGCTATTGTTTATGTTGGCCAAGGACCTATTGATATGGAAGTTACTGACCAGCATATTTATGTTTGCTGTTATTATTCCGATGATGTATATATTATAAACCTTAATGATTATTCTATTGAGAACAGCTTCCCGGTGGAGCATCAACCTTGTGTCATGGAAGTAAATTCTGACGAATCTATTATTTATGTAGGATTTGACAACGGTGAACACTTAGAAGCAGCGGGGTTTTTAGCAGCATACGGTCTTAGTGCTTTTAATCAATTATTCCAGACTTACTGGCCTTTCATTAGCGAAATATGCATGCCTGAAGGATGGGTTGGACGTTGCGTTTATACATACTCTGATTTTCTGCTCATTGGTAATGATAATTATATTGCATCCCTCAAAACAGGAGGAAACATCCCTGTTATTCTGAATGCCTTTACTGGTGAGATGGAAAAATATTTTAATATCTTATATACTTCATGCCTGGCCACAACGAAAAGTAAAGATTCTTTATACATCTTTGCTCAAAAAAATGATTCACTTTACTTTTATTGTATTGATTCCTATACCCACAATGTTGTGGACTCCATGATCATTCCAAAAAGTGGTAATCCCCTCTTTTATTACTGGCAGGATAATTTAGCTGTAAATGATGACGGATCAAAATTATTTATAGAAATCGGAGGATTAATATCCGATGCTTATGGTTATCTGATCGATTTTAGTAGTCATGATTATAAAGTAATTCCTTTAAACCAATATATGGAAGCACAATATAATAAACTTCTTTCGTATGATGGCAGATATATAATAAGCACTGGCAGCGAATTACGAATATTTGACTTTGAAACAGAGGATTATGTCTTCGAACAATGGCAATATTTAACAATATTAAACAGGGTAATTGCTATTTCACCCATTTCCTATGACTTTGTTATATGTGACCATACAAGCAATTATTACATTACGAGAACTAAAAGAGACGAACATTTAGATATATATAATTTTTCTGATCCGGCTAATGTTGTTAAGACCGACAGCATTTTCTGCGGGCAAAAACCTGAAGCAGACTTAGTATTCAGTGCTGTTCTAAATAATCATCACGGGAAAATTATAACAGGAAACCCTCTTTCAGGAAATATCAGCATTATAGATGCAAACACCTATGAAGTTGATACCATCCTGGATATTGAACATATAAGCACTATTAAAAATATAACCGATGATCTTTTGGTTCTTTCAGGATATGACAGTCCTTACCTTTTATTATTTGATTTGTCCACCTTAAGTATTGTTAAAGAATTTGATATTGAACGTAATTATATTGTTATTCCATCACCGGATCAACAGTACTTTTATGCTTACAGTCGTTATAGCCATTTACTTATAAAAATCCATATTGATGGGAGTAACAGCTTTGTTGTAACCAAATTGGAAGTCACTGATAATGCGGCATTTTATCTCAATTGTGAATATAGATATGAACCTGAAATATCTCCTGATGGTAAGTATATTTTATTCAATGAAAATCCCTTTATTAAAATTGTAGATACGGAAACAATGAAATTGGTAAGTGAGGTAAGCGTGAACGGATCACACATTTTTGATATGGCTTTTACTGATGACAGCAAAAGAGTTTGCCTAGCTTACTGGTTTCTTACACCTTTATTTGATATTATTTATTTGGATGGCGGAAACTCATATTATGAAAACACTGTTTATACAGGCGAGGAAGAGGGTGGAATGTCAGTAGAATTTAATAATATTAATAAAAAGTTTTACATAGCAAAAGAATATGATGTTTGGGTTGTTGATCCTGAAACAGCAATTGTTGAGGACACAATAGATTTTATTGTAAATGATCCCCAGGTACAAATTGGTATTGACCCACAGGGTAATCCGATTGTAAATACAATAAAATATTTATATCATGGCGTCCACGAATATTTCATGAAAGAACATACCAGGAAATTTTACGTTGATTATGCAAGTCAGAAATGTTTTATTCCCAGTCCCGGCCCTGACCGTGTTTATATCCTGGATTTTTTGACAACTGAAATGCATGAAATTCCTGTTTCAAAAGTTGATCCTGATGTTCATATCTATCCAAATCCTACCCATGATAAAATCACCATCAAATCAGGTAAGCTCATCAAGAGGATTGAGATCTTTAATTCCGGTGGAGAAAGGTTATTCGACAAAAATTTCAGAAACACAATGACAACATTGAATACACATGATTATCCTGAAGGGATTTATTTTATACAGGTTCATAGGGAAGAGGATAATGTTAGCAAGAAGATTGTAGTTGTACATTAAAATAATTGCGGTAGATAAAATTTATGTAAATAAAATTCATGAATTTTATCTTTAAATTGGAAGGATGATACATTTTACAAATAACAAAATAATCAAGAAAAAACCCCGTCAGGAAGAAACCTGACAGGGTTAAATTATTTTGTTTAAAAAATATTCTTAAACAACTCCCTGTGCTAACATTGCATCGGCTACTTTTACGAAGCCACCGATATTTGCTCCTTTCACATAGTCAATATAACCGTCATCTTCTTTACCGTATTTAACACAAGTTTCGTGAATGTCTTTCATAATGGTTTGTAATCTGCTGTCAACTTCTTCTCTTGTCCATGATAATCTTAATGAGTTTTGTGACATCTCAAGACCTGAAACAGCAACACCACCTGCATTAGCAGCTTTGCCAGGACCGTAAAGAATTTTTGCATTCTGATAAACAATAGTTGCTTCAGGTGTAGATGGCATGTTAGCTCCTTCTGAAATACACATACAACCGGTTTCAATTAACATTTTAGCTTCATCTTCATTTATCTCGTTTTGAGTTGCATTTGGCATAGCTACATCACATTTAACACCCCATGGTCGTTGTCCTTCGTGATATTCGCAGCCGTATTTTTCAGCGTATTCTTTTATTCTTCCTCTCTTAACATTTTTCAGATTCATAATATATGCAAGTTTTTCTTCATCAATTCCGTCAGGGTCGTAAATATAACCTGATGAGTCGGATAAAGTAACTACTTTACCACCTAATTCTGTTACTTTTTGTGTTGCATATTGGGCAACATTACCTGAACCCGAAATAGCAACGATTTTATCTTTCAAGGAATCACCTCTGGTCTTCAGCATTTCTTCTGCAAAATAAGTAGCTCCGTAACCGGTAGCTTCCGGTCTGATCAAGCTGCCACCCCATTCACGGCCTTTACCGGTTAAAACGCCGGTAAATTCATTCTTAAGTCTTTTGTACTGACCAAATAAGAAACCGATTTCTCTTCCGCCAACGCCGATATCACCGGCAGGTACGTCTGTATTCGGACCAATATGACGGAATAATTCTGTCATAAAACTTTGACAGAAACGCATAACTTCATTGTCGGATTTTCCTTTCGGATCAAAATCCGAACCACCTTTACCACCACCCATAGGAAGCGTAGTTAAACTGTTTTTCAATACTTGCTCAAATGCTAAGAATTTTAAAATACCGAGGTTAACAGTAGGATGAAAACGTAAACCACCCTTGTAAGGTCCGATAGCACTGTTCATTTCAATACGGTAACCTTTGTTTATCTGAATTTCACCTTTGTCATCAAGCCAGGGAATTCTGAATAAAATAACTCTTTCAGGTTCTGCAAGTCTTTCTAAGATTTTTGCTTCCTTGTAATGAGGATTTTCTTCAATATAAGGAACTAATGATTCAACAACTTCCTTTACTGCCTGATGAAATTCTTCTTCACCGCGATTTTTAGCAATAATTTTAGCCATAAAATCATTGACTAATTGGTCATAAGCATTGTTTGTCATAATTTCAAAATATGTTTATAATTGGTTAATAATGTTAAAATTTTGGCAATATTACTCAAAATATTTTATTCAAAACAAGAAAATACGGCTTTTTTTTATATGCCTTAATTTTTTAGATTATTATGTCGTAAAATTGTTATAATTTTATAGTCTTAATATTTATAAATTTTGAATGATGAAAGAAATTATTAAATCAAAAAATAATATTCCAAAATTGAAAGATGAGAGTCTTGAACGTTTAAAGGAATTAGCTGCTATAAATAAAACTACAAGTATATTAAAAGCAAATCAGCCAGTTGATGAAACGCTTCAGCAAATATGCCTGATTTTACCATCTGCCTGGCAGTATCCTGAATATACGGTTGCAAGAATAACATTTAACGGAAAAGAATATAGATCACCGGGGTTTAAAAAAACAAACCGGATGATGAGCCAGGATTTCGAGACTATTGATAACAAAACCGGTAAAATTGAAGTCTTTTATTTAAAAGATTTTCAAGAATTCGATGAAGGTCCCTTTCTTAATGAAGAACGCGATCTTATAACCAATATTACGAATCTGATAACAGGGTATTTGAACAGCATTAAAGGAAAAGATGCTCTAAAAAAAATAGGTTATAAATACGAAATTGACGTATCAAAATCAGAAAAGAATAAATGCGAAATTACAAACCGTCAATTACTTCAACGGTTTTTAAATAAAAATAATTATAACCGTGATATTTACCACGACCTTATGCCCTTCAAGGTTAAGGAAATACTTTTGGTGGCAAATCTTTATGATGCTTACAGCATTGAAAAAGAAGGCAGGTTCTCGGAACATGTTTTAGGTGAGTATCATCAGCTTAATCTAACATCACTTCCGCGTATTACAGGTGTTTCAACTTATGATGAAGTTTTTGAGCAACTTGGCACAAAACATTATGACCTGATAATTTTTATGATAGGAACTGATAAAAAAATGTCTCTTGAATTAAGCAAAAAAATTAAAGCAAAATTTCCATACATCCCGATTTTCTTTTTACTGAATAACAATACAGATATTGAATTTTTTGAAAGCAATAAAAAAAAGCTGGATTATGTTGACAAGACATTCGTTTGGAATGGTGACTCAAAGATATTCTTCGCAATGATAAAGCTTGTTGAAGACAATATAAATATTGAAAATGATACCACAATTGGGCTGGTTAGAGTGATTTTATTAGTTGAAGATTCACCAAAATTCTATAGCCGGTATCTTCCATTACTTTATCAAACAGTAATGGAGCAAACAAAAAGAATAATTGAAGATGTAAGTACGGATGAATTATATAAGGTATTGAGAATGAGGGCGCGTCCTAAAATAATATTAACCTCAACTTACGAAGGTGCGATTAACATAATAAATAAATATAAAGATTACATGCTGTGTGTTATTACTGATGTTGAATATGAAAAAGATGGTAAACAGGATAGTGATGCAGGTTTCAAATTAATAAAACTCGTTAAAAAAGAAATAAAAGGGTTACCTACAATTATACAATCGTCAAATATAGAAAATGCTGAGAAAGCATATAAATTACAATCAACCTTTATAAATAAAAATTCCGATACATTACTTCAGGATTTTCAAAGTTTTATTACATATCATTTAGGATTTGGCAACTTTATTTACAGAGACAATACCGGACGTCAGATTGGAGTGGCAAAATCACTGAAAGAATTTGAAACTCATCTGAGAACTATTCCTGATGAATCACTTCTATATCATGCAAAAAAAGATAATTTTTCACTTTGGCTTATGGCAAGGGGCGAGATACAGGCAGCAAAAATCTTAAATCCGCGTAAATCAAGCGAATTTGAAAGTCCTCAGAAAATACGCGAAGTATTAATTGATGTTATTCAAAAATTCAGAAATGAGCAAAACAAAGGTAAAATCATACCATTTGAGGAATCAGCGATCCTTGATGAAAGTAATATCGTTAGTCTTACAGAAGGTTCACTCGGTGGTAAAGGCAGGGGACTGGCTTTTATCAATACATTAATATATAACTATGATTTCTCAAAACATGTACCTAATATTAATATTTGCGCACCTAAAACATCTGTAATTGGAATTGAGGAGTATGAATATTTTATTATCAGAAATAAATTACAAGAAAAAATTTTATCTGAATTGGATTATGAAAAAATCAAACATATATTTTTAAATGGTAAATTAACAGATACTTTAATTAAAAGACTGAAAATTTTACTTCGTAAAATAAAAAAACCAATAGCTATCCGTTCTTCCGGATTATTTGAAGATTCATTAATGCAGCCGTTTGCAGGTATTTTTGAAACTTATTTGTTGCCCAACAATCACCCTGATATAAAAGAAAGGCTTGAGCAGGTTATGGATGCAATTAAACTGGTTTTCGCATCAATATATTCTCCTGTTGCGCGCGGGTATATCCAGGCAATAAATTATAAAATTGAAGAGGAGAAAATGGCAGTGATAATTCAGGAAGTTGTTGGTAATAAATATGATAATTTATTTTATCCTCACATTAGCGGTGTTGCACAGTCGTATAATTATTACCCGTTTGCACACATGAAACCCGAAGAAGGTTTTGCAGTTGCTGCCCTCGGGCTTGGAAAATATGTTGTTGAAGGTGAAAAAGCATACAGATTTTCACCAAAATATCCTGCAACTGAAATTAATACACCAAATGACCAATATAAAAATTCACAGGTTCAGTTTTTTGCTGTTGATTTGAATAAGAAAAATGTTAATTTACTGGAAGGAGATACAGCCGGCTTAGCACGATCAGATATTGATGTTGCTGAAAAACAAGGAACACTTCGTCATTGCGCCTCAGTTTATGATCCTGGTAATAACGTAATTTATCCGGGAATAAATAAACCCGGACCAAGAATAATTAATTTTGTAAATATTTTAAAGTATAATTATATTCCTCTTGCCAAAACAATTGAAATAGTTTTGGATATTGTTAAAGAAGCACTTGGCTCAGCGGTTGAAATTGAGTTTGCTGTTGATTTAAATAAAGATAGTCAAAATAAAGCAACATTTTATTTGTTACAGATTAAGCCGTTATTAGGAAGTGCACAGGATTATAATATTAATATGGATAAAATAAGTAAAGATAGCATTCTGCTTTACTCCGAAAAAGGAATGGGAAATGGTATTATTAAGGATATTTGTGATATAATTTATGTTGACAGGGATTTATTTGATAAGAGAGAAACAGAAGAAATGACAAGAGAAATTGAAGCCCTGAATGCTAAAATGATAAAACAAAATAAAAAATATATATTGATCGGACCCGGAAGATGGGGCAGTCGTGATAAATGGATAGGTATCCCCGTGAATTGGCCTCAAATTTCGAATGCAAAAATTATTGTTGAAACAAGTCTTGAAGGATACCCATTGGATGCATCATCAGGTTCTCATTTTTTTCATAATGTTACCACAATGAATGTTGGGTATTTTTCAGTTCAGCCCGAATTATCAAAAAGTTATATTGAATGGGATGTTTTGAAAAAACAGGAAATAATAAACCAAACAAATTATTTTAAACATATTAAATTTGCAAAACCTTTAAAAGTAAGAATGGATGGCAAAAAAAGAATTTCTGTAATTACCTATGATTAATAATTCAAGGAAAAAAATATTAAATATAAAAAAATGAATATAGTGCTTACAAAATTACAAGAAAGAGTTAAGGAATTAAATTGTATATATCAGGTAGAAGAATTACTTAAAGATAATAAATTAGATATTGAAGATATATTTTTAAAACTAACCGAAATAATACCACAAGGATGGCAATATACTACTGTTTGTGAAGTAAAAATAATTTATGAAGGGGAAATATATAAATCTGATAATTTTAAAGAAACTGAATGGTTTCAAAATGCAGATATTGTAATAGATAATAATATTGTTGGAAAAATTCAGGTTTTTTACACACAATTAATAAGATTGTTGAATAACAGTCAGTTTCTTCCTGAAGAACAAAAATTATTAAATAATATTGCTGACAGGCTCAGCAATTATATTTTTCATAAAAAATTAATTAAAACATTAAATTACCTGAAATCACCCTCGAAAAAACATAATACAGATGATGAGTTAAATATTATTTTATCACCGGCTTCTGATGAACACTGGAAATGGAGATTAAATATGGTAAGTATTATTTCTAAAAAGATTGATGCAAATAAATTTGGTGTCAAAGCAATTTATGTCATTGGCAGTACGAAAAATGCTAATGCAGGACCAGCAAGTGATATTGATCTTTTAGTGCACTTTAAAGGAAATGAAAGTCAAAAAAAAGAACTTAAAGCATGGATAGAAGGGTGGAGTTATTGCCTTGCTGAAATGAACTATATCAAAACAGGATATATGATTGATGAAGGATTAATTGATCTTCATTTGATAACAGATGAGGAGATTGCAAAAAAAACGAGTTTTGCTGTTATGATTAATGCAGCTACCGATCCTGCTCGCTTGCTTATGTTAAATGAACAATTATGATTTAATAATATAATTCTGAAAAATGTGTCTTTGCTTTTTTGTTTCTGATATTCATGGTAATATTAATAAGTACGAAAAATTATTTAAGGAGATAAAAACTGAAAAACCCCAATTAGTATTTTTTGGAGGAGACCTTTTACCTTCCGGATTGGCATTTGATAAAAAATATTCCGATTTTGTAAATGATTACCTTGTTAATAAGTTTATTGAAATTAAAAAATTATTAGGTAATTATTATCCTGAAGTGTTTTTAATATTAGGAAATGATGATCCGGGAATTAATGAATCTGAAATAATTAAAGCTGAAAAAAAAGGTGTGTTTAAATACATTCATAATAAGAAAGTTGGATATAAAAAATATAACATTTATGGACTTGCTTATGTTCCTCCTACGCCTTTTTTATTAAAAGATTGGGAACGCTATGATGTTTCAAGATATGTTGATCCCGGCTGTGTTCCTCCAACAGAAGGATTTAGAACAATTCAAAATAATGAAAAAATTGAATATATTACAATACAAAAAGAACTTAATAAATTAGTTAATAATGATGATCTTTCTAATTCGGTATTTTTATTTCATTCACCACCATATAAAACAAATTTAGATAGAGCGGCACTTGATGGTCAAATGATTGATTTTGTTCCATTAGATGTTCATGTTGGTAGCATTGCAATAAAAAGATTTATTGAAGAAAAACAACCAATGGTAACTCTTCATGGACATATACATGAATCATCGCAAATTACAGGAAAATGGCAACAAAAAATTGGCAGAACGTATGCATTTTCAGCTGCTTACAATGGTAAAGAATTAGCTATAATCAAATTTGATTTAAACAATCCCTCTGATGCTGTTAGAGTTTTAATATAAAAAATATTCGATGTTAATTTAAAAATAATAAAATGAACACAGATACCTATAAAGCAAAAAAACATAATTATTCCGAAACTTCTTTTAATGAGTTGATGAAGAAAAGAATTTATCATATCTTACTTATTTCAAGTAAATATGATGCATTTATACTTGAAGAAGATGGAAGAATTGATGAGCAGATCTTTGATGAATATGTTTCATTAAATCTAAGGTATCCACCACGATTCATTCTGGTTTCAACTTCGGAGCAGGCTTTTGCAACTTTAGAGGAAGAGAGCATAGATCTGATAATTATAATGCTGAGTGATGGCGATATTGATACTTTTGAATTAACAAGCATTATTAAAAATAAATACCCTGACAAACCAATTGTTGTATTAACTCCATTCTTACGTAAGGTTACATTAAAACTTTATGAAGATAATTTAAAAGAAATAGATTATATTTTTTGCTGGCTTGGTAATGCAGATATTTTACTTGCAATAGTTAAACTTATTGAAGATAAAATGAATGCTGAACATGATATATTAGACGTTGGTGTTCAGGCAATTCTTATAGTTGAGGATTCCGTGAGGTTTTATTCAAGTTTTTTACCCAATATTTATAAAATTATTTTTAAACAATCTAAAAAATTTATGACAGAAGGTCTTAATATGCATCAGCAGATGCAAAGAATGAGAGGACGTCCTAAAATTCTTCTGGCAACTACTTATGAAGAAGCATTAATTTTATATGAAAAATACAAAAACAATTTGTTAGGTATAATTTCGGATATCGGATATAATAGAAATGGCAAAATGGATCCGCAAGCAGGAATAAAACTTTGTAAAAAGATAAAAAGTATTGATAAGCAAATTCCTATTTTATTACAATCATCAGAAGCTGAAAATGAAGAAATCGCAAAAAAACTTAACGTTGGGTTTTTAAATAAAAATTCTAAGAAACTATCAACAGAATTACGTAATTTTATTTTTCAAAATTTTGCTTTTGGCGATTTAGTATTTTATCATCCTAAAAATAATAAAGAAATTGTACGTATTTCAGATCTTAAAGCCCTGCAAAATAAGTTATTTGATATTCCTGACGAAACTTTTATATCACATCTTGATAGAAATTACATTTCTAAGTGGTTGTATGCAAGAGCATTATTTTCAATTGCTGAAACTTTTAAAAGTTATGAACGTGAAGACTTTAATGATTTGGACGAAGTAAGAAGATATATCTTTGATACAATTGCCGATTTCAGGCTTAATAAAGGAAGAGGTGTTATTGCAAAATTTCAAAAGGATAATTATGACGAATATTTACATTTTTCCCGAATAGGCGAAGGTTCAATCGGTGGAAAAGCAAGAGGTTTGGCTTTTGTTGATTCGCTTATTAAACGAAATAATTTACTGAATAAGTTCAAAGATACAATTATCACAATACCAAGAACCTTAACAATTGGAGTTGATGTCTTTGATGAATTTATGGAGGATAATAATTTGTATAAAATTGCATTATCCGGTGCAAGTGATAAAGAAATATTAAATCGGTTTATTAAAGCCGGGCTTCCTTTTCACATTCATGAAGATATGTTAGCATTTATATCAGTAATAAATAAACCAATTGCAATCAGGTCATCAAGTTTATTAGAAGATTCACTTTATCAACCCTTTGCAGGAGTTTATTCAACTTATATGATCCCAAATATCAAATCGGACGAAAGGCTATGTTTACAACAATTAAGTTATGCAATAAAATGTGTATATGCTTCTACTTTTTTCAAGGATAGTAAAGCATATTTAGAAGCTATTTCAAATATTATTGATGAAGAAAAAATGGGAATAGTTATTCAGGAAGTATGCGGCACAAAATATGGAAATAAATTTTATCCTGTAATTTCCGGTGTTGCAAGATCATTAAATTTTTATCCCATATCTCCAGAAAAACCCGAAGATGGCATTGCAAACGTTGCACTTGGCTTAGGTAAATATATTGTTGAGGGTGGAGTAAATTTACGATTTTCACCAAAATATCCGAAAAAAGTATTACAGCTTTCCTCACCTGATATGGCATTAAGAGATACTCAAAAACAATTTTATGCACTTAATCTGGAAAAAAACAGCTTTATACCATCTACTGACGACGGTATGAATATATTGAAACTTAGAATAAATGAGGCTGAAAAAGATCATACACTTAAATATGTGGCTTCTACTTATGATTTTGAAAATAATATGATAAGAGATGGTGTAAATTATGATGGAAAAAAATTAATAACCTTTTCAAATATCTTAAATCATAATGTATTTCCTTTAGCTGAAATATTGCAAGACATTTTGGATATCAGTCAAAAAGAAATGAATGATCCTGTTGAAATTGAATTTGCGGTTAACTTAGACACTCCCAAGGGACAACCTAAGATTTTTAATTTCTTACAAATACGGCCAATAGTTGAAAATAAAGAAACTTTTGATGTAAAAATTGAAAAAATACAATTAGATAAAACAATTATTTATTCAGATATTGCATTAGGCAATGGAGTAATTGATAATATATATGACTTTGTTTATGTTAAACCTGATTCGTTTAATTCAATGGAAAACCCCAATATTGCAGTAAAAATCGGAAATATTAATGAACAATTAATTGCAGAAAAAAGAAATTACGTTCTGGTAGGACCTGGAAGATGGGGTTCTTTTGACCCTTGTCTTGGTATTCCGGTTAAATGGGCGCAAATATCAGGTGCAAGAGTTATTGTTGAATCAGGTTTGGAGAATTACAGAATTGACCCAAGCCAGGGAACGCACTTTTTTCAAAACCTGACATCTTTTAGCGTAGGATATTTTACAATTAATCCATACATCAACGACGGTTATTATGATTTAGATTATTTGTCAAAATTCAAACCATTATATGAAGATGAATTTATTAAGCATCTAAGATTTGAAAAACCAATGAAAATATTAATTGACGGAAAGAAGAATTTAGGTGTGATATTTAAGTCTGAATATTCAGATTAATTCACATTGAAATTATCTTTGTTTGTGAATTAATCGGGTTAAAAAATATTTTTTATATAAATTAATATAATCATATTAAAATAATATATTTTTGCCAAATATTTTTTTGCGATTATTTATAAAACATTTATTAACAATCAAATAACATAATAATATGAATTTAGAAAAATTAATGATTGACCTTGAGAAAAAACATCCCGGAGAAGTTGAATATTTGCAAGCTGTTCGTGAAGTTTTAGAATCAATCGAAGATGTAGTTAATGAAAATCCTCAATTTGAATCAGCAGGAATTATTGAACGAATTATTGAACCCGATCGAATATTTACTTTTAAGGTGCCCTGGGTTGATGATTCCGGAAAAGTTCATGTAAATATCGGATACAGGATTCAGTTTAACAATGCTATTGGTCCGTATAAAGGTGGTCTGCGATTTCACCCGAGTGTGAATTTAAGTATATTAAAATTTTTAGGTTTTGAACAAATATTTAAAAACAGCTTAACAACACTTCCGATGGGAGGTGGTAAAGGTGGTTCTGATTTTAATCCAAAAGGAAAATCCAATGCTGAAATTATGAGATTCTGCCAGTCATTTATGCTTGAATTATGGAAGCTTATTGGTCCGGAAACTGATGTTCCTGCCGGTGATATTGGTGTTGGCGGTAGAGAAATCGGATATTTATACGGAATGTATAAAAAATTAACCCATGAACATAAAGGTGTTTTAACAGGAAAAGGATTAAATTGGGGTGGTAGTTTGATCAGACCCGAAGCAACAGGATTTGGTACGGTTTATTTCACGGAAGAGATGTTAAAAACTAAAAATGATACAATTAAAGGAAAAACCGTTGCTGTTTCCGGTTTTGGAAATGTGGCATGGGGAGCAGTACAAAAAATTAACGAGTTGGGTGGTAAAGTTGTTACACTTTCAGGACCCGATGGTTATATCTGTGATCCTGATGGTATAAAAGATGAAAAAGTTGATTATATGCTTGAATTAAGAGCATCAAATCAGGATATTGTAAAACCATATTCTTATGAATTTCCAAGTGCTCAATTTCACCAGGGTAAACGTCCGTGGGAAGTAAAATGCGATATTGCTATACCGTGTGCTACTCAAAATGAACTTAATAAAGAGGATGCTGATAATCTAATTAAAAATGGTTGTATTTGTGTGGCAGAAGGTGCTAATATGCCTTCAACACCCGAAGCTATTGAAGTGTTCCAGGAAAACAAAATTTTGTATGGTCCCGGCAAAGCTGTTAATGCAGGTGGTGTTGCTACATCAGGTTTGGAAATGTCACAAAATTCGATGAAACTGAATTGGCCTGCTTCTGAAGTGGATGATAGGCTTCATCATATAATGAATAGTATTCATGATGCCTGTGTCAAATATGGAAAACAAGAAGATGGGTATATTGATTATGTAAAAGGAGCTAATATTGCTGGCTTCCTAAAGGTAGCAAATTCAATGATGGACATGGGGGTTGTTTAATTAGCGACTGTCCATAAAGTCAGACAAATTTTGAAATAAAGCACCAAAACTTGTCCGTATGGATAACAAATAACAAATAAATACCAAACAGCCCAACCTTATTACATTATTTTAATTGAACGAAAAAAAATGATACAATGAAGATTTCAGTCAGCCCACCCGTATGGGTGGATGTATGTTCAAAACAGCTTTGAATATTGAGATTTATTTGTATTTTGGTCCCGAAAGCTTTCGGGATGTAATTTGTTATTTAATAAAAAAGAAA
>JAUXFX010000053.1 GCA_030622635.1 Bacteroidota bacterium
CGGCGTAATAAATTCTCGGTTCAACTTTAATATTTTCAATAGGGTAATTTATTGTATTTGCAATTATTTTAGCAGTTTCATAAGCCCTTACTGCCGAACTTGAAATAATCAGGTCAATAGTAATTTTATTCTTCAAAAGATAATCAGCTACTTTTTTTGTTCTTTTCTCACCTTTTCTTAACAATGGTCTGTCATGGTCCGACAACCCGGGTTGATCCCATGCTGATTTTGCATGGCGAATAATATGGAGTGTTTTCATCAGGTTATATTTTTGTAGTTAATTTATTTTCTGCTACTTATAATTTTTAGGAAAATTCATGTTCGGAAATTAGAAATCCATACGGACAAGTTTGGATATTTGAAATTAGGCAGTTAAAATAAGTTTTTTCCAAATTTCGAATTTCGAATTTCATTATATAATCATACTCTTGTGTGTTTTAAATCAATCATGGACGTTTCATCTGGTTATATTTTTAATTAATTACAAAGTTGATAAAAATTCATGACAAGTTTCTTCTGTTCTTGGAATTTTTTAGGCAAAATATTTTTTAGCCAAATTTTTATATCTTTGTTAAAAATTAAAGCAAAGTATTCCATTGAAAAAAATCTTACTATTCATTTTTATTTTTATTTTATCTTCATCTGATATCTTCGCTGATAAACAGATAAAAATTGACAGTCTTAAAAATGTATTGGAAACAGTTAAAGGAGAAAAAAAGGTTCAGGTATTAATTAAGCTTTCCGAATTAAATCTCTTAAATTTTCCGGCAGAAGCTGTTGAATATGCTAAGCAGGCATTAAATCTCTCAAAATTTATAAACTATGAAACCGGAGAATTAGAAGCTCTTGCAAAAGCAGGTGTTTCTAATCATTATCTCGGTAATTATGAAAAAGCCCTTGAATACTATAATCAACTGTTGAATATCTATCGCAAAAAAGGCGATAAAAAATATATTGCCGGTTATCTTAATAATATCGGAGCGTGTTATTATAAGCTCGGTAATTATGATAAAGCTCTTGAAAATTATCATGAATCATTAAAAATCAGAGAAGAGCTTGAAGATAAAAAAGGTATGGCAAGCTCATTAAATAATATCGGAAACATTTATGATGATTTATCCAAATATAACAAAGCTCTTGAGTATTATTCCAGATCATTAATAATTAAAGAAAGACTCAATGATAAAAAAGGAATGGAATCCACACTAAATAATATTGGGATTATTTATAATAAACTCGGCAAATATGATAAAGCTTTGGATTATCATCAGCGTTCATTAAAAATAAAAAAAGAAATAGGCAATAAAAAGGGAATAGCAATAGCTCTTTATAATATTGGAAAAGTGTATGAAGAAAAAGATAATTATAATGATGCTCTGAAATATTTTCAGCAAGCCCTGCAATATAAAGAAGAAGCAGGTGACAAATGGGGAATTTCAAATACATGCCTTAGTATTGGAAGTCTTTATTTGAAGATAAAGAATTATTCTCTTGCTTTTCAATATATGAAAAAAGGACTTGACATTTCCATTGAAATCGGGGCAAAAGAACTGATAAAAGATGGTTATGAAAAATTATCAAAATATTATTCATTGAATAAAAATTATGAAAAAGCTCTTGAATATTATGAGCTTTATGCCATAGAAAAAGACAGTATTTTTAATGAAAAAAGTAATAAAACCATATCAGAACTTCAAACAAAATACGAAACAGAAAAGAAGGAAAAAGAAAATGAGATATTGCGGAAAAACAATGAAATTCAGGGAATAACACTTTCGCAACAACGAAAATTCAGTTACTTACTTATTATAATCGTTGCATTGATTTTAGTATTATTGTTTGTTGTTTACAGACGTTATTTAACCAAAATAAGAACCAATGAAATCCTTACACTAAAAAATCAACAAATAAAGCAAGACCGCCGGAGAATAGAAGAATATGCCGATCAATTATTAATTGCAAAAGAAGATGCTGAAGAGGCAAACAAAGCTAAAAGCCGTTTTCTGGCAAATATGAGCCATGAAATACGTACGCCTATGAATGCCGTAATAGGATTTACCGACCTTTTAAAAACATTGATAACTGATAAGAAACAAAAATTATACCTTGAGTCAATTAAATCAAGCAGTAAAAATTTGTTAACATTGATTAATGATATTTTAGACATGTCAAAGATTGAAGCAGGGAAAATGGAATTACAATATGGTCCGGTTAATTTAAAAATATTATTTACTGAAATAAAACAAATTTTTTCATTAAAAATAAATCAAAAGAAACTGGAATTTTTAATTGAGGTTGATAATGATTTACCCGAAGTTCTCATGTTAAGCGAAATCAGGTTAAGGCAGGTATTATTTAATTTGATAGGTAATTCATTGAAATTTACCGAAAAAGGATATGTTAAACTTTCGGCTAAAAAAATTAATCAGGATAAAAATGAAACTAAAATTGATCTGTTGATTAGTGTTGAAGATACCGGCATTGGAATCCCATTGGAACAGCAGGAAAAAATATTTGAAGCTTTTATGCAAAAAGAAGGTCAGAATATCAAAAAATATGGTGGTACGGGATTGGGCTTGACTATCTCAAAACGACTTGTTGAAATTATGGGTGGGAAAATCACGTTACAAAGTGAAGAAAATAAAGGAAGTGTGTTTGAGTTTACACTGAAGAATGTTTCAATATCTTATGTAAAGCCCGAAATTAAAATTGCCGGGGTGCAGGACAAAAAAATAATATATGATGAAACACTTACGAGCGAAGCAAAAGATATTCTTCCTGATATTATTCGGAAGATTGAAGAGGAATTAAAGCCAAAATGGGAAATTCTTTGTAAAAACCGGTTTATTAATGAAATTATTGATTTTGGAAACCAAATAAATAAAATGGGTGAAAAAAATTCAATTCATATTCTTTCAAAATACGGAGAAGAACTAAGTTTTTATGCTGATAATTTTGATATTGAAAATATGGATATTGCTTTAAGTGCCTTTCCTGATATGCTTAATAAAATAAAATCGTTAAAATGATAATTGAAAATTAAACTTTTTATAATGAAAAAAATATTTCTTTTATTAATGTTATTTACTATAGGGATAACATCTTTTGGATTGCCTGATGATATAGATATTGAGATTGATAGCATGGAAAAAAATCTTAGCGATTCAATAACTTTAAAGCCTATTGATAGAATAAAAATATTAAATGAACTTGCATATAAATACCGTAAGACTGATTATGAAAGGTCGGTAGATTATGGAGAGCAAGCTTTACTTTTGGCAAAAGAAAATAATTTAGAGGGACAGGAGCTAATTGCACTAAAGAATCTGGGGTTTTCTTATAATCAATTATGTGAATATGGAAAAGCAGAAAGTATTAATAATAAAATTTTAGAAATTGTCAATAAAAAAAATGAAAAAATACAAATTGCAGATGCTTATTTTAATATTGGCAGAAATTATTACGACTGGAGTAAATACGATAAAGCAAATGAAAAGTTTGAAGCTGCGTTAACTCTGTATAAAGAGTTAGAAAATAATAATGGAACAGCTACTTGCTTAAAAGATATAGGAGCAATATTGGCTAATTACGGTAATTATGAGAAAGCCCTTGATTGTTTTCAGAATGCTTTGAGTTATTTCGAAGAAGACAATGATCAAGCAGGAATTGCCGGTGTTTATAACAGTCTTGGCGTGCTTTATTTAGATTGGGATAAACTTGATAATTCACTTGAATATTTTAGTAAATCAATAGATTATTATAAAAAAACAGAACAAACATGGAACATTATTAACTTAACTCTTCATATTGGTGATATTTATCTGAAAAAGAAAGAATATAATAAAGCGTTAAATTATTATAATAATGCTAATGAATTATTAAAGCAGATTGGTCATAAAAAACTAACATCTATTACTTTAAGTAATATTGGAGAGGTATTTAATCAAATGGGTGATTATGATAAAGCACTTGATTTTCAAAAAAGAGCATTAGAAATTAAAGAAGAAGTAGGTGATAGAAAAAGAATATCAATTACTTTATATGAGTTGGGTTTAATAAATTATAATTTGGGAAACTATTCAAAAGCCGTTGATTACACAGAAAAAAGTTTGGAAACTGCGAGGGATATTAATTTCAAAGACCAGATAAAAAGATGTTATGGGAACTTGTCAAATATTTACGAAAAACTTAGAAATTATAAAAAAGCATTAGACTATCATAAACAATTTGAATCTCTAAAGGATTCACTGTTTAATAGTGAAAGGCATAAACAATTAACCGAATTACAATTAAAATATGAAACCGAAAAAAGAGAAAGAGAAAATGAAATATTAAGAAATAGAAGTGAAATTCAAAATTTACAAATTGACCGTGGGCGTTATATTCGTAATTCCATGATAATTATTTTATTAATTATAATTATTTCTGCATTAATATTATTTAAAGTAGTTTCAAACAGGTATAAGATTAAACATAAATCAAACGAAATTTTACAGGTTAAAAACAAGCAAATAACTGAACAAAAAGAAAAATTATCAAAACTGCTTGATGAACTTATGCATAGTGAAGAACGATACCGTAGTATTTTTGAAAATGCATCTGTTGGTATTTATCGTACTACACCTAAAGGAGAGATAATTATTGCTAATCCTGCACTTGTCAAAATGTTGAAATATCCTTCTTTTGAAGTTCTTGCTAAAACTGATCTTGAAGAATATGACTTTCCACGCAATATTTTTAAGAAACGAATAGAAAAAGAAGGGGTAATAATTGGAATGGAAGCGGAATGGGAACGATATGATAAAACAAAGATTTGCATTAGTGAAAGTGCATGGTTAGCCCGTGACAAAACCGGTAAGGTTCTTTATTACGATGGTGTTGTTGAAGATATAAGTGAACGAAAGCAAGTAGAGAATGCTTTAAAAGATTCGGAAAAAATGTTACGAAAAGTAAATGCCGAGCTTAGAGAAAAAAACATCCAGATTGGAAAAGCCAAAGAAGAAGCTGAAGCAGCAAACAGATCAAAAAGTTTATTTCTTGCCAATATGAGTCATGAAATAAGAACACCCATGAATGCTGTAATAGGATTTACCGATCTGCTCAACACTTTAATAACTGATAAAAAGCAAAAAGCTTATCTTGAATCAATCAAATCCAGTGGAAAAAGTTTATTGTCGCTAATTAATGATATTTTAGATTTATCTAAAATTCAGGCAGGTAAATTAGATATTCATTACGAACCGGTAAATCCGTATAAGTTCTTTAATGACATAAAGCAGATTTTTTTAATCAAATTAAAGGAAAAAAGATTGGAATTTAAAATTGAAATTGCTGATGATATACCCCAAAGCATAGTTTTAGATGAAATCCGTTTACGACAGGTTCTTTTTAATTTAATCGGTAATGCCATTAAATTTACAGAAAAAGGTTATGTAAAGCTGTCTGTTAGAAAAATATTTATTGATAAAGATAAAAGTAGTCTTGATTTGATAATTACTATTGAAGACACAGGGATTGGCATACCGGAAGAATCACGAGAAAAAATATTTGAAGCATTTAATCAGCAGGATGGACAGAGTGCACGTACTTATGGTGGTACAGGACTGGGACTGTCAATTACCAAAAGATTGATTGAAATGATGGGAGGAGAAATTATACTTAAAAGTGAGGTAGGTAGAGGAAGTAAATTTGAAATTATATTACATAATATTTCTGTAGCTTTAGTAAAACCTAAACCTGTGGAAGATGACACTTTTGATTATTCATTATTTTTATTTAACAAGGCAACAATTCTGATAGCTGATGATGTTGAAACTAACCGTAACTTAATTAAAGAAATTTTTTTTAAAACAAATATCAGGATTATTGAGGCAAAGGATGGTCAGGAATGTATATCTAAAACCGAACAATTTAAACCAGATATAATTTTAATGGATATAAGAATGCCGGTAGTAGATGGTTACGAGGCAATTAAAAAAATCAGAAACAATAAAGTTATTTCTGAAATTCCAGTTATTGCTCTTACGGCTTTTGCTATGGAAGAGGACAAAAAAAAGATTATTGAGAACGACTTTAACAGCTTTTTATCAAAACCCATTCAAATATCCGACCTGTACAAAGAACTATCAAAATACCTGAAATATAAAGTACAAGCCGATTCTGGTAAATCAAAAATAACAACGTATGATTTTGATTTGGATAAATTATCAGATAAAGTACTTAAAGAACTTCCCGGTATAATTGATGAATTGCAGGAAAAATTTATTCCAAAATGGAAATTAGTTAAAAAAAATCATTTTGTTAATGAAATTATGAATTTTGGAAATCAGATTGAAAATTTTGGGAATAATAATTCGTTAAACATTTTAGGAGATTTTGGTAAAGACCTCGTTTTTTATGCTAATAGTTTTGATATTGAAAATATGGATATTGTTTTAAATTCATTTCCTGGAATAATTGAGAAGATTAAAAGTATTTCATTGAAAAATTAAAAATTTTAAGCATAGTTAAATAACATCTATTTGGTGCTTCATTTTATGTAAATCTTTGACTTTAAAGAAAGATACTATTTTATAATATTATTTTATATCTTTGGCAAAATGATCACAACCAAACAAAATAAAGATTTCAGAATTTTAATTGTTGATGATATTCCCAAAAACATTCAGGTTCTTGGAAATATTTTACTTAATGAGAAATATCAAATATCATATACTCAAAATGGTAAAGAAGCTCTTTCTTTGATCAATACCAATAAATTTGATTTAATATTGTTGGATATTATGATGCCTGTGATGGATGGTTATGAAGTTTGCAGTAAATTAAAAGAAAATGCTGAAACACGTGATATCCCAATTATATTCCTTACAGCCAAAGCCGAAAAGGAAAGTATTATAAAAGGTTTTAATCTTGGAGCACAGGATTACGTTACTAAACCCTTTAATGCAGAAGAGTTGCTTGCACGTGTTAGAACTCATTTAGAATTAAAAAATAAAACCGAACAACTTCAATCAATTAATCAAATTCTTGAAAAGAAAGTTGCCGAAAGAACCGCAGAATTAAAAAAGGCCAATGAACAATTATCAACTTTGGAAAAAGCTAAAAGCGAATTTTTAAGCATAATCAGCCATGAATTACGAACACCTTTAAATGGTATTCAGGGCTTGACAAGCATACTTGAAAGTTCAATGACAACCACTGAGCAAACGGAATATATTAAATATTTAAAAGAAGCTTCCGACCGTTTGGTGAGATTTTCAGAAACAGCATTATTAATAACTTCTCTTAATGTTGAAAAACATACTTTGAATTTTACCCCTGTTAAAGTCAGATATATTATTGATGGTGCTATAGCAAAACTTAAGGCTGAAATTGAAAATAATAAAGTTGAGATAGTCCCACAAATTGAACCTGAAAATCTTGAAATTACGATTGATTCTGAATTAATTGATGTTTGTTTTTTAAATATTCTGGATAATTCAATTGTTTTTTCACCTGAAAATAGCAGGATTATTATTAAAAGTTATGAAAATAAAAAAAACGTTATTATTGATTTTATTGATGAAGGGACTGGTTTTTCTAAGGAATCATTAAATAAATTATTTGAATATTTTTCATCCGGTGATGTAATGCATGCAGAAGGATTAGGATTGGCTCTTGCTTCGGTGAAACTGATAATGGATGCTCATAATGGTAAAATACTTATTGAAAATTTAAAAGAAGGTGGTGCTTCGGTTAAATTGATTTTTTCAAAATGATTTTAACTAAAAGAATTTCTTTATTTTTGACGGATTATAATAAAATTAGTTTTATTAAAAATATAATTTTAACAGCATGAAACTTTTAGAAGGAAAAACTGCTTTAATTACAGGTGCTTCAAGAGGGATTGGTAAAGCAATTGCTTTAAAATTTGCTAACGAAGGTGCCAATATTGCTTTTTCGGATTTATTTTGTGATGAAAATATGGTAAATCTTGAAAATGAATTAAAAAATCTTGATATAAAAGCAAAAGGCTATGCTTCAGATGCAAGCTCTTTGACTGATGCTGAAACATTAATCAACAATGTTTTAAATGATTTCGGGAAAATTGATATACTGGTAAATAATGCCGGTATTACCCGTGATAACCTGCTTTTGCGAATGACTGAAGCTGACTGGGATATGGTTATAAAAGTTAATTTAAAATCAATTTTTAATTTAACAAAAGCTGTTCAACGTCACATGCTGAAACAAAAATCAGGCTCAATTATCAATATGAGTTCAGTTGTTGGGCTTGAGGGTAATGCAGGACAATCAAATTATTCGGCTTCTAAAGCCGGTTTAATAGGATTTACAAAATCTATTGCAATGGAATTGGGTTCAAGAAATATTCGTTGTAATGCAATTGCACCGGGATTTATTGAAACTGAAATGACCGCAAAACTCCCGGAAGAAGTTAAAAATGAGTGGATAAAAACTATACCGTTGAGAAGATCTGGAAAACCCGATGATGTGGCAAATATTGCATTATTCTTAGCATCCGACCTTTCCGCTTATGTTACCGCCCAAGTAATAAGTGTTTGCGGCGGTATGTATTCAGGAAGTTAATTATAGTAATTAAAAATAATTATTTTTTTTATAAATCTATTAAGGATATAATTTCAAATTGAATATAGTTACTGAATTTCCATTTTGGTTCGTAATATTTTGTTTGTTGACAGGAATATTGTATGCAATAATTCTGTACTATAAAGACCGGAAAAATGAATTTTCGCCATGGATATTGATATGTATGGCTTTTTTTCGCTTTTTGTCAGTAAGCCTTATTGCTTTTTTATTATTATCACCTTTATTAAAAATTATTATTAGGCATACAGAAAAACCTGTAATTATTTTCGCACAGGATAATTCACAGTCAATTTTAACAGGAAATGATTCGCTGTTCTATAAAAATGAGTATTTAAGTAATTCTAAGAAACTGATTGATGATCTAAAGAAGAATCATGATGTTAAATACTATTCTTTTGGTGATAAGATTTCAGGAATAATTGATAGTTCATACTCCAGTAAGCAAACGAATTTTTCAATACTCTTTGATGAATTAATTGTAAGGTATTCGAACCGAAATGTGGGTGCAATAATTATTGCAAGTGACGGAATATTCAACAAGGGGCTTAATCCTGTATATGCAGCTAAAAAAATTAGCTTTCCAATCTATACAATTGCTCTTGGTGATACAAATACACAAAAAGATATTAAAATAACAAAGGTTAATTATAACCGTATTGCTTATCTTAAGAATAAATTCCCGTTGGAAATTATTATCAATGCTGAAAAATGCAAAGCTGAAAAATGTAAACTTATTATTACAAAAGGAAATGAAGAATTATTTTCACAGAATATTAATATTACCGGTAACGATTTTATACAAACCGTTTTAACACAAATTGAAGCCAAAGAAACAGGATTACAGCATTATACAGTAAGACTTACAAATTTGAAAGATGAAATTAGTTATTCAAACAATGTTCAGGAGATTTTTATTGATATAATTGATTCAAAGCAAAAAATCTTGATTCTGGCAAATTCGCCTCATCCTGATATTGCAGCTTTAAAATTTGCTATCGAAGATAAAAAAAACTATCAGGTTGAAGATTTTTTATATAATGATTTTAAGAAGCAGGTTACAGGATATAATTTGGTGATATTGCATCAGTTGCCATCTTTTAAAAATTCTTTGAGCGACTTGATTTTTTCAATAAATAAAGCAAAAATCCCGTTATTATTTATTATCGGTGTACAAACCGATTTAAATACATTTAATAAACTTAATACAGGATTATCAATCTGGAGCGAAAAAAAGACTTTTAATGAAGCACTTCCAATAATTAATAAAGAATTTGTTTTATTTTCAATAAGTACGGATTTAAAGAAGATTATTGGCAAATTACCACCGTTAAATAGTCCGTTTGGAAGATATAAAATATTAAATTCAACAAATCAGTTATTTAATCAGAAAATCGGAAGTGTTGAAACGCAAGATCCATTAGTTTTATTTAATCAGAATCAGGATTTAAAATTCGGGATTATTGCCGGAGATGGAATATGGAGATGGCGGATGACAAATTATTTTATTGAAGAAAATCATAATGCCTTTAATGAGTTCTTTCACAAAATTATTCAGTATCTTTCGGTTAAAGAAGATAAAAGTTACTTTAGAATATATGGAAAGAATGATTTCCCTGAAAACGAAAATGTGGAATTTAATTCAGAAGTTTATAACGAAAGCTATGAATTGATCAATCATCCCGAAGTTGAAATAACAATAATAAATGATGAGGGAAAAAAATACCCTTTTGTTTTCAGCAAAACCGAAAATTCATATCATTTGAATGCAGGAAGTTTTCCGGTTGGAACCTACAAATATTTTGCTAAAACAAAAGTTGGGGATAAAACTTATAAAAATTACGGAGAGTTCATTGTTTCTGCCTTAAATATTGAAACTATTAATACTATTGCCGACCATAATCTGTTATTTAGATTAGCAAAATCAAAAGATGGCGAGATGGTTTATCCCTCACAAATGAATGATATTTATGATTTAATAAATGATCGTGAGGACATCAAAACTATTGTTTATACACAGAAGCGACTTGAGGAGTTAATTAATATAAAATGGGTGCTTATTTTAATTATTGTTTTATTAGCAGCCGAATGGTTTATGCGTAAACGAAGCGGAGCATATTAATATAAATTAACATAATATCATGTTTTTTATTATTTCAAAAATATTATCAATTTTTCTTTCACCAATTCTTTGGATTTTTGCACTTGTGTTAATATCATTATTTTCTAAGAAAAGAAGAAAATCCAGAAAGTATCTGCTTGCAGCTATTATACTTTTTGTAATCTTTTCAAATTCTTTTATTATTGATGAAGTGATGCGGGTTTGGGAAGTTCCTGTAACAAAAACCGAAGAACTGGATGATTGTTATGATGTTGGCATTGTATTAGGCGGAAGTATGGTTACCTACGATTCAAAAAACGACAGGCTTACTTACAGAAATAATATTGACAGAATTTTGCAGGCAATTGAATTATATAAAATTGGAAAGATTCAGAAGATTCTTATTTCGGGAGGTGCCGGTAATATTGTATTTCGCGACATGCTGGAATCGGTTTTTATTAGGAGATTTCTTATAAATATCGGAATAACCGAAAATGATATTATTATTGACTCGATTTCGGATAATACACATGAAAATGCAGTTTACAGTGCAATAATTTTGAACGAAAATTACCCTAAACGAAAATTTTTATTGATTACCTCTGCACATCACATGCGAAGGGCAAAAGCTTGTTTTTTGCATGAAGGAATAATTACAACACCATATAGTACAAATAAATATGCAGGCGACAGGAGATATCAGTTTGAACATCTTTTTGTACCCCAATTAATAAATTTTGTTCTTTGGCAAAGACTAACACACGAAACATTAGGTTATATAACTTATGCTATTATGGGGTACATTTAGTGCCTGTCTGTAAACTAAGTATTTAGAACTTTTAAAAAATCACAAATGACATCACTAACATTATTTTATATCATAATAGGCATTTTGATTTTTGATTATGTACTTGAGAGAATTCTTGATTATTTGAATAGTACTTATTGGAGCAATACATTGCCAAAAGAGCTTGAGGGTATATATAAAGAAGATAAATACCGTAAATCGCAGGATTATGAAAAAGTAAAACAACGGTTTTCATTACTTACCGATTCCATAACATTTATTGCTATGATGTTAATGTTAGTATTCGGAGGATTTGCCTATATTGATGAATTTGTCAGGCATTATACAACGAATCCCATATTAATGGCATTATTATTTTTTGGAATATTGGGTTTGGCTGCCGATATACTCTCAACACCATTTTCAATATACAGCACTTTTGTTATTGAAGAAAAGTTCGGTTTTAATAAAACCACTCCAAAAACCTTTATACTTGATAAAATCAAAGGATGGCTGCTTGGCGCTTTAATTGGTGGCGGGTTGTTGGCATTAATTGTTTTGATTTATATTTCCACAGGTAAGTGGTTTTGGATTATTGCATGGGGTGCAATTAGTGTTTTTATGATTTTTATGACTATGTTTTATTCAACATTGATTGTGCCGCTATTTAATAAGCAAACACCTTTAAAAGATGGTGAATTACGTGATGCTATTGAGAAATTTGCAAGAAAGGTTGGATTCAAACTGGATAATATTTTTGTTATTGACGGTTCAAAACGGTCGAAAAAGGCAAATGCTTATTTCAGTGGTTTGGGTGCAAAAAAACGTATTGTGCTATATGATACTTTAATAAATGATCATTCTGTTGATGAATTAGTTGCTATTCTTGCACACGAAATAGGTCATTATAAAAAGAAACATACTTTAACAGGGATAATTATTTCTTTAGCTCAAACCGGGTTAATGTTGTTTATCTTGTCATTGTTTATTGGAAACCCTGTTTTATCTAAAGCACTTGGAGCTAATGAGGGAAGCTTTCATATGGGAATACTTGCATTTGGATTACTTTACAGTCCTTTATCATTAATTTTAGGATTAGTTATGAATATTGTTTCACGGAAAAATGAATACACTGCCGACAGATTTTCAGGTGAGAACTATAATGCTCAGGCTTTAATCGCAGCTTTAAAAAGATTGTCTGTAAATAATCTCAGCAACCTGAAACCACATCCTGTTTATGTTTTCTTTTATTATTCACATCCACCGTTGTTGAAACGGCTAAATGTATTGAAGAATTTAAAATAATTTATCAGGGATTTTTATTCAGAATAGGATTAATTTTTACATATCACTTTTGCGGAAAATAACAGGTATAGTTTTAAAAATAATTTTAATATCACCCCAGAAAGAGGAGTTAATTGCATATTGATTATCAAGATTTTTTCTTTCTTCTTCCGATAAAACATTTTTACCACCTAATTTAATCTGCCATGAACCTGTAATTCCGGCAGGTGCCAAAAATCTGAGAGCCCATTGATCAGTTGTGAGCATTTCGGCTTCGTATAAAGGTAACGGACGGTTGCCAACTATTGACATATCACCTTTAAGTACATTTACAAACTGGGGAAATTCATCAATGTTAGTTCTTCTGATTATTTTACCTATTCTTGTTACTCTTGGATCATTTTTAACTTTAAAAAATGTAGTTTGCGTTGAATGTAATTTTCTTTTCTGAAGATAAAGATTTTCACATATCTGATTACCGTCTATATATAACATAGGAGAGCATGGATACCCTAATTTTTTGCACTCAGGACAAATATCTTTTAGTTTGCTGGAAGTATCTTTACTGTTCCTATTAATTAAATATTGATTTAATTCGGATAGTTCATCTCTTTTTTTATCCGACCCTAAGTACATTGAGCGGAATTTGTAAAAACTAAAAATATCGTAACCTGTACCTACTCTTTTGGAAACATAAATAACCGGACCTTTTGAATCAATGCAAATAAGTAAAGCGATAATTAAAAGAAACGGAGAGAGAATTATTAACATTATGGACGAGAAAATAACATCAAATATCCGTTTGGTGATAGATATTCTGAAATCTTCAAAAGTTTCAAATTCTTCAACTTTGAATTTATTTCTCATTTTGCTGGAATGCTGATTTAAATATAAAGTTCACAAGCGTCAAAAATAAGAAAATTTTTTTAATAAAAAGTTATTTAAAAGATTTAATTGAAAAAATATTAAATATCTCTCTTTTTCAAAATTAAATAAATAAGGAAAGTAAATAATGCTGTATAGCCAATACAAACGGCAACATCAGTAAATGCAATATAATCACGGAAATTAACCCCTACAAGCTGCATTAAAGCTGTGTTGGGAACATCAATCAGATTGCTTATAGCCCTTAAAGGCATATATTCATCAATTCCATCAGGTAATTTGTAAACAATTATCGGTTCAATAATATAATTGTAAAGTAATAATAAACCTATTGCTAAACCTGATTTTTTAACTAAAAAACCTATCAGAAGGGCAAATGTAAGGAAACTGAAAACTTCAAGAAAATAAGCAAAAATAAATACAAACTTGCTGAAAATTATTGTAAGTGAAATATTTGATGAGTTGATAAAACCTAATATCAACCCGATTATTATTATGAATAATGTGGCGCCAAAACTTAACAAAAATAAAAATTGCAGTTTGGATAAAAGAAAATCAAAGCGGCTCATTCCGTTTATGATATTTTGGCGAATAGTTTTGAATGAGAATTCGTTAGTAATAAAAATAATTACTACAACAGCAAGGAATATTTTAAAGAAGCCGGCAAGATATATCAGGTTTTGCCAGATGTCGGGAAAGTTATAAATTGAAACCTTTGGAATCGAAATAGGTGAGGTTTTGCTTGCATTGGTTGATATTTCGTTAATTACACTTTGTACACCGAAAAAAACCAGTCCTAATAATAAAACATACAAACCGGTAAGCACCCAGAATGTTTTATTAGTAATTATTTTTTTTAATTCTATTTTAAGCAGGTTTATCATCTTATTCGTTAAGTAGTTCTAAAAAGTATTTTTCCAGCGTCTTTTTTCTTATTGTTAAATGAGATAAAACGATTCCTTTATTAAAAAGGAAATTATTTAAGTCGGCACTGCTTGCTTTTTTATCAAGTTTAACTGATAACTTATCGCCCTGTCGCACAACTGATTTTACAATATCACAATTATTAATTGTAACATAAAGTTCTTCTAAATTTTCTGATGATATTTCAACTGTGCCGTATTCGTTTAAAACATCCTCTACTTTGCCTGAAGATAGTTTTCTGCCTTTTTCTAAAATTGCAACATGAGTACAGGTTTTTTGCACCTCATCCAATAAGTGGCTTGCTAATAGTATTGTGATTCCTTCGGAAGCAACAGTAAGTATTAATTCTCTGATTTCGGCAATCCCCTGAGGGTCAAGTCCATTTGTCGGTTCATCGAAAATCAGAGCTTGCGGATTACCTAAAAGGGCAGCAGCAATAGCCAGCCTTTGTTTCATTCCTAAAGAATATGTTTTAAACTTGCTGTTTTTACGTTCAATTAAATCAACAATATTTAAAACTCTGTCAATATCATTGTAAGGAATGCCTTTAATATCTGCAATTATCTTAAGATTTCTAACAGCAGAAAGGTAAGGATAAAAGATTGGTGATTCAATTATGGAACCTACTTTTTTTCGTTCGTATTTTGTAGGAGTTTTGCCAAACCATTGGAAATAACCGCTGTCGGGATTGATGACACCAAGAATTATCCCAAGTGTAGTGGTTTTACCACTTCCATTAGGACCGAGTATTCCGAAAACATTTCCTTTCTCAACTTCCAGACTAAGCTCATCAACGGCTTTAATCCGCCCGAAATGTTTTGAAAGCTTATTTAATGATAAAACAACTTCACTCAATATTTTTAATTTTGAAATGCAAATATATGGTTTTTATGTTATGCGTTATAAGTTATTAGGGCATTTAAAATAGACTTGGTTAAAAATAATATAGACGATTAAAACAGGAGAATATTACATTTATAAAAGGAAAACTGTTGGTTTTTTATGAATATCGGGGGGATTTTTGCTCCATTCTGCAATGGTTTTAGTAATTATAAATTCATTTTCAAGTGTTATATTGCAAGCAATACAAAGTAATGTTTCTTTATTACATGTTTCAATTATTGAATCAAGAAGTTGTTTATTGCGATAAGGAGTTTCAATAAAAATCTGGGTTTGATTTTTTTGTTTTGCATCTTTTTCAAGAGTTTTGATTTTATTAATTTTAAGATATTTTTTAACAGGCAAATAACCGTGAAACACAAAATTTTGTCCGTTAAAACCCGAAGCCATTAAAGCTAAAAATATTGAAGAAGGACCAACCAAAGGAATAACCCTGATGTTTTTCTGATGAGCCATTCTAACTATCTCGGCTCCGGGGTCTGCAATACATGGTGTGCCTGCTTCGGAAAGAAGTCCGATATCTTTTCCTTTATCTGTTGAGTTTAAATACGATAAAATTTCGGTTTGATCGCTGTGTTTGTTAAGAATATGAAATGTAATATTGTCAAAAGATTTTTTAAAACCTGTTTTTTTTAAAAAACGCCTGGCAGTTCTGATGTTTTCAACAATAAACTCATCCAACAGATTAATAATTATTGAATTATATTCAGGAATAATACTGTTAAGTCTGCTGTTGCCTAATGAAGATGGGATTAAATATAGTTTACCTTTTAATTTGTCCATTATTAATTCTTCGGGCAGCCTGCCGGATAGCATTTGCATCGGGAAATTTATTATGATCTAAATTCAATTAAAATTAAGATAATGATTCGGCAATTTTTTCGCAGGCTTCTTCAATTATAGCATATACTTCTTTGAGACCTTTTTTTCCGTTAGAATAAGGATTATGAACTGGTTTGTTTTTACCCTTAATAACACTTAAAATATATTTTAATTTATTCTTATCGTCGTCATTACGGGTAAAGTACATAGCCTCATTATAACTTTTTGATTCCATTACATAAATTATGTCAAATTTATCAAAATCTTCAGAAGTAAAAAGCCTGGAAACATTATCCGAAATATCAATACCATGTTTTGCAGCTACTTCAACTATTCGTTTTTCAGGTTTTTCATTTATACGGTATGGTTCAAAGCCTGCTGATTCAATAACTATATCAATATTTCTTTTTTTTAATTTGTCTTTTAGAATTCCTTTAGCTAATGGAGATCGGCAAATATTACCTAAACTCAGAAATAAAATTTTCATAGTAAAATATTAGTTATATTATGTTTATAGACTGGTTTTATATTTATCTATATTTATTGAAATATTCCAATAAAAAA
>JAUXFX010000024.1 GCA_030622635.1 Bacteroidota bacterium
AAAAATAAGATATATCAAATTGAAGTTGATTTTGAGGAAAGCGATATAAAGTATTTGGATAAAACGGTTAAGGTTTATTTAGGTCCATAGTTATTGAAGGCTAAGTAGTGCTCGTCTATAAAGTCCGATTGTTTAAATAATTAAAAATAACAAATGACAAGCACCAAATTTCAAATAAATTCCAATTTTCAAAATTCAATGACCAAAACAATTTCAAAGCAGTTTTGAACCTTTGGTCATTGATATTTGGAATTTATCCATACGGACAAGTTTTGTTATTTGTTTTTTGTTATTTGATGCTTAATTCAAAAATTATAAATACAATATCATGAAAAACAATTCCTTATTACATTTTCCAAAAATCATAAAGATCATTTTAATTATGATCAGTCTGAATTTATGTTTTACTGTCAAAGCTCAATATCTTTCAAATCTACAAACAACCAAAAACGACCCTGTTTATACAACTTATGCAGCACCTTTGAGTCGTTCAAATTATAAGATAGACCAAGGGTATGAATTTATGTGGTATGATATAGAAAAAGGTGTTGGTTTTGAATCAAAAGACGGAGGAAACCTTGGAATAGCTTTTAAAATTGATGATGAATTTCGTTACAAACTCGGTCAATTTTATAAAGAGCCAATAATTACAACTTCTTACAGTGATTTGGTGAAGTTTTATTATTACCCTTTCAGAAATATACGTGTTGAAATATTTTTTGATGTTTACAGTTCACAAAGCTGTATTCAGGAAGTTATTATAAAAAACGAAAGCAAGAAAGCGGTTGAAATTAAAGTTTATCCATATTTCTATTTGCCAAATGATACAATTTTTAATACTGAATACATAGAAAAAAGTTACTTTTCATTTTATCATAACAAAAAGCGTGATGGCTGGATGATAAATCATAATATCCCGTTAATTGAAAAACTCCAAAGTATTTTTTATTTGAGCGATAGTGCTGATAACCATGGAATTTATACAAATGAGTTAAATGATGATATTTTTGATAAATCAGGAATTTTGAATAAAAACACTTCCTTATCAGGTAATAAACTCTTGATTTTTCAGAAAAATTTAAAAATAAAAGCCGGAAAAAAAGTAAAATTCAGTGTTGTCAGGGGAATATTTGAGAGAGGGAGTAATACTAAAAACAATATTACAGAATGTAAAAAATTACAAAATATCGATTTAAACCGGTTAGTAACGGAAGATGAAAAAATCTATTCGAACATACCTGAATTAAATTTTAAAAACAAGGATTACGAAGCGCTTTACTGGAATGCCTTTACATTAATCCGGCAATGTATGATGCCTCCCGAAGGCGAATGCAGTTACAATTATTATATTTTCTCACGCGAACCAAAATGGGGCTGGGGCTATGGCGGACAGGTTTTCCATGAAAGTCTTGTGATGCTTGCTTATGCTTATATGGACCCCGAAAGTGCAATGAATTCGCAAAAAGTTTATATGGAACGGCAACTGCCCAAAGGATACATAAATTACAGAACCGGACCATATCTTAACGAAAAAATTGAACATAATAAGCAATTTACAAGTTCAGCACCATGGTATAATTATCAAAATCTTGAAATTTATAAAATTACAAACGACAAACAATTCTTAAAAGAAGCATACAAATCGGGTAAAAAATTTTATAATCATTATGTAAAAAACCGTGATTCTGATAATGACGGCTTATGCGAATGGGGAGCACATGCAGTGCTTGAATGTGTGAGGGATGCTCGCGTTGCAGTTTGGGATAAAGTTGGCTGGCCCACAAATTTTGAAGGTCCCGATGTTAATGCAATGCTGGTTAGCGAAGCAAATTCTTTATCGGAAATGGCTAGAAAACTCGGATATAAAAATGAATCTGAAATATGGAAAGAAAAAGCAAATAAAAGAACCGAATTAATTAACAATATTTTATGGGATAAAGAAACAGGCTTTTATTATAATGTTGACAAAAATGACCAAAACTTTACATTTAAAAATAATAATGATCTGAAAATTAAAGAAATCATTGGTTTTCTGCCTCTTTGGGCTGGAGTTGCCTCCGAAGAACAAGCTGATGAATTAGTAAAATGTATGACTAACCCAGATGAATTCTGGAGGAAATACGGCATTCCAACACTTTCGGCAAAAGATGATTATTATAATCCTATCGGGTATTGGAACGGACCGGTATGGGTGCAATGGCAATATTTATTATTTCGCGGATTACTTGATTACGGATATAAAGAACAAGCAGAAGAGCTTGCTGATAAGGTTCTTAGTAATGTTATATATCATCTGAAAAACGACCATGTTTTCTGGGAGTTTTACAGTGCCGACGACCTTCAGGCAGGATGGAACAAAACATACATCTGGACAGGTATTGTAGCACGGATGTTGATTGACCTTGAGGAAGATGTAGGTAAATAAAAAATAAAAAAATAATTACTTGGAAGTGTCATCCCGAAAGAGCACAGCGATTGAGGGAACTCCTGACGACTTGGCAATTCGCCGGCAAAGCACTCTACTAACTTTATTGTAAAAGCCGGCAAAGCTCTTTATTAACTTTTCTGCAATACGTTGACAAGGTCATTTTGGTAGCAGCAGTGCAGGACGATGGTAGAAGTACTTTGCCGACAGAGGTACAGGACGATGGAGTTCCCTCCTCCCTGCGGTCGTCGGGATGACACTTGCCTATTCACAAACTTATTACTTTATCGTTAAGAAATTTTAATTGGTGATTAAAGGTAGCAATTAACGCATCTTTCTTTTCTCTGCACAAGCTTTTAATTTGTTTTCACGTTTTATGGCAGGATTAATATCTCAAAAAAGTTAATTTCTTGTACCTGTCATCCTGACTCACAAGACCCGGAAAAAAGGGGCTCACATAGTGAGATGACAATACACCATTATCACTCTTTAATGTTTTTTTGTCATCGAATTGCACGAATTACACGAATTAAAAATTCGTGAAATCTGCGTAATTCGATGATAATTTTTTAGATTCTTAATGATATTCTTATTTTGCTGATATCATCTAAATGCTTCTTGATGAAGTATTTGCGAAAAGTTGTCATTGGCACGACGAAGAAGGAAGGAGCTCCCGGCTATTTGCTGTATGCCGATAAATATCACCTGCCGGCTGCTAAATTTGCTTTCCATGTAAATGCCCTGAAATATTTTTGCCATAATATATCAGTAGATTTATATTGATTATCGGCAAAAAAGTAATCAACAAGTACTTCCCTTATTCTGCACAATTCACCAAGGCGGTTGATGTTATCTTTATCAGCAATTGTAAAATCCATAAGTTCCAAAGCCCTGAAAAATGCTAAGCGGCTACGTTCCTGCTTGTTTTTATTTTTCCATTTAATTGTTCGTTCCACTTCACTACCAACATTGGCCATTTGCTCCGCAAAGCTCAACTTATGCCAACTGCCGTCAGATAAATTTTTATGATAAAAGTTTGGTTCCATATATATTAAACTATTATTTTGTTTACTATTTCAATGATTTTATGCTGAATATTTTCATCATCAACGCCCCTGCTGAGATTTCCCCATGATGGACGCAGATTTATCATAGAATCAAATTCTATAAACTCATCATCCGTTTCATCCGGATAGAGGTTTATTCCCCAAAGATATTCTTGCTTAGACCCATTTTCTATAAGTACTTTTTCCTGATCGGCATGAAGCTCTGCATCAACTACCATGATTTCTTTCTCAATATCCAGTACTGCCTTAACAAAATCACCAAACATATTTTCTGACATCAACTTTAATTCCTGTATTGAGATTTTATTTTCTTTATCAATAATCTTCATGTGCTTATTTTATAAATTTTAATAGTTTATTGTCTGACTGAAAAGTGGTAAACAACTGCTAAATTAAATAATATTCCTAAATATACGTAAATATAAATTTTCTATTTAAACTTTTCTCTGCGACAACTTCATTGTAAAACGCCGGCATAGTGCTTTGCTAACTTTTATGTAATACACTGACAAGGTATTTTGGTAGCAGCAGTGCAGGACGATGGAGTTCCCTCACTCACGCAAAAGCGTGGGATTCGGGATGACACTTGCCAATTTACAAACTTCTTTTTTGTCCCTTCCCGTTAAATATCCGGCAGGTATTGGAATTAAAATAAAAGTTTAATAACTTTGTAAAAAATAAATAAAATGGAAAAAAAAATTTGTTTACTGGCATGATAAAGATATGTTTTTAGGGTATTTTGAAAAATATCCTGATTATATGACACAAGGTTCATCAATAAAGGAACTAAAAGAAAATTTGTTAGATATCTATCATGCGGACAAAAGTCAATTTCTTGCACCTGTCATCCCGAGTCACAAGACCCGAAAAAAAGGGGCGCACATAGTGATATGACAATACACCATTATCACTCTTTAATGTTTTTTTGTCATCGAATTGCACGAATTATACGAATTGAAAATTCGTGAAATCTGCGTAATTCGATGATAATTTTTTTATATTCTTAATGATATTCTTATTTTGCTGATTTCATTTAAATACTAATTAATGAAGTATTTACGAAAAATTGTCATTGGCATGGAGGAAGTACCTCACGGCAGTTTGGTGTAAGCTGACAAATAACTACCTGCCAACGACATTCAAAAACAAAACCTCGTATTGATATGCAACCATTTATGAAATAAACCGGTATCAAATTCCGGGCTGAGGAAAACCTGCTCTACTTCCAGGCTAAATCTGCTTAGACTAAAAACAATTCCTGCACTACCCTTAAATACGGTTCTATTGATATTTTTATTATCAATTGTATAAATACTGCTTCTGTTGAATACTCCACCTTGCAGAGTGGCATCATATCCTATAAGATAGCTTTGTACTCTAACAAAAAAATAATACCGGATTTTACGGAAATTATCTTTTTTCCGGCTGTATTCATCGCAATAACTTATCCCGTTGAAATAAGGATTAAATTTCCCAATTCTTGTCAGGAAACCCAAACCTGCCTTATTATAAAGTGTCCCGACAGAGCCATCCAAAATACCATTAACTTCAATATTTTTTGAACTTAATAATGATTTCTCAAATTTTACAGAGTAATTCAAAACAATATCATTACTTATCTGGTGTTTCCAACCATGTGGTTCAATATCATGAATTGTTTGTTGTACAAATCCCCCCAATGCATTTGAGCCAATTATTCCGATATTCAATTCGGAAGTCTGCCTGAATTTTTTACTGACATCATTGTCTATTTTAAAATGCCCGATATAAAGATAAGCCGAAAATGGTCTGTCGCCTATTAAAATATATTCAATATCAGGATTTGTTGGTGTGTACATATTCTGAACCAATGAGATACCGTAATAATTTATTGAGCTACCCCGGTAAGGCAACATTAACTTCATTAAAGGCGAATGTTCAAATATTTGGTTTATAAATTCAAAATTAATTCCGTTAGTATAGTATAAATCGGTATTGTTAAAAATATCATTATCAAAGTTTATGCTGAAGTATTTGTTTTGACAAGTAAAAATCTTATTATCAAATGGAACATCTATAAATCTGTAATTAAGTGTAAAGTTGTAATTAAGCTTATGTTTTTCTGTTTCAACTTTTGTTATATTAATTGATTTTATTGAAATGATATTCTCTATCGGACGGAAATTTGATTGCCTTTCAATAATTTCAGGTAATATTTCTTTGTCTGAATAATTGATTTTTATACTTTTTACCGGCATTTTCTTTAAACTTCCCGAAGAAAAAGTATTTTCCTTTTCTTTTTCAAAAGAAGTGCAATAACTTAAAAATATTGATAATAATATTAAAAGGTATGTTAATTTTTTACCCATAAATTGAATAAATTATTTGTAAAGATAATGAATTTTTGCAACTAATAAGTTTATTAATCAATTCCTGTTACATGGCTTTGAGTATAGATTTTACAAACGGTAAAGAGGGTATAAGGGTTTAACAGTATAAAGTTCCTTATTTCCTTATTTCCCCTATTTCCCTTACAACCGCAGGGCGTCCGTCCATCCATACGGACTTCCATTTGGTCGTACGGATTCCTTTCAGTCATACGAAGCGAAGCAAGCGACACGAAGTCCATACGGATTCACTTCGTTTCATTAGTACGTATGTATCCGTATGGATGGATTCCCCAATTAATAATAATTTTTGTTAAGTCCGCCTAAGCGGATCGTTGTTAATTTAATACTGAGTAGTTACATTTTGATTATTAAACCTATAAGTTGTTAATACTCAACCTTACAATCATTTTTATCCCATTCTTTTAAAACTTCAAGCGATTCTATTCTCATTATTTGTTCAGAAGGTATAGTTCTTTTATTTTCAGGTAATCCAAATTCCTTATATATTAAAGAATCATTAAAATCAGCTTTGGCAGCATCATTTCTTGTTGTTGCATAATATATCTTTTTCAGACATGCCCAGTAAATTGCTCCCAAACACATCGGACATGGCTCGGTACTTGAATATATCTCACAGCCATCCAACTTAAAAGAATTTATTTTTTTGCAAGCTTGTCTGATTGCTGTAATTTCGGCATGAGCAGTCGGATCATTGGTTTTTGTTACTAAATTAATTCCCTCTCCAATGATCTTCCCATCTTTAACAATAACAGCACCAAACGGACCTCCGTTATTTGAATTAGCATTTTCTTTTGCTAACTCAATTGCCCTTGCCATGAATATTTTATTTATTTCATCCATAATGTTTGTAAATTTAGTTAAAAAAATCAATTAACCATTTCCCTCTAATAGTTTCATACTTTAATGATTTATGCAAAATTGATAAAAAATCTTTACGTGGGATTAATTCAGCACCGAGACTTTTTAAATGTTTTGTATCTTGCTGAACATCAATAAAATCAAATTTCCAAAATTTTAATCTTTCAACTAAAAAATATAATGCAAGCTTTGAAGCATCGTTTTTATAGTGAAACATTGATTCTCCGAAAAAAGCTTTTCCTAAAGATACCCCGTACAGACCCCCGACTAATTCTCCATTATAATATGCCTCAACTGAATGGGCAAATCCCTCTAAATGCAAATTAACATAAGCATTTATCATATCATTGGTAATCCATGTGCTTTCTTCATTTCTTCTGCGAACATCAGCACAGCATCTTATGACTTTTTCAAAATCAATATCAAATTTAACCTGAAATTTATTTTTATTAATAATACTTTTAAGACTTTTTGAGATTTTCAGATTTTCAGGAAATAAAACCATTCTTGGGTCGGGCGACCACCAAAGAATTGGAGACTCTTTGGAATACCATGGAAAAATACCATTTGAGTAAGCAAGTAATAATCTTTCAACACTTAAATCCCCGCCAACAGCCAGCAAGCCATCTTTATTTGATTGCTCCGGTGCAGGAAATATTAATTCATTTGAAAGTAAATATACGGACATAATTATAAACTATAAAAAAATTGGAATAATGGAATGCTGGAATATTGAAATATTCCTCCAAATGATTGCATTTGATACATTTCCATTTTGTTACTGTTTGCTTCAATATCCATTAATCTCAATCGATCTCCATCAATTTCCATAAATATCTATTAATATCAATTAATTTAATTCATCCAAACACGACATTATTATTTCCGAAACTTCAATAATTTCATTTTTAGTAATTATTAACGGCGGAGCTATCCTGAATGCATTATTCCTGAATAAAAACCTGTCAACTACAATTCCGTTTTTAATAAATAATTTTACAACTTTATCTGCTTGCTCAGAATTTTCAAGCTCAATACTCAGCATTAAACCTTTTTTACGAATTTCTTTTATTAAAGGATGTTTCTGAAGAATTTCCATGAATAAATCTCCTTTTTCAGTTGCTTGTTTAATAAGATCACTTTCTTTCAAAACCTCCAAATTTGCCAGGGCTGCTGCACAACAAACAGGATGCCCCCCGAATGTTGTAATATGACCAAGTTCGGGATTAAAAGTTAATGAATTCATTATTTCCTTTGAAGAAATAAAAGCACCTATCGGCATTCCTCCGCCCATACTTTTGGCAAGGCATAAAATATCAGGAACAACATTATAATTTTCAAAACAAAACAGCTTGCCTGTCCTTCCGAATGCCATTTGGATTTCATCAAAAATTAATAAAGTACCGGTTTTATCACATTTATTTCTGATATTTTTTAAAAAATCTTTTTCAGGTAAAATTACTCCTGCCTCTGCCTGAATCGGCTCAATAATAACACATGCTGTTTTTTCTGAAATTTTATCAATATCCTGAAAATTATTAAATTCCAAAAACCTGATATCAGGCAAAAGCGGGCGAAACGCATTTTTTAAATCTTCATGTCCCATAACACTTAATGCTCCGTGTGTTCCGCCATGATATGCATTTTTAAACGCAACAATTTCTGACCTTCCTGTAAAACGTTTGGCTAACTTTAAAGCACCTTCAACTGCTTCACTTCCTGAATTAACAAAATATGTAGAATTTAACTTTTCAGGTAAATTATCAGATAAAACCTTTGCAAGCCGAACCTGTGGTGTTTGAATATATTTTCCATAAACCATCAGGTGCATATATTTATCAAGCTGCTTATGAATTGCCTGAATTACCTTTGGATGCCTGTGCCCGATATTGCTTACCGAAACTCCCGAAACAAGGTCAAAATATTTTTTCCCGTCTTTATCAAACAAATAAATACCTTCAGCTTTTCTTATTTCAAGTGCAAGAGGTTTAGCGGAAGGAAGCGCCAAATATTCAAAAAAAAGTTGCCTTTGTGTTAACATAAAATTTGATTTTATAAATACAAATGTATTAATTCTTTATAAATTTGCACAACTAATTAAATGAATTAAAATGAATAAAAAAGTTGTTATCATTACCGGAGCTTCTTCAGGGATTGGAAAAGCATTGGCAGAAGAATATTCTTTTTCGGGTGCATGTGTTGTAATGGCTGAAAAAAATCGTGAAAGACTTGAAAAGACATCAAATTATCTTATAGACAAAGATTGTGATGTTTTACCGGTTATTACGGATGTAAGCAAAGAAAACGATTGTAAAAACCTTATTCTTGAAACTATTGACAAATATGGCAGGATTGATATTTTAATCAATAATGCCGGAATTTCAATGAGAGCTTTATTTGAAGACCTTGATTTAAAAGTTATCAAACAACTGATGGATATAAATTTCTGGGGAACCGTTTATTGTACAAAATATGCTTTGCCTTATTTGTTAAAAAGCAGGGGAACAATAGTTGGCATTTCATCAATTGCAGGTTACAAAGGATTGCCGGGAAGAACAGGATATTCCGCATCAAAATTTGCAATACAGGGTTTTTTGGAAACCATACGAATTGAGAACCTGAAAAAGGGCTTGCATGTTTTAATTGCATGTCCGGGCTTTACTTCAACAAACATCAGAAATACGGCACTTGGAAAGGATGGTTCACAACAAGGTGAATCCCCTCGTGATGAAGATAAAATGATGACACCCGAAGAAGTTGCAAAACACATCAGACACGCTATTGATAAAAGAAAAAGGACTTTGATTTTAACAAATCAGGGAAAATTGACTATACTTTTAAATAAATTCTTTCCAAAATTAGTAGATAAATTGGTTTATAAGCACATGGCAAAAGAGCCTGATTCGCCGTTTAAGTAAGCTAACGCTGATAAACTGGAAGATAAAAGACAAAAGCGACACGAAGTCCATACGGATTTACTTCGTTTCATTAGTCCGCATGAGCCAGTATGGTGGGGTAAGTGAAATCCCCATTTTACAAAAATAAAAATCGTTCAACTTTTTTTAATAATGTGCGTAACTGAGGTTCAATTTATTTTTTTTGTGGATTAAGTTCAATGTCATTATGTTAAAACGTAATATGAATAAGGTAATAAGGTTGATTTTGTTTACAATTCACTTTCTACTAAGGTTTTAGGAAATAAAATAAGGTTTTTTAAATAATATTATAAAAACCTTACGACACGAAGTTAGTCCGCATGGATTCAAACGATTAACCTTAGTAATAAAAGATTATTGAAGGTGATGAAAAATATTTTGCCATTTATCTATTCCATCAGAATGACAATAAAAACATCACTTTGCCCTTGGATGGAATCGCATTATAGCATCACGCAAATACTCACGGTCTAAGTGTGTGTAAATTTCTGTTGTTATAATTGATTCATGACCCAGCATTTCCTGCACTGCCCTTAAGTCTGCCCCACCATCAACCAAATGGGATGCAAACGAATGCCTGAAAGTATGCGGACTAATAGTTTTCTTTAAACCAATTTTTCCGGCAAGTTCTTTAACAATAATAAAAATCATCACTCTTGATATTTTCCCACCTCTTTTATTCAGAAAAAGAATATCTTCACTATCTTTCTTTACAAGTAAATGATTTCTAATATTGTCAAGGTAAATATTAATAAACTTCTGAGCTGAGTTTCCAATTGGTACTAATCTTTCTTTATCACCTTTGCCTATGATTTTAATAAAACCCTCATTAAAATATAAATTTGATATTCTTAATCCTGTTAATTCCGAAACCCGTAATCCACAACTATATAAAGTTTCAATTATTGCCTTATTACGAACACCTTCAGGTTTGCTCAAATCAATTGCTTTAATAAGTTCGTTTATTTCTTCAATACTTAAAGTGTCAGGAAGTCTTCTTCCAATTTTTGGTGATTCAAGCAATTCGGCAGGATTTACTGTAATTATATCTTCTAAAAGCAAGTATTTGTAAAAAGCTTTTATTCCTGATATTATCCGCGATTGCGACCTTGCACCCATTCCTAACTCATTAATCCACTTTAAGAAATCCCGTAAGTGTTTTAATTCAATTTTTTCAGGAGTGATATTTAATTTTTGACAATCTAAGTATTGAACGAATTTTTCAATATCATGAATATATGCTTCAACAGAATTTACTGATAAAGATCTTTCTAATTGCAGAAATGCTTTAAATCCTTTTATGTATGATTGCCATATCATATCTGCAAAGGTAAGTAAATTATGGATTGATAGAAATCCTAGAAGAAGCTATCATAATCAGGGTAGTAAAATCTTTTGCGGGCAATTTCAATTGGATACATAAAATTAATAACATCTGACTCAGAGCATAACTCTCCATCTCCATCAAATAATTCAACATGAACCTCTGCAAAATTTATTCTTGTTTTTATTAACAGGGCTTTTAAAGTTATTTTTCCTTTATTGCAATAAACGGGCTTTCTGAACCTGGTTTCCATTTTAAAAGTTACACCTGCAGTTTTTAATTTAATCTGAACACACCAGCTTGCAATTTCATCCATCAGTGCTGCCTGTATGCCTCCATGCAAAACATTATTGTAACCGTGAAAATGTGATTTTGGCAACCACTCGCAAATAATATACTCATCATCTTCAAAAAAATCCATTTGCAACCCGTGAATATTATTCGGGGAGCAGCCAAAACAGTTGTAACCTTCTATTTCGGTATATGGATTTAAAATTCTGCGTTTCATTAAATCTTGCAATTATAGAGTTTATTTCAAAGAGGAACTATTAGCTATTCAATATGCTGTCATTCAATTGTCATTCAATTGTCATTTGATAATACTTCTAACGTATTTCTATCAACCATTCAACCATTCAACTACCTGCATTGTTGAAATTCAATAAAATTTAAGCAAAGTATTTCAAAGAGTATAGTTAGTTCTTCTTATTCTTCTTAAATTTTGTCTTATTAATCAAATTTCCTTCCTCGTCATACTCAAACCAGTGACCTTTTTTTTCTCCTTTGGAATATGAGCCGGTGATTTTAATTTTACCGTTTTTATAATATTCTGTATAAATGCCATCTTGTTTGTTTGATTTATAATACTTTTCATTTTGTAGAGAATCATTATCATAATAGGTTTTTTGAACACCATCAAACAAATCATCCAAATAGGTATATTCTGCAATCAATTTACCTGATGTATTATACCATTTTGTTGTCCCGTTTTTTTTACCATTCTTATACTTGCTTTCTTCCTGTATAATTCCTTTATCATAATATAATATTTTTAATCCATTTATCTTACCGTCTTTATAATTAATCTTTGATAATGCTCTTCCGCCGTATTTATATTTTATTGAAAGTCCATCCAATAAACCGTTCTTGAAATATTCATGAACTTTTAAATATCCTCTGTTATCTAAAACAACACTTAAACCGTTTTTTTTGCCATCTTCATAATATTCAATTTTATTTATGAGTCCATTCGCAGAAACAGTAACCCAATTACCTTGTTTTTTATTATCAACATAATAACCCGATGATACTAATTTACCAGCCTTTTCCTGATAAAATCCCTGTTTGATTTCATTTTTTTTTGTATCCTGTACATTTGAATTTACATTTTGAGCATTTACCATAATAAAGGCAAACAAAACAATAATACTTAAAGCTATTTTTTTCATAATTTTTAATTTAATAATATTTATAATAAATTTTTCAATTTTTCAGCCTGCTAAATTAATTAAATATTTAGAAAATTTTAAAATAAAAAAACCGGAAAAACAAATTAAATATCTTTGTTAATCCGGTCTAATCCAAAACCAAATTTTTCTAATAGAAATCTATTTACAAAGCAGTTGTTAACCTATTCACTATTTATGAAAAATTCAATTAAATATCTCAATATTTATACCAAACTATGTAAGTCATTAATATTCAATATATAATAATATTTTTATGGTTTTTTATTTTAGGAAATATCCAAAAACGGATAATATTATATAGAATTAGTTTGAGTTCATCTATAAAATCCGAAAATTTGTTATTTGTTATCCATACGGACAAGTTTTGGTGCTTCATTTTATGAAATGCTTTGACTTTATAGACATGCACTATCTAATTTAATTCACCATATAAATCAAACATATCGGCTTTTGTAATTTTTATTGTATAAAATTCACCAATCATGTAATTGTTTTCAGATTTTTCAATCAAAACTTCATTATCAACTTCAGGAGAATCATATTCCGTTCTGCCAATAAAATAATTCTCTTCTTCCCTGTCAATTAAAATTTTAAATTTATTACCAACTTTCTTTAAATTATTTTGATATGAAATATCTTGCTGAATTTGCATTATTTCATCAGCTCTTTGTTGCTTGATTTTTTCAGGAATATTGTCTTTTAATAAATAAGCAGGAGTGTCCTCTTCGTGTGAATATGTAAAAACACCTAATCTGTCAAATTTTGATTCAATAATGAATTTTTTCAAATCTTTAAAATCCTGATCTGTTTCGCCGGGATAACCAACAATTAGAGTTGTACGAATTGCCGAATCGGGAATTTTATTACGAATTGCATTAATCAATTTCAGGGTTTCTTCACCGGAAATACCACGCCGCATTGATTTAAGCAAACTGTCGCTTATGTGTTGCAAAGGAATATCAATATAATTACAAATATTATCCTGCTCTTTCATTACATCCAAAACATCAATCGGGAATCCTGCAGGATAGGTATAATGCAAGCGTATCCATTCAATACCATTTATTTCAGAAAGTTTTCGCAGTAAATCAGTTAGCTTTCTTTTCTTATATAAATCAATGCCATAATATGTAAGATCCTGGGCAATCAGAATTATTTCCTTAACTCCCTTCTCTGCTAATATTTTTGCTTCATCAATAATTAAATTAACCGGCTTTGAAACATATTTCCCGCGAATCAATGGTATGGCACAAAATGAACATTGCCTGCTACAACCTTCAGCTATCTTCAGATAAGCATAATGAGACGGAGTAGTTAAGTACCTGTTATTTACTAAAGTTTTATTATATTTACCTCCAAGGTCTTTTACAATTTCAGGTAATTCGTTAACACCATAAATTCCGTCAATTTTTTTAATTTCGTTTTTCAACTCATTTCCGTATCGTTGTGAAAGGCAACCCATCACAAAAACTTTTTCAATCAGCCCTGCTTTTTTAGCTTCAACATATTGTAAGATAGTATCAATTGATTCCTGCTTTGCATCATTTATAAATCCGCAGGTATTAATAATAATAACATTTGAATTTTTATCCGATTCGTGGGATGCAGTAATATTATTTGCTTTTAATTGTCTCAGCAATAACTCAGAGTCAACAAGGTTTTTTGAGCAACCAAGTGTGATGATGTTGATATTTGTTTTTGATGTTTTATTCAAAAGAAGTCACAATTTATTTTGTGTTTATAAACTTAAATAATCTTTTAATGTAAATAACAAATACTAAGAGTCTATCTATAAAGTTACGTACTAACAATTAAAGATTTTAGAATTCAGATTTAAAATTTTGTTGATTATCAGCAGATTTAATAATAAAAATCTAAAATTTAAAATTTTATCAACATAATTGACATTATTGAAGAACTAATTGTCCGCCAATAAAGTCAAGTGTTTAGTTCAGAATGTTCGCTATCGAGGCTTTCGAAGTCTTAAAAATCAGGAGTCCGTACGGATAACTGTTTTTTAAGACGAGAGTAACGAAGATAGCGGACATTCTGAACAAACACTAATTAAACAGCGAATCCACAAACTCATACCTGTTAAACAATTGCAAATCTTCCATCTTCTCTCCTATTCCGATATATTTTACAGGGATTTTAAACTGGTCGGAAATACCAATGACTACACCACCCTTTGCAGTTCCGTCTAATTTTGTGAGTGCAATAGCATTTACTTCGGTAGCTGCTATAAACTGCTTTGCCTGTTCAATGGCATTTTGCCCGGTTGAAGCGTCAAGTATCAGAAGAATTTCGTGTGGAGCTTCAGGAATAACCTTTTGCATAACTTTTTTTATCTTCGTAAGCTCATTCATCAGGTTAACTTTATTATGCAATCTTCCGGCAGTATCAATAATCACAACATCGGCTTTACTTGCAACTGCTGATTTTAAAGTATCATAAGCTACTGATGCAGGGTCAGCACCCATTCCCTGAGAAATAATCGGAACATCAACCCGATTAGACCAAATAGTAAGCTGATCAACAGCCGCTGCTCTAAAAGTATCGGAAGCACCTAATAAAACCGATTTCCCTGCCTTTTTGAAATTATAAGCCAGTTTGCCAATTGTAGTTGTTTTACCAACTCCATTAACCCCAACAACCATTATCACATAAGGCGCATCCATTTTGGGTAAATTATAATCAACAGTGTCGTCAATATTATTCTCATGAAGCAAGCCTGCAATCTCTTCTTTAAGAATTGTGTTTAATTCGGATGTTCCCAAATATTTATCTCTCGCTACCCTTTTTTCAATACGTTCAATAATTTTAAGTGTAGTGCTGACACCAACATCCGATGTTACTAAAATCTCTTCAAGGTCATCCAAAACTTCTTCGTCAACTTTTGATTTACCGACAATAGCTTTTGATATCTTTGAAAACACACCTTTTTTTGTTTTTTCCAGACCTTTATCAAGATTTCCTTTTTTCTCTTTTGAGAATATAGAAAAAACTCCCATGATTTATTTTTTTTATTCAAATATTAATTAGTGTCGGTCTATAAAGTCCGATAGTTTAAATAAATATTAAAAATAACAAATGACAAGCACCAAATTTCAAAATTCAATGACCAAAACAGTTTCATAGTTGTTTTGAACATTTGGTCATTGATATTTGGAATTTATTTGTTATTTGTTTTTGTTATTTGGTGCTTCATTTTAAGTAAATCTTTGACTTTAAAGACAAGCATTAAAAATATACCCCGAATTTAACGATTTTCTGACGAAAAAATAAAAAAAAGCTTCTTCCTTAAACAGGAAAAAGCCTTTTTATATTCTAAATAATGAAATCCTATTTTTTTGATAAAAATTCTTTTACCTGGTCATTAGGAACAATTTTTTCTTTAAATGTGTATGCACCTGTCTTTTGTGATTTTACCATTCTGATAACTTTTGCAAAATCCTTACCAGCTGTCTGCAAAGTTGCAACTACTTTCTTAGCCATAATTAAAATTATTTAATTTCTTTATGAATAGTCATTTTTCTTAATATAGGATTGAACTTCTTAAGTTCCAGTCTTTCAGGGGTGTTTTTTTTACTTTTAGTTGTAATATATCTTGATGTTCCCGGAAGACCACTTTTTTTATGTTCCGTACACTCCAGAATAACTTGTATTCTTGCGTCTTTAGTCCTTTTAGCCATTTTTTTATACTTTAAAATTTCGGAGTGCAAAAATATTAACTTTCAAATTAATATCCTAATAAAGTTAGAAATATTTAATAATATTTTATTTTGAGATAATAATTCGTTAATCATAAGCTTATAATTTGCTTTTCACATTTTGTTGTAAGATCAATATCTCAAAAAAGTTAATTACTTTAAAGTGTCATCCCGACGACCGCAGGGAGGAAGGACCTCCTGGCAGTTTGGTATAAGCTGGCAAGTATTACCTGCCAACAATTTGGCAGTTAGCCAACAAATATTATCTGCTTACGGTTTGGTAGTTTGCCGGTAAATACAGCCTGCCAGCTATCAGGTGAATGGTTTTTAGAAAATCCTCCAGATTTTTAAAATCTGGAGGATTTGGACAACGACATACATAACGCCAACAAATCACTTTACTAACTTCGTAGTAAAACGCAGGCAAAGCGCTTTATTAACTTTTCTGCAATAAGTTGATAAGGCATTTTGGTAACAGCAGTGCAGGACGATGGAAGAAGTACTTTGCCGACAGAGGTATAAGACGATGGAGTTCCCTTACCCCCGCAAAGGCGGGGATTCGGGATGACACTTGCCTATTCACAAACTTTTTGCTTCATCATTAAGAAATTTAAATTTGGGATTAGGGGTTGCAATTAAAGTATCTTTCTTTTCTCTGCGTCAGTCTTTTTTTTGCTTTTCACGTTTTATTACAGGATCAATATCTCAAAAAAGTTAATTACTTTCAAGTGTCATCCTGATGATTGAAATGAATCCGCATGGACGACCGCAGGGAGGAAGGACCTCATGGCAGTTTGGTATAGGCTGGCAAGTATTACCCGCCAACGACATACATAACGCCAACCAAGCACTTTGCTAACTCTATTGTAAAACGCCGGCAAAGCGCTTTGTTAACTTTTCTACAATATGTTGATAAGGCATTTTGGTAGCATCAGTGCAGTAAGATGGAGTTCCCTCACCCCCGCAAAGGCGGGGGATTCGGGATGACACTTGCCTATTTACAAACTTTAGCCTTTAGCCAATCTAATCTTCCAAAATCCTTCCCATAGTGCCTGACACAACTTTTAATTCAAAAGTTTTTGCAGGAGGAACATTTTCTTCAAACTTCCTGTAGTAAATCAGAACCAGTGTGGTTTGACCGGCAGCAATGGTCTGGAAATTGAATGTATATTTTCCACCCGACCCGATTTTATCATCAATGGGTTCAAATTCGGCTTTACCTACTTGTTTAATAATTGTTGAGTCATACGACAGCACATCCCAGATATAGCCGGTAGAAGGATTACCGACCAACTCTATTTCAAACGGGTCGTCAATTCCAAGGTTTATTGTTCTTCCATTATCTTCCTCTGTATAAGGTTTGGTGCAGGATGTAAGAAATATGCTGAAAAGCAGCACAAAAATTAGAACTTCAATTTTGCGGTTCATATTACTGGTTTTTTAATTATTTATTTTTACAAATTTACAAAAAAATTGACTTTATAGCAATTATTTATTATATTTGTTTTTTATAATTAACAATTTTATCAAAAACTTATTTAAAAAGGGGGATTAATAATGAAAACAAAAATTTATGCATTAATATTTGTTTGTTTGGGTATTTTAATTTCAAATTATAACAAAGCACAGAATATAATAGGTATTAGCAGAAAAGATGTCGAAAAATACAATATAAATTTAAACGATTTAGAAATAGAAAAAAATTTGAAAAAAAACGATTTTTCTAATATTTACCTTAGAAAAGCTACAGGAAACCTTACAATTAATGCAAGTTCAAGTACTGATACATATGAAGCATATTTTCATATTCCGGTTTCATATAAAGAACAGGTGCCAATATTAATAGAAGTAGAAAGTCCACACCTGATTGATTATCGATTTATTAACCTTAACTCACCAAATCTTATAATAGCAGCTCGTTTAAATCAGGCTTCAAGTACAGATTTAAACTGGACTGCTTGGGTTCTTATAAAATATAATTCTTATTCAGATCTTCCTGACACAGTTCCCATACCTTCTCTTGAACAATTACCTGACTCGGTAAAAAAATGGTTACAACCAACAGATTGTGCTCAACATACTGATTCAATAATACAGCATGTTGCTGATTCAATAAGAGACACAACAACAAATATGATGATATTAGCAGATGATATTTGTAATTACTGTTGGTACATTCCCTGGCAATTTCTGCATTCTCCTATTGCCTTTGATGCTGTTTATGCAATAAGATGGGGTAGTTCATGTACGGGACATGCTCATGCAGGCGCTGCACTATTCAGGGCGAACGGCATACCGGCAAGAACACTCCTTACTATGCCAGTTGGGATAACTAATTATTGTCAACACTGGATTATAGAATACTATGTCCCTGAATACGGATGGGTAAGAATGGAAACATCTTATGGGCAAAATCCTGCTTATGCAAAAGATGAAATTGTTACTCTTGTTTGTAATCCTGAAGATGAATTCCCTTTATTTTTTCCAAGTGGAATAGAAGGACAATGGCATACATCTGATCCTGCCTTAGGTATGTTAAATCCTAGCTGGTGTGCTCATAGTGGTTATTCTGTAAATTATATTACTGATACTACTGATAAAATTGAATACGCACATTATTTAACAGACTCTGCCTTCTCATATTACACTGAATATTGGGGTATATATCTAACTCCTGAACAACAAACAAATTTTCAAAATGCCTTTAATAATCAATCAGAAGCTCTTGATTATTTTCAAAATGGAGATATCGATAACTATATTATAAAAATGGAAATGGCACTAAATAATTATAACAATATTAATCCACAGCCTATATTTACAATTTTCTTTGATGATTTTGAAAATGGAATAAATAATTGGACACATGGGGGAACGCAAGATGAATGGGAATTAGGAACACCATCATTTGGACCGGAACAAACACATTCAGGCATTAATTGCTGGGCTACTGATTTAGACAACACTTATGAAAACAATGCAGATAACTGGCTTTTATCCCCTTCAATTGACCTGAATGGTCTTGCCTGTGTTTATTTAAACTTTTGGGTATGGAATTGGGTTGAGGATTTGAATCAGGGTTATGTCTATGATCCTCTTTGGTCAGATATTACTACAAATGGAATAAATTTTTATCCGTTATGTAGTGAAATGGGAGGTGTAAATGACGATCCCGAAATTCCTGATGTTGGTGGATGGAATATGATATCTTTAGACTTAACAAAATATGTTGATAATACTATACAAATCCGTTTCAGATTTAAATCAGATTCATACATTGTACAGCCTGGCTCATATATTGATGATTTTAAAATTTATGGAAGGGATAAAACAACAGTTGGATTTAATGAAATAACACAAATAAATAATTCTATATTACTTAAAAATTATCCAAACCCATTTAATTCATTCACGAAAATAGAATATAACCTGCCATTCAATTCAATAGTCAAATTAGAAATATTTAATATTGACGGAAGAAAAATTGAAACCTTAATAGATAAATTTCAATATCAAGGACAACATTCTATAATATTAAATACAAAAAGCTATAAAGCTGGTATATATTTATTAATAATTAAAGTCGGCAATTATTCATCAACCAATAAATGTGTATTAATAAGATGAAATTTTCTTTAAGTAAAATTATTTTATCCAAATAAATTATCATCATGCAAAATTTTAAATCTTTACTTTTCTTAGTTATTGCTTTTATTATTTCAACTTCAAGCGGTTACACACAACCTCTTATTATAACTGATAATTACCTTATTCTGAATGCCACAGCCACTGATCCTCTGTACACAACTTACACTGCAGCAATGGAGCGTTCAAGAATGTATGGAGATAAAGGATATAAAATGGATTATTATAATGATAATGCTCCATTAAATTACTCAAGTGATCAGGCAGGAAGATTTTTTAATGTCTGGATGATAAATAAGCTGGTTATTGATAATATCGGAAAATATTTTAAAAAGCCTGTTGTAAAAACTTCCTTTCCCGACATGGCAATCCTTGAATATGAACCGTTTGAAGGTTTAAAAGTACAGGAATGTTTTTTTGTTTATTCATCTGCTATTGCAATAGTTGGTATTACAATCAAAAACACAACAGATATAACCCATGCAATTGAAGTTTTTCCAATACTTGAATTAGGAAACGACTCTTTATTGATTATTGATTACGACCCTGTTCATAACGGCTATATTCTTAATCATTACGAAAGTCCTAAAAGACTGATAAGCAATCTGCACACAAAATTCGGTTATCCAACTCAGGCAAGAGATTTTTTTACGGCTAATTTTAATCCCTATTCTTACGGTGGTTACAAAGGCGGCCTTGATGTTTTTTATAATTATATTAAAACCGATTTCTATGATGAAAACCGAAAAAATGATTCTTTGAATTTTCAAAAATCAGGATATACCGATTTTGTTTCCTTTCAATATAAATTCAATTTAAAGCCGGGTGAAACCAAGAATTTCAGATATTTCAGAGGTTGGCAGGCTCAGAACGAAAACCTTGATGATTTAATTAAAAAAATAGAAAAGCTAAAGAATGAGTCATTACAAAAATATGTTGATAAAGATGTAAAATTATTCAAATCAGCACCTCATATTGATTTTAAAACTAAAGACGAAAAGCTTGTATATATTGGCGCTTTGAATCTTGCGCGAGGTTGCATGTTACCGCCTTCGGGAAAAACAGACTATAACTTTTATGCTTTTTCAAGACAGCCGTTATGGGGCTGGGGACACGGGCATCAGGTTTTGCATGAATCATTAAGCATGATGGCTTATGTTTATCTTGACCCTGAATCAGCACAAAACTCACAAAGAGTTTATATGGAACAACAGGGCAATGACGGATTAATAGCTTACCGTCATGGACCAAGAGGACCACAAACTTATCCCCATAAAGGAAAACCAACTACCTCTGCCCCATTCTACTCATGGATAAACTGGGAAGTTTACAAAGTAAGTAAGGATGAAATATTTTTAAAAGATGCTTATGAATCGGGAGAAAAATATGTGAACTGGCTGATAAAAAACCGTGATGTTGATCAGGATGGTACTTTTGAATGGGGACCTTATGGGATTATTGAAAATGTCCGCGACTGGTATAATGCAGTTTTTCAGGTCTCTGCCGACAGATATTTGGATGTTGATAAAGAAGATATTTCCGATGAACTGGAATGCCTTGATTTAACACTGATGGTAGTTAAAGAAATGAGATGCCTTGCAAAAATGGCAGAAGAACTCGGCAAAAAGAAAGAAGCAAAAAAGTGGACAAAAAATGCCGATAAAATTTCCGAACTTGTTAATGAATTAATGTGGGATGAAGATTCTGAATTTTATTATTCAATAGATAAAGATGATCATTCATTTTTCTTTATGGACAGGGATTTGAAACGGCAGGAGATTATTGGATTTTTAGCTTTATGGGCTGAAGCTGCACCAAAAGACCGTGCAGAAAAACTAATTAAAATACTTACAGATACTACAAAATTCTGGAGAAAATACGGTGTTCCAACCTTAGCTGCCGATGATGAATGGTTCAGTCCTTATGTTGATTATTGCTGCAAATGGAACGGACCGGTTTGGTTGCTTTGGGATTATATGGTTTTTGATGGTTTGGTAAATTACGGTTACTACGACCTTGCAAAACAACTTGCTGATAAAATGATGCTGGCTGTAACCACTCAATTATCAAAAAACCATAATTTCTGGGAATCATTCAGTCCTGATAATGAGGTTTTAAATTGCCCGTCAAATTATATCTGGGATTCAATTATGGCAAAATTGCTTATAGAAGTGGATTTATTGAAATCCAGTGGCAAGATTAACTAGTGCTTGTCCATAAAGTCAATTATGTTGACAAAATTTTAGATTTATGATTTTAGATTTTAGATTAAATTTGGACACACAAGGGAATGATTATATAATGAAATTAGAAATTAGAAATTTGGAAAAAAAAGGCATTGTTAATTTGGTTGCTTATAGTAATCCTGATTTTATGAAAAATATAAATAACTAAACACCAACCTATTACAAAAATATAAATACATGAAAACACATCCTAAACTCATTTTAATATTTTTAATAATATTTTCAATTACATTCTTCAGAAATATACATGCACAAAACAAAATACCTGAAGATTTTTGCATTAATCAGGATGAACTAAAATTATACAATCTGATTAATAAATTCCGGCAGGGTAATGATTTACCGTTAATACAATTATCCAAATCATTATCTTACGTAGCAAAACTGCATGTAAAAGATCTGTATGAGAACCATCCTGATACAAGTATTTGTAATCTGCATAGCTGGTCAAACAAAGGAGATTGGACAGCATGCTGCCATCAGCAATATATTCCAAAATCCGAATGTATGTGGAATAAACCAATTGAATTAACCGATTACAATGGAAAAGGATATGAACTGGCTTTCTGGGAAAGCATTAAAGCTGAGCCTGATAGTATAATGTACATTTGGACAACAACTTATGAATCAAGAAATATATTGTTGAACACAGGTAAATGGGAAGACAAAAACTGGGAAGCCATAGGCATTGGCATTAATAATAATTATGCTGTGATATGGTTTGGAGAAAAATTTGATAATGAAGATGAACCCTTACTTTGCGGAACTGACTCAAAAATAATTAATCAGTTTCAGGATGAAGACCGTAAAAACATATTAATAACGAAAAAAACCGGAAAATTCTACCTTATATTCGGTAGTCATGATAAATTGAAGGACGCTGAAAAAACCGCAAATAAATTAATTAAAAAGGGTTTTCCGAATACAAAAATTTTAAAAAGCAATAACAGATTCAGGATAGGATTATCTTCATATAAATCTTATAGTGCTGCTCAAAAAGCCCAGTCAAATTTGCCGGATAAATATAAAGATGCATGGGTACTGAAGTTCTAACACATCTTTTGAATTAACAATTACATAGGGCTTGCTGATTTTCTTGCCAACCTCAATTAAAAAACTCCCGGACTAAAAAAAATATTTTTGCTAAGGTAAATATTTTGGTTCAAGTATTTTTGGTTTGCCGAAAATATTTCTA
>JAUXFX010000009.1 GCA_030622635.1 Bacteroidota bacterium
GCACCGCAGGGTAGCTATGTTTGGATGAGATAAGTGCTGAAAGCATCTAAGCACGAAACTTAGCCCAAGATGAGACTTCCTTTAAGGGTCGTTGTAGACTACGACGTTGATAGGCTGCAGGTGTAAAGGCAGTAATGTCAAAGCCAAGCAGTACTAATTACCCGTATACTTTCTTATTTTTATTGTTTTTAATAGCATTCTAACTTTGTATTTTCTTTCATATATATGTCATAAAATATCATTTTTTAAAGAAATTAAAGATCTTATGGTGACTATTGCGGTGGTGTCCACCTCTTCCCATTCCGAACAGAGAAGTTAAGCCTACCAGCGCCGATGATACTGCCATTCCAGGTGGAAAAGTAGGTCGTTGCCAAATTTTATAAAAGTCCTCCGAATATTCGGGGGATTTTTTTTTGCCTTCTCTTTATATTATGTCTTTAAATAACTAATTTTGACAAAAATATAATCAGTGATTATTCGTTTTTTTAAATATATAATTTTAATTCATAAAATGTCATTCCTTAGAAAAGTAATATATATATTTACTATATTTATTTTAATTTCTTCAAATATTTATGCTGATGAGGGTGACACTCTTCAACAAAAAGTTGATTCTTCCGCAGTTTTTTATTTTTATGATAACCCTGATAGTGCTGCATTTTCAAAACTCTATTATATTGATACTATATTAACCGGCTTTCAGCAATATGATCCAATATCAAAACATGGCAGATTTTATGCAGGTCTCGGAAACATCGGCTTAGCCCATCATAACATGATTTATAAGCCTTTTATCTCAAATGAATTTGATTTTGGGATTCACTCATTTGACAGATATCTATATAAAAATAAAACTGTAAAATATTACCGGCTTTTTATTCCTTATACCAAGTTATACTATGAAAACGGAGCAAAAAAGGAACAATTTTTCAGAGTAACTCATAGTCAGAATATTGCACGGCAATTTACAATCGGCTTAGATTTCCGTTTCATTCATTCACCGGGATATTACGAGAGACAAAAATCAGATGATAAAAATCTTTTTATTACCGGTCAATATTACACTAAAAATAATCGCTATGGAATAATTGCCAATTATATACACGATAAATTAATTGTTGAAGAAAACGGAGGAATTCAATCCGATAGTGTTTTTGAAAATAATATTGAAACCGACAAAAAACTTATTGATATTAACTTACAAGACGCTCAAAATAAAATTAAGGAAGCCAGTATATTTTTTAATCAGTATTTTTATTTATCAAAAATTTCAAAGAATAATACCACAGATACTATTCCCAAAAAACAGAAACTCGATTTGGGCAGGATATCTCATTCGTTTTCTTGGTCAAGAAATCAATTTCTTTATGAAGACGAAAACCCGGCAAGTGTGTTTTACCAAAAATACGATTCAATAATTGATTCAACACTAACTCACGATTCAACTTATGTTATTAAAATTAAAAATCAACTTACATGGTCAAATTTAGGATTTAATGATAAACTTGAAGACAAAATATTTTATCTGTATTTTAACTTAAATTATCAATATATTGAAATCGGAGGATATGCCCCAACAAAATATTTCAGTCAATTAATTCCTTCAGGTGGTTTCTCGGTTTTTATATTAAAAAGTTTTCGGCTTAATTTTAATGCCGGTTATACTTTTGGCGATTATAATAATGGAGGTTTTAAAGCTCAGGCTCAGATAGATCAGTTTATCGGGAACAAGAATAAAAATCTCGGTTTGTTAAAACTTAAAGCAACATATTCAAATCAAATACCATCCTATTATTATCAGCATTATGATGCAAACAATTTCAGATGGGATAATAATCTTAAGAAACAAAAATTTATTCTTGCCGGAGTTGAATACAGCTATAAAACTTTAAAACTTGGCGCCAATTTATACCAGCTTGAAAATTTTGTGTATTTTGATACACTTGCAAAACCTAATCAATTTGAAAAATCGTTTAATGTTATCAGTGCATTTATTTACAAGAATTTCAAAATCGGTAAGTTTGGAATTGATAACAAATTTATTTATCAGAATGTTTCCAATTCCAATGTTTTGCGACTTCCTGAACTAACAGCTAATGTCACTGTCCATTTCACACAAAATTTATTTCAAAATGCAGCAATTATTCAGCCAGGAATTAATGTATATTACTTCACAGATTATTATGCCAATGCTTATATGCCTGCTTTACGGAGCTTTTATATTCAGAATGAGAAAAATATCGGAAACTGTTTTTATGCAGATGTATTTCTTAATCTTAAAATAAAAAGAGTCCTTTTCTTTGTTAAATACCAACATTTTAATGCTAATTTTTCAGGTTATAATTACTATACTGTACCTCATTATCCCATGCAGGATGCAGCATTTAAATTAGGGATTAGCTGGAGATTTTATGATTAAAATATCCACTAAGAAAAAGTTGGGTTAGAAATAAGGGGAATCCATACAGACGCCCTGCGGTCGTAAGGGAAATAAGGGAAATAAGGGAAATAGCCTTTAGCCTTTTCACTTTAGCTTTTAGCCTTTCGCTTTTGGCTTTTAGCTTTTTATTAACCGGCTTCTTTCACAAAAAGTCAGTTTTCTTTAGAGTATTTTGTGTGTCCACTCCAATAATATTGGGTTTTTTTGTGTATGCTATCCAAAAATATCCAATTATTTTGTTATATTTGCAATAATTATACAAAAACAAATAAATGAATTATGTTTAAAAAACGATTGATTTATAATGATATATTAAATCATTTAGAAAAAAAAGAATTTACAATAATAACAGGTGCAAGGAGTACTGGTAAAACAACTATTCTTTTAGAAATTTATAAACAATTAAAAACAAAGAAAAAAAATGTTTGGTTTGTATCATTTGAAAATGAAGAAATACTCAGAAGTATTAATCAACATCCTGAAAAATTATTTCAGTTTACGGATCAACCGTCAAGTATTCTTGAAGAAAACCAGGAATATTCAGAAAGGATAATTGTTTTAATAGATGAAATTCAATATGCCAATAATCCATCTAACTTCCTGAAATATTTATATGATCAATATAATCCTAATCTGAAAATTATAGCAACAGGAAGCAGTGCTTTTTATTTAGATAAAAAATTCAAAGATTCACTTGCAGGTCGTAAACGAATATTTGTTTTAAAAACACTAAATTTTGAAGAATATTTGATTTTTAAAGAAAAACACACGCTAATTAATGAATTGCATGAAATAAGGAATCGCGATAAATATCTTTCGATTAATTACAATAAACTTCTTCAATTATTTGATGATTTTTTGAATTATGGTGGGTATCCCGCAGTTGTTCTATCGAAAAGCAAGGAAGAAAAAATTGAAAAACTCACAGAATTAAAAAATGCTTATATAAAAAGAGATTTAACAGAATCGGGTGTTAATAATGAAACGGCATTTTATAGCTTAATGGTTCTATTATCCGGACAAACAGGGAATATGCTTAATAAAAACGAATATGCTAAGCTTTTACGAATTGATAATAAAACTATTGAAAACTATATTTTTATTTTGCAAAAATGTTTTTATATCAGCCTTGTCAGGCCATTTTATACTAATATTAAGAAAGAGTTGATTAAGATGCCAAAGATATATTTTAACGATCTTGGATTAAGAAATATTCTTATCAATAGATTTTATACAATTGAAAATCGTGAAGATAAAGGACAAATACTTGAAAATTATACTTATATCAGGTTAAATGAATTATATTCAGAAGATGATATTAAATTTTGGCGAACAACACAGCAAAATGAAGTTGACTTTATAGTAACAGAATCATACAGAAAAGGAAAAGCAATTGAAGTAAAATATAATGCTGCCACATTAAAATCTTCAAAATATAATGCTTTTAAAAAATATTATCCGAATTATCCGTTACAATATATTTGTTATAAAACAGAAAATCTGAATATTGCTTTACCAGTATTAAAATTATAGTAACCAATCAGTATTAAATTTTCTTGACAAATATTATTATTTGGGAAATCCATCCATACTAACTTCGTGTCGCTTTTGTCTTTTATCTTCCAGTTTATGTGTGTTAGGGTTTGTAGGAAGATTCAATTTAGTGTTCGTCCATAAAGTAAGTGATTTTTTGATTTCAGAATAACGATTAACAATTTATGATTTTAGAAGTATTTGAAAATCATAAATCTAAAATCTGCAATCCTTGTTCGTAAATCAATTTTTAATAAATACTTCGACATTATAGACAAACACTATTTCATCCCCCTTTGCTTCTTAATTTCCCTATAAGCTCCATTAAGTTTCTGAAATTTTTCTTTGGCTGCTTTTTTAAATTCCTCGCCAAGATGTGCTACTTTATCAGGATGGTATTTTGTTGCCATTTTATGATATGCTTTTTTCACCTCTTCATCAGTGGCATTGGATGTTACTTCAAGAATCTTATAGGCACTATCAGTTTCTTTAACAAACATTGCTCTTACCGACTGGTAATCGTTCCTGCTTATTCCAAGATAACCTGCTATCAGGTCAATGATATCAAGCTCACGTACATGAATTTGTCCGTCAGCCATTGAAATACCAAAAAGAAAATGCAAAAGCTGAAGCCGGGAAGCATATTCCATGTATTGCCTTACCTGCATACTGACGTTATAAACATTAATTTCCTGCTTCAAAATTTCACGCAACAACTTAATATTTCTTTCAGCTACACTAACACCAAACTGTTGAATAAAAAAACTTTTAACATAATCCAGTTCCGAACGTAAAACTTTACCGTCTGCTTTCATCACGGCAGCAGCAAGTATGAGCAGGCTAACACTGAAATCAGCAGGTTGCGTTTGAGTTTGACCCGGACTGTATGCATATTGTCCGCTTTGCATTCTATCATACATTGAACCGAAAACAAAACCAAGTATTCCGCCAATTGGTCCGCCAAAAGCCCAGCCAAGTCCCCCTCCTACCCATTTCCCATAACCGGATTTTTTCCGGGTGCGATTCACATTTCCTTTATCATCATAAGAATTACTACTCTTTGAGTCTGTTCCGGATGCTGTACTTTTTTTATTCATATTTATGATAAAATATATCACAACACCAATTACTAATATTATGATTAGATATGACATACAAGTTGATTTTATTAGTAAATATTTGGTCGGTTTAACATTTCTTATTCCAATAAATATGGAATAATGGAATGATGGAATAATTTAATAATGAAAATGTTCATTTGTGTCATCATCTTATTCTTGGCAAAAACATTCCTGTCTTCTTTTGATATTCAATATATTTTTCACCAAACAATTTTATCATTTAATATTCTCTATCAAAGGCAATCCGTACCTCTCAACCATTTTAATGTTCATAGTTTCAAGTTGGTTAAGTATTGGGTTGTAAATTTCAGGGATTACGGGAATATATACTCCGGTTACATTGATCTTTCCTTCCAAAATCATATCCACTGCGCATGCAGCAGGCAATGCAACTGTTCTTGCAATTGATGTATCGGTTTTTAAAGTACCAAAATCAAGCATGTTTGATTTAATTACTTCTTTTTTGCCATCCGGATACTTTGCCAGGAAAGTGTGTTGCATAACCACCATATCCCTTTCATTTTCACCAATCATCATTTTTGAGATCATTAAATCGGATGTAACTTCAAACGGTGAATCTTCTTTGCGGTTCATTGGCTCATTTGAAAATAATCCAAGCCATTGCATAGCAATAACAGGATTTGAATCTTCTCCAATACCTAATTTTTTAGCAACTTTTTTTGCAATATTATCTGAATTTTCAGCTCCTGTCATTTTAGCCATAAAATCAGCATAAGACATGCCTTCCATATTCATTTTATCGTAAGATAGCAGGTTAACGGATTTGAAAACATCCATTATTTCACACCATTTATCATAACGGAAAGTACCGCGAAACATGGTTTTTGTTTCAGGAATACCATAAATTTCAATATAAGGTATTGAGTCCCTGTTAGGATATACTTCCAACTCTCCTACTTCGGGAAAATCAACTTTTATCGGATTTTTAAAAAGGTCTTCTGTGGGAACATAAATCACTTCTCCATGAAGAAGGTATTTTCCATCATTATTTCCAGCCATTACAACTCCTTTTGGTGCCCAGGAAAATTTATAATTGAACGGATTTTTTTCTACTTCAGGGGCAACCAATGCTCCACAAAACGAATAAAACTCCTCAACTTCACCATTTTTGTCATGAATATGGTCAATAATTCGCATTGCCGACATGTGGTCAATTCCGGGGTCAACACCAATTTCATTCAAAATAATCACTCCGGCTTTTTTTGCTTCCTGGTCAAGTGCTTTCATTTCGGGCTTAACATAGGAAGTTGTTACCATATTTTTTTTGTGTTTGATACACATTTTTGCAACCATCAGATGATAAGCGAAAGGTAATAGACTAACAGAAATGTCATTTTCTGCAATAAGTTTGTCAAGCGTTTCTTTGTCGTCAACCGTCCATGCAAGCGACTTTCCATTAGGATGTCCTGCAATCATTTTATCAGCTTTTGATTTTGTTCGGGTAGCCACAGTTACCTGATAACCTTTACTTAATAAATAAGTAACCATTGGTTTTACAACCATTCCAGCTCCAAAAATAAGTACTTTTTTCATTTTAGTTTTTTTTCAATTATTATATAATTTATTTAAGATTTATAGTTCTACTATTATTTTTGTGAAAAATGCGTAAATGCATAATTGATTAAAATAATCATTTAATCATTCTATCATTTTATTTATCATTTTATCATTCTATCATTTAATCCATTACCCGTTAAATTCGTAGTAGAACCAGATTTATTATAAATACTCAGCAATATATTCATAATCAGGAGTTAATTTACCCTGATGCAAAATAACAGCTTTTTTAACCGGATTTGGTAGATTCAAAAGTTCAAAAGGTATATCATAATCTGCTGTTGCAATTGCTTTTACATATTTAAGAAAAGTGTCTCCAAAATAAATTGAGGATTCGCGTGGTAATTCGCTTGGTAAAATATCAACCGGCATTATCATAATGCCTTCGCCTTCATGCCCCATAGTTGGTTTTCTTGTAAACGGATTATAAATAAAAACCGGATCTTCAATTTCTGTGCCCTTATGTGTACATTCTATTGATCCGTCCTGATCGCAGGTAATATCACCAATAACCGTCAATTTCGGATTACCTTCTTTATATATTTTTTCAAGATAATCTTTAGTAATAATTCTCGGATAACGTTCATCCCAATACATGCAATTCATTAAAACAGTCAAATGATTGATATATTTTTCAAACTGGTCTTTATATTTTTCCGGATGAGCATAATAATCCTGCAAGTCAAATTCCATATTGTTATTTAACGGCTCTGACAAATCTTCCTCTTTAAAAATAATTTTATAAATAACATTGTCAGGAAGGTCCGATCTGTTTTTCAAATCCAACAACCCTGAAGGTGATATTTCTTTTACAGGCAATAAATTTGTAATTTCCTGTGCACCCGTTGAAACATTACCATAACCTGTAAATCCTATAGTTAAGGGAGTTAACTCTTTTGGCAAGCCTTTCTCTGCAATTTCAAAACCAACTTTTGAAATATCATTTTTAGCTTCTTCCAGCGAATCATAAAGATGTGATTGTTTTATTTTGATAAAAGGTGTTTCAAAACCAAAATATTTTAAACGCAAACCTAAGGACCATAAAGAATTGATCATTCCTGCCAGGCCAGCATATTTCCCGAAAAATATCAGTCTCCTCCCCTGCTCATCCATTATTTTTTCATAGTCAATGAGATTGATTTTTTCCTCTATCATTTTTTTGAGCATGGGCATATTATATTCCTGTCCTTTAATTACATGCGAAAAGAATATGTATGTTTTTCCATTTTCAAAATAAGATTCTGGTATTTCTTTTACACCAAAAATCACGGGAGCTTTTTTCAAATCATTTGTAATTATTGCTCCTGCTTTCTCAAATTCTTCATCTTTAAAAATTCTTTTCGGTGAGCTTTCAACTAAAACTTCCAGATTCTGATTTTTTGTTAAATATTTAACATGTTTAGGAGTAAGCGGTACACGCCTTTCCATAACATATTTATCCTCATGACGAATTCCAATAATATTATTCATTCTTTAATTTTTTCATAAATTATTAAGTTTCTGAATCCCGTTGCCATATGTTTAGATTAATTAATAATTATTTCTTTATTTGTAACATATCAACTGCCAATTGCCGACTGCTGACTGCCGTTTATACCTTTGACCCTAATACAGTTATACTTCCTTACAGAGTTTATCTGAATTATGGCAGGCAAACATACAAAATTTTTTAACAAATGATAATTTCCTGATATATATTTTTGTATTTTTGCATGCTTAAAATTAAACTGGTTAAAAATCAATTAAATAATTTAAAAAATAAAATGACAAAACAAAAACATGTTTATTTTTTCGGTGATCGAAAAGCAGACGGCAAAGCAGATATGAAAAATCTTTTGGGTGGGAAAGGTGCAAACCTTGCAGAAATGAACCTTATTGGTGTACCGGTTCCTCCGGGATTTACAATTACTACTGAAGTTTGTATTGATTACTATAGAATAGGCAAAGAAAGAACCATTGAATTAATTAAGACTGAAGTTGAAGAAGGCGTTCGTTTCGTTGAAAAAATTATGGGTACAAAATTCGGGGATACAGAAAATCCATGTTTGCTTTCTGTTCGTTCAGGGGCAAGAGCTTCTATGCCGGGAATGATGGATACGGTTTTAAACCTTGGTTTAAATAATGATACTGTTGAAGGAATTGCCAGAAAATTCGGTAGTGAACGTTTTGCATGGGATTCCTACCGGAGATTTGTTCAAATGTACGGTGATGTGGTACTTGGCATGAAACCAGCTTCAAAACAAGATATTGACCCTTTTGAAGAAATCATTGACGAGATGAAAGACAAGAAAGATATTGATGACGACACCGATCTTACAACCAAAGATCTAAAAGAATTAGTAAGTTTATTCAAAAGTGCAGTAAAAGAAGAAACAGGTAAAGAATTTCCTGATGATCCGTGGGAACAACTCTGGGGTTCAATAATGGCTGTTTTTGACAGTTGGATGAACGAAAGAGCCATATTTTACCGCAAACTAAACAATATTCCATCCGAATGGGGAACAGCTATTAATGTTCAGGCAATGGTTTTCGGAAACATGGGCAATAATTCAGGAACAGGAGTCGCATTCACAAGAGATGCTGCTACAGGCGAAGACTTGTTTAACGGCGAATATTTGATCAATGCTCAGGGCGAAGATGTGGTTGCAGGTATCAGAACCCCACGGCAAATTACTCTTGAAGGTTCAAAAAGATGGGCTAAACAATCAAATTATTCAGAAGAAGTAAGAGCAACAAAATACCCCTCATTAGAAGAATGCAAGCCTGAAATTTATAAAGAATTAAATGAAACCCAGCAAAAACTTGAAGATCATTATAAAGATATGCAGGACATTGAGTTTACCTTTCAGGATAGCAAACTTTGGCTACTTCAAACACGTAATGGTAAACGCACAGGAGCAGCAATGGTAAAAATTGCAATAGATATGCTCAATGATGGTGAAATTGATGAAAAAAATGCAATTATGCGAGTTGAGCCTAACAAACTTAATGAACTGCTTCATCCTGTATTTGATACAGAAGCAATAAGTGAAGCAATTATAATCACCAAGGGTTTACCAGCTTCACCGGGTGCTTCAAGCGGACAAATAGTATTTTTTGCCGACGAAGCTGAAGAATGGGCTGCCAAAGGTAAAGAAGTAATACTTGCTCGTATTGAAACTTCTCCGGAAGACCTGAAAGGAATGGATATTGCAAAAGGTATACTTACTGCTCGTGGCGGAATGACATCTCATGCAGCTGTTGTTGCACGAGGTATGGGAAAATGTTGTATTTCCGGAGCAGGAGACTTAAATATTGATTATAAAAAAAGAATATTTACTGTTCATAATAAAATATTTAAAGAAGGTGACTGGATATCATTAAACGGTTCAACAGGTGAAGTATATGAAGGAGAGGTAAGAACCATTGAACCCGAATTAAGCAGTGATTTTAATGAACTGATGAAACTTGTCGATAAATATTCAAGAATGCATGTAAGAACCAATGCCGATACTCCCAGAGAATCATTGATTGCCAGAAATTTTGGTGCTCAGGGTATAGGTCTTTGCCGTACCGAACACATGTTCTTTGAAGGTGAACGTATAATACTTATGCGGGAAATGATACTTGCAAATAATGAAAAAGAAAGAAGAAAAGCATTGGATAAATTATTGCCTATACAACGAAAAGATTTTGAAGAAATTTTTGAAGCTATGCATGATCTTCCGGTAACCATTCGCCTGCTTGACCCGCCTTTACATGAATTTATACCTCACGAAGAAAAAAACCAAAAAGAAATGGCAATAGAAATGGGTATTTCGGTTGAAGAAATCAAACTAAAAGTAAAAGAACTATCCGAACTTAACCCAATGTTAGGACACAGAGGTTGCCGCTTAGGAAATACATATCCTGAGATAACCGAAATGCAGGCTCGTGCTATTTTTGAAGCTGCACTAAATTTGAAATCCAAAGGTATTAATGCCATACCCGAAATTATGGTGCCTCTTATCGGAACTTATCAAGAACTGAAAATGCAGGAAGACATTGTTCGTGCAATTGCTGAAAAAGTTTTTAAAGAAAAAAATGACAGGATTGATTATTTAGTAGGTACAATGATTGAAATACCAAGAGCAGCTCTATTAGCTGATGAAATTGCCAAATCTGCCGAATTTTTCTCATTTGGTACAAATGATTTAACTCAAATGACTTTCGGTTATTCACGTGATGATTCAGGCAAATTCTTACCAATATATATTAAAAAAGGTATTTTGAAAAACGATCCGTTTGAAATTCTTGATCAGGAAGGTGTTGGTCAATTAATGAAGATTGCTGTGGAAAGAGGCAGACAAACACGAAAAAATCTAAAGATAGGAATTTGTGGCGAACATGGTGGTGAACCATCTTCTGTCGAGTTCTGTAACTCTTTAGGATTCAATTATGTTAGCTGCTCACCTTTCAGAGTGCCTATTGCAAGATTAGCTGCTGCACAAGCCGCAATTAAGCAAAATAAATTATCATTTTATTCTTAATATAAAAATCCTTATAATAAAAAATGAACTTAAAAGCCAAATTAGCAGAAGCAGTTAATGATCATAAAAATATCTATGATAATATTGAAAGAAAAAAAAATATTCAGGAAGTTGTTGACAATAAAGAAGCATTAATTGCCGAGTGTGGTGCATTGGCTACATGGACACCTGTTGAATCTACCGGCAGAAGCCCAAAAGACACCGTAATTGTCAGAAGAAGTGAAAGTGAGGATACTGTTGACTGGAGTTCGCCAAACAATATTCCAATTGATGAAGAAACATTTAATATGGTATTTGAGGATGCACTTAATTTCCTTGCAGATAAAGAAAAAGTATATGTCACGGACAGGGTACTCGGTGCCGATGTGAAATATGCCTTAGCTGTTAAAGTAATTACCGACCATGCTTTATCATCACTTTTTACTGACAATATGTTCAGACCAATACCTGAAAATATTGAAAAAAGTGTTTTTTATAATAATGGGTTTTATCTGTTATCACTCCCGTATGATAAGCTTGATGCTTCAAAATATGAAGGCAGATTAAGAAAATTACCAAACGGTAAAACATCAAATATGATAGTTGCTATGGATTTTGACAGGCGAATTGGTGTTATTGTCGGTTCGGCATACATGGGAAGCTTAAAAAAATTAATGTTTACCGTAATGAATTACTATTTGCCCTTTGAGAACATCTTACCATTACATTGCTCAGCAAATGAAGGAAAGAATGGCGATTCAGCTTTACTTTTGGGATTATCGGGAACCGGAAAAACATCATTATCAGCCGATCCCACAAGAGCATTATTGGGAGATGACGAACACGGCTGGAGCGAAGACGGAATTGCTAACTTTGAAAATGGCTGCTATGCCAAAATGATAAATATTGATCCTGTTAAAGAAAAGGATATATATGATGCTGTTATGCATAAAGATAATTATCTGCATCAGGGAGTCATTATTGAAAATGCAATGATCTATCCTGACGGCAAAGTAGATTATTTTGATGACAGGTTTACTCCAAACTCAAGAGCTTCGTATCCATTACGTTATTTAAGAAAAATAAAAGTTTCTTCCATTTCAGGTAATCCGAAAACTATTTTATTTCTTACAGCCGATGCTTATGGTGTTTTACCACCTGTTTCAAAATTAAATACTGATCAGGCTATGCTTTGGTTTTTAATTGGATATACCAGCAAACTTGCAGGCACGGAAACCGGTGTAACCGAACCACAGGCAACTTTCTCAAGATTTTTCGGACAACCGTTTATGCCCTGCAATCCTGATGTATATGCAGACATGCTGGGTGAAAAAATGGTAAAATTCAATTCAAAAGTATATTTAATTAATACAGGATGGATAGGCGGTGCCTATGGAACCGGCAAACGAATTGATATTAACCTGACTCGCGCAATGGTCAATGCTGCCTTATCAGGAGAGCTTGAAAATGATGAATACGAAGAAAATAAACTATTTCATTTAAACGTTCCGAAAACATGCCCGGGTGTACCATCTAATATATTATTTCCAAAAAATACATGGAAAAATAAAGACGATTATGATAAAACCGCTTTAAAGCTTGCTCAACAATTCTCTGATTATTTTGATGAAGCTTACGGAGCAAAAAATATTAAAGAAAGTATTGTTAAGCAATGTCCGTATAAGTAATTTGTTAATTAGTGGCTGCAAGAAAACGCAAATCTCTTCGTTGTGCTCATCTTAAAACCCAGTCAGCAGTCGGCAGTCTGTCGATTAATAAAAGGCTAAAAGCTAAAGGCTAAAAGCTAACCGCTAAAAGCTAAAGGCCAAAAGCTAAACCCTTATTTCCCCTTACAACCGGAATCATAAAATATCTCTTGACTTTTGAATTTAAATTTTGTATATTTGTTTTTTTATTATCAAGCGTTACTCCCAATATTATGACCCGCCTAAACAAAATATACGCGTTATTAGAACAAACCTACAAAACAATCCAAATACCTGTCATTGCATGTGCCTACAACACTGGTAGTTACACCCCCCCCCCATTTGTTATTAAAATTATTTCAAAACTTTTTAAATATCTTGGTTTATGTACTTTGTTTGCATGATATATACTGTTTTACAATCGTGGGCAGGTTCTTGCTTACACGAAAACAAACAAGCGAGGGTAAAATCCGCACTTATATTTTATATTATACAAATAAGCACATTCTTTTATTGGGGAAAAATATTTTAATCAATTGTAGCCACCCGGGCAGTTACTAACAATTCCGGCCTGTGGTGGCAGCAAACAATAACAGGTGAGGTTAGTCCCAAAACCAAATTAGAAAAAATGAAAAAATCACAGAAATTAAAAAGAGTATTAATCAAATAAATTTAGAAAACATGAAAAAATCAATATTAATAGTAATTAGCCTTATTGCTGTTTTTTTCTTTGCCGGTACAACTCAGGTTACAGCTCAATGGTCATTTGTGGCAAATTGGAATGATAACGGATGCAGTTGCGGAACTATTGTAAGTAAAGATCTTCGATGGGAAATTAGAAAGATTAGTGATAATTCTTTATTTGCTTCAGGTAATTTAGATATAACTTCATTATCTCCCCCACAAACAATAAGTGGACCTGAAACCCCGATAGTTGACGAACGATACAAAATCTGTATTAAAGTATATTATTATGACTTATCAGTAGATCCATGCTGTCAAGGTAATGAATGTGAAAATACAGATTCGGAACTATTGTTAACTGGTAATACCACAGTGACTGCAATAATGTATTGAGTTACTAATTTAGTGTAATGGTAAATATTTACCATCACACTTTTCCAGTTATAAAAATATTCCGTAGTTTTAAAGCTTACAAAGTATAATACATCAGCCAATGAATAATTATAAATCAGTAATACAAAATAGTTTACTTATTAACTTGATTGTAATATTATGCTTGATACTAGTTCCTATCAAATCGTACTCCCAACCCAATAAACGAACCAACCACTGGTACTTTACAGTAAAGATTGGACTTGATTTTAATAGTGGAAGTTTACAGGAAAATACTTTGTGTGTTGATTCACTTGCCTATGGTGGTAGTTTAGCCTCTACCATAAGTGATACCAACGGAAACTTATTGTTTTACTCAAATGGATATAGCATCTGGAATCGAGAGCATGATTTAATTCAGGATTATGTACCTGGAACAGGATTTAATGTGGGTAGACAAGGAGCACTTTGTATGCCAAAACCCGGTTCTGACAACCTTTTTTACGTATTTACTATGAAAATCCCTGGATGCAATTATCCAATGTTTTATTATACTATAGATATGAATGGTAATAATGGACTAGGTGAAGTTGTTGATTCGGTTATTCTGGAAGCAGGTTATGATGCCGCAAGTTTTCTAACATCATCATACATGAAAAACAAGCAAGACTATTGGATAGTAACTCGTAAATACCGTGATAATAAATATGCTGCCTTTAAGGTTACTTCACAAGGAGTTGATCCAAATCCGGTATTGAGTGATGCCCCTATTCGGCCAATAAATAATTCAGAGCTTGGTAAAATGAATATAGCTTATAATAAGAAGTATCTTGTCTGTTCTATAATAGGCTCAAACTCATATGCAACCAATACTGAAATATGCCGTTTTGATAATGAAACGGGTGACATTGAATTTCTTTATGGCTTTAGGTTACTTGATATATTACCTGGGAATCCAAATATAAGAACAACTAGTTGTGAGTTTTCACCATGTTCCAAGTATGTGTACATTTCAGGTCGAATGCCTTATGGTGAAGGATCACATGTTTATCAGTTTGACATGCAATATGTAGAGGATCTTACTCTTTTTACACAGTCAGCTATTGAAATTGGATCTCCCAAAGGTTATAATCTCCAACTTGCTTCCGATGGTAAAATTTATTGCTTTTCCGATCTAAGTGATAATTTCCCACAATCATATGAAAATATAGTGGGCGTTATTAGATCGCCGCAGAAAAAAGGGGCAAATTGTAGTTATCAACCCAATGCTATTCAGCTTACACATGGCGAAATACGTAACGAATTGATCAATCTACCTCCTGATTTTCTTTATCGGTTCGATTTCGATGGCATCTGTGAAAACGATGTTTTTTCTTTCGATCCATGGTTTTTCCCCGAACCTGTTTTTATGGAATGGAATTTCGATGATCCTGCTTCGGGAGCAAATAATACGTCCACCATTCCACATGCCACGCATGTCTTTTCCGATGGTGGTGAGTTTGAAGTTTCGGTACATGTGGAATACCCTCCAACACCAAACTATCCTTTTGGTCGTATTGAAGAAACTTCGCGTATTGTAGAAGTGGAATATGCACCGGAACCTGACCTGGGACCGGATACCACAATTTGCAGCGGACAGGAAGTTGTGCTGGATGCAGAATGCGGCCCGCACTTCTATTCATGGAGCACAGGAGATTGGGGAGTAAGCCAGATCACCGTTTCGGATTCAGGATGGTATTGGGTAAGAGTGCAGAGTGAAGCAGGATGTATTACTTTTGATTCAATTTATATTTCATTCTACCCACCTGCAATAGCCGATACAAATAATCTAATAATAAGCCCCACCACCTGCGGCGGAAGCATTGGAGCAATCAGGGGAATAGAGATTTCAGGAAACCCACCTTTTCAATATCAATGGATTGATGACCTTGGTAATCCCATTGCAAATACAATAGACATCTTTCATTTGCCTGTTGGAAATTATACCTTACAGGTAACCGATGGCAACGGTTGTTTAACTGAATTTGGACCATATACAATTTATGATGCAGGAGATGTACTGATAGAAGATGTAAATTATACTCAGGAACACTGCGGTCAGCAAGATGGAAATATTATCGTTACAGCCACTTCGGGATTAGGCGATATGCTTTTTTATTCCATTGACAATGGCTCTAATTATTTTACTAATCAGGGAATTTTCACGGGTTTGTCTGCTGGAACTTATGCTGTAAGAGTAAAAGATTCCACGGATTGCCAGGACGTTTACATTAATAATCCTATTATCCTTGAAAATATTCCGGGACCACAGGTAAGCGATGTACAAATCACCCCGTCTTCAAACGGTCAGAATAACGGAGCCATTAATATTATTGCTTCCGGCAACGGCGATACACTTTTCTATTCAAATGATAACGGAGCAAATTTTCAAATTAATGATGGTTTGTTTTCAAATCTTTTTGCAGGATTTTATACCTGCATTGTGATGGATGAATTTGGTTGCGATACAATATTTGTTGTGGAAGTTACTGAAGAAATTACTGTTTACTTGCAAGCTACGGCAGGTGCTGATGAAGTATGCCCGGGCAATTCGGCTTTTGTCCCGTTGATAGTTAGTAATTTTAATGATGTTGGTAGTTTTAAAACTACGCTTTTGTATAATAAGGAACTATTGACTTGTGAGGGTTTTGCCAATGCACATCCGCAATTGGAAGATTCGTTGGAAGCCCTGCTGTTCCCCTCAGAAGGAAAAATAGAGCTTAATTGGTCTTCATCTGCTGTTACTTTAGCTGATAGTACTATTATCGCAGATCTGGTATTTCACTCCATTGACCCGGGCGCAAGCCAGATATTATGGGATGGGGCACCCGGGGCAAGTTTATTTCTGAACTCCACAGGGCTTTCTATACCTGTTGACTATACTACCGGAAATGTAAAAATTTACAAAGAAGTTGTTTTTTTATTTTTCGGTGCAAATGAAGTCTGTCAGGGAGACATGCTGGAACTCACGCCCATTGTCTTTTCAAGCAATGGAGATGTTACATTTTTATGGACTGATCCGATGGGAGATACAAGCAGTGTTGAAATCAAGGTTATTAATAACATACAAGCCAACCAGTCAGGAACATATTCTCTAACAGTAACTGATACATTAGATTGTAAAGCGGATGCTTCTGTTGATGTGATAGTTTACCTCACGCCAATCCCAGCTTTTGCAGGACAGGATACAATCTTTACGGAAGTTCCTGTTGACATAGATGCAGGAGCAGGATTTCTGTATTATTTATGGAATACCGGCGATACAACACAAATTATTACGGTACAAAAAAGTGGCTGGTATGCTATAGAAATTGAATCACAGCAAGGATGTATGGGAGGAGATTCGGTGTTTGTGCTTTTTTCCACACCGCCGGAACCCATACCTGATATCAGGATTTATTTACCAAATGCTTTTTCACCCAATAGTGACGGACTAAATGATGAGTTTAAAGCTGTAACAAATTCGGAAAACATTGAATCTTTCCAAATGCTTATTTATGACCGGTGGGGAACATTAATTTTTGAATCCAAAAATATTTCTAAGGGATGGAACGGAACATTTAAAGGAAAACTTTGTCCGCAGGGAGTGTATGTTTATAAAATTGAATACAGCTTTTCTGCTTCCTCAACAGGGCAATCAGAAACTAGAATTGGGACGGTTGTGTTGGTTAGATAGATAGGTTCGGGCTAAAAGCCTTTTTTATATAAAAAACAGGTAACTACTCAGCCGGCTTAGTCTTCTGTAGTACAGTAAAATAAATAAACCGCAAAATGCGCAAAAAAAACGCAAATATTATTAAACGTTTGATTTGAAATTTTCATTACTTTAAAAGCAGTATTCGTTTAATTTCTGAAAAAATATTTCCAATTTTTAATCGATGAAAATAAATTCCGGAACCAACAGGATTTCCTGAGTCATCTGTCCCATTCCATACCACCGAATGCTCGCCTGCCGGTTGGTTTTCATTCACCAATGTTCGTACTTCATTTCCGGATATATCATATACTTTCAAAACAACCATTCCCGAAAATATTATATGATAATTAATTGCTGTTGAATGAGAAAACGGATTAGGGTATACCGAGAGTTCAGGCTGATTACTTGTAATATCGTATATGCCAATATATTCATGCACTGTAATGTAATCCGTTTTTATCTCCGTATCGCTGTTTTGGCCATCCGAAACGCTTAGTTTTACCGTATAAGTACCCGGCTGCGAATATGAATAAACAGGGTTTCTTTCAGTAGCATCTATGGTTCCATCGTTATCAAAATCCCATTCCCACGAGGTAAGCAAGCCTAAGGACTGGTCAGTAAATTGAATTTCGAACTGGGGTGGCACAAGCAGTGAATCGGCAATAAAATCTGCTTCAACCCCGTCTTCGCCTAAAATAGTGAAGGCATTTGGCGTGATGACCTCAATAGATTTAGAATTTCCCTTTAACGAGTACTTGAGAAAACAATTGTTTGAAGAGATTGTTTGAGGTATTGTCCACTGGTACCTGCCCGAATTTGCCGCGTTTGATGTTATCATTATCCAGGGACCTGTTTCCCCTTTTAATGAATAATCTAATCCGACAACACCGGTTGATTCGGGGTCAACGGCGCACAACCAGTCGGTAAACTGATCCGAATCTTGATAAAACACTTCACCACCTCGTGGAAATACAACTTTAATTGCAGGCAGCCAAAACGGTGAAGTTTCTTTAAAGCACTTCAAGTGATTCTGTGTGCTAGGCCAGCTACCGGTTTCTTGAACTAAGGCAATATCGGCAAACCCATTATGGTCAACATCGCCACCAACCCTGAAAGCATTAGTGTATGCATTTCCATAGGCCGTTGTCATTGTATTCTCCAGGTTCCAGTTGCCATAACCATCACCACTCCAAATACTTAACTCTCCCTGGCCGGAAGCAAGCAGATCAATATTTCCATCGTTATTAAGATCAAACAACTCCAGATAATAATAATCACTTCCTGTTGGTAAGGAACCTGAATAATCAATCCAATTTTCATCATCTTCATCGAATATCCAAACCTTAATATCTCCATTATAATTAATTAAAGCGAGATCTTTTCCACCATCACCATCCACATCACCTAATGCAACATCTGATGGCGGGGATGAATAGCTTGGCATGTTGTAAAGTGCCGTTGTAAAATTACCATTGCCATTACCAAAAAAAACGTATGTTCCTTGCTGTGTAGCTGCACAATCAGAAAAGCCGTCCTTGTTGATATCACCAAAATAAAACCCTTCATTGCTATTGCTGGTGGGTCCTCCATATTGATAACTTTGTGTCCAGGTACCATCTCCGTTGTTCAGATAAATATGAAAACCATTACCCGAACCAAACGAGAGGGAGCCAATGTCGAGATAACCGTCGTTGTTAATGTCAGCAAAATCTGTGGCGAACATTCCGTAATCTTCACCGTTGGTCGCCAGGCCATCGTCCCAAGGTGTCCAGTTCACACCTGTGCCATCGCCAAGTGCTACTTCCATCAACTGGTCACCAAAATCAGTAGATGAATAATTATGGTGCATACCATAACCAACATCCCATAATCCATCACGATTAACATCTCCCACGGCAATACCACCGTATCCAAAATCGCCATTCATTTCTACACTCCATGTACCTGTTCCATTGCCAAACCAAACCATGATACCATGTTCATTTGTATTAATATTTGGAGATCCGTGGTCGCCAATGGAGACCATATCAACATATCCATCCTGGTTCATGTCGGCAAATTCTATTTCAGTATTACCACCATCCCACTCAGGATTGTTCAGCCCCGAAGAGCTTTCAATAAACTGAAAACCTCCCCTGTTGCGATTACTTATTGTTTCTTGCGAATAAGCCTGGCTCAGGAGAAGAAATATTGCAAAAAAAGAAGTTAGTGTTTTCATGTGTTTGAATTTTTTAAAATAATTATTTTCCAGTGTGAACCGGCGGGTTAACCCGTCGGTTAGATATTGATCCTTATTGATAATTTATTCCTTTATAAAAGGCCGGTAAAAAACTCCATGTTCGCAATTAATCATTATGTAATACCATCCTCTTGTCAATCCCATTACATCAATGGAAGCACTGCCTTGACTTTTCATGGAACGAGACAAGACAACTTGTCCGGTAATAGAATATATTTTTACTTTTACAGAAGTATTCATTCTCTTTTCAAAAGATAAGTAAATAACATCTTGTGCCGGATTAGGATACAGTTCAAGCAATTCCTTTTCCGAAGATTTATCATTTACACCAACAGCACTCTGAACAATAGTAATCAACTGATTAGCCGAAACACCATAGAGTTTTTGAACCATTCCGCTTTGCCATTTCACGATAAGACTATCGGCTTGTGTAGCAGCGGCAAGACCGAAATGGGCAATCAGCGCATCCTGGCAACGGGCACCCCTGCCACCATTAATCTCCTGAACTGTCATTTGCCCATCAACATAAACTACTATGCGTGTGCCAATACCACTGGCATTATCAAAAACACCTTTCAATTCAATATCAAGGTAATTCCCAAGATTATTCCCATCATTTCTCAGCAACCTCATTGTATTATTATGTCCGCAGATCAAAACATCCTGATCGCCATCCAGGTCATAATCGCCCCAACTGATCCCAAAACCATCTTCCGGATTTCTAATGTTCCATTCTTCTGCCACATCCGTAAAAGTGCCGTCACCATTATTTTGATATAATCGGTTCTCGTTAATATGATTGGTTGTAAACAAATCCATCAGGCCATCATTGTTAAAATCTATCCAGGCACTTGTTCTTGCATCACCGGCATCTGCCACGTCCGCATCATAAGTAACATCCAAAAATGTTTCATCACCCAGATTCTTGTATAAAATATTTCTATTCGATTGAATATTGGAAACATACAAGTCTAAAAAACCATCATTATCATAATCGCCCCACGATTGCGAAACACCTTTATTATAATCAGCAACATGTGCTGAAAAAGAAATATCCTCAACATTTCCTCCTGCAATATTTTTATAAAGCCTGTTGGCAGAACCGTAAATACAGGTATAAATATCGGTAAACCCATCATTATTCATATCAGCAGCAGCAGACGTAATGCCCGAATTGTTGTTAAAATCCATACCGGCAGCCGATTCAGTGAAATTACTTTCTCCATCATTGAGATATAATAAAGGGAAGCCTCCTGTATTACAAAAAATATCCAGATCGCCATCCCCTTCAAAATCAAGCCAGATAGCACGCTCTATACCTGACTGGCCTTCAAATACTATCTGGAAATTATTGCCCGACATATTTTTATAAATACGCATCGGCAGGCTTATATTAATGGGAACGATCAATAAATCAACATATCCGTCTTTATCAAAATCGGCAACAGCTACTGATGCAGGGTCGGTATCTGAAAGACCTGTTGATGTTGTAATATCAGTAAAGGTACCGTTACCATTATTTTTATAAAAGAAAGCAAACTCGTTAGTATTTCCGTAAAAATCAAGCCAGCCATCATTGTCATAGTCTAACCACACCACTGTGTTCCCCATTGAAGCAGATAAAACAATTCCTGCATCTACAGTAACATCTGTGAATGTTTGGGAGAAAGTTTCTATCGCGGCCAATAGAAACATTAAAGAAGCCAAACAATGAACTATAAAACGATTCATAATAATAAAATTTTACACAGAAATATTAAAAATATATCTATCTCGCAACTATTATTTTTTCAATTATATGGTTGGAACCATTATTCACCACTATAAAATAAACACCCTGGCTGAGGTCAGAGGCATCAAACTGCAAAGTGTGGTTACCTTGCCCAATTTGTCGGTTTAACAATGTTTTCACCTTCCTGCCGAAAATATCATATAACCGGATATTCACGTTTTTTTCATTTCCCATATCAAGAGTGAAATAGATAGTAGAAACCACTGGATTAGGATATATGTTGAAGGTATTCATTTCCGTATTGCCAGGTATTTCAGGCAAGTCAACCGTTAAGTTTTCAATTATAGCAAAATCAAAGTAATCAGCTATATGCAGGTAACCATTTGAAGATGAAACCGCAATATTCTTTGCTTTTCCCGAACTGTTGTAAGTACCAAAGCTTTGAGGGTTTTCAGGATCACTTATATTAATGAATTCAAAATCACCATTTTCCAGGGTTACATAAGCAATCATATCAGAAACAGTAACTAACATGGCCGGACCTGTGGTATTTATATGTGAAACGAAAGTGGCAATATTTTGCGATATATCCAGGATAACAAGCCCGTTTTCATAATCGGCAACATAGGCATAGCCATCGGCAACATCCAGGCCAAAAGCGTTTCCATCGGTGTTAAAATAGGTTAAAAACAAAGGCTGTGCTGGATTGGAAATATTATAAATTTGGAAGCCATAATCACCTCCTGCAATATAGCCATAATCTGAATTTGTAATTTTAATACCACGGCCATTCTCTCCATAAACATCTGTACTACCACTAAGTTCCAACACATTTCCATTATATTTGAATATATAAAAATTCTTTATATCAACTACATACAATCTATCATTAAATACTGACATGTCTTTTGATGCCATGTAACCTGTTGATATATTGAGTGCATAATCAGATACGATATAAGGATTGCCCAAATCTGAAATATTGATTTGGTATAACCTGTGTAATTTATATGGCACTATTCCCCAGGTGGCAGCTTTTACAAAAGCATAGTCAGAACCGTCAGTGGCAACTGAATAAACTGATCCGGGTATTTCAAGGGTTGAAACGAGTATCGGGTTACAGGGATCGCTGACATCCATGACCCTCATGTATCCGGCATGGTTATCAGTCAGGTTATCCTGTCCTACCAAAGCGTATTCTATATCATCTTTCACGAACAAACAGGTCGCAAGGCTTTCCCCATTTACCGATTTAATATCACCCACTTCCTGGGGTTCTTCAGGATTTGAAATATCTAACATGTGAATAGTATATCCATTACCATTATCTTCCCAATGGTCCATGAAAAAAGCATAATTATCTTTCAGTTGCCCAATGGCAAAACGGTGATTAAATGGCGAATTTTCTGAAATATATAATTCAACAGGGTCAATCGGGTTTGTAATATCAAATAACCCCCATTTTGATGAATTATGAGAAACACACATAATATCACCTTCTATATTCACGTCATAATTGGAAGAGCCAATCGGAGTACCCTGATACTGCTTATCAGGGTTAAAAGGGTCGGAGATATCATAAATACATAATCCCAGCGAGGAAGCTGCATACAGATAATTATCCTTTTGTGCAAAATTTCCCCAAAACGAACCACCTGTGTTAAAATTTGTTTGGTTTTCTATTACAAGGTTAGCAGGATCAGTATAGTTAATCGAAAAAAGTGTAAGCATATTACCAAAATACAAAGCATAATCCGTAATTGCTAAACCGGAAAAAGCAACAGATCCAGGTACAATATAAAGATAATCAAGCTCAATAGGTTCCTCAGGGTTGGAAATATCATAAGAACGCACGCCCTCTCCAACAGCCACGAATAAATAATTACCGTTCACTTCAACATCCTGAGCTTTATAAAGCTCTGTAAAAAAAACTACTTGCGGATTTGCAGGGTCGGTAATTATGACAACTGAAAGGCCGGTCCAATCGGCAATAAAAACATAATCTCCCTGAATAACAAAATTACATGAAGACCCCGGGGTACCAACCTTGCCAATAGGAAAAGCTTGCGCTATATCAGAAATATCATAAATATTGAACCCGTAATAGTCGGTAAAATACAAGGTATTGCCTTCTTTAAATGAATCGGAATGCGGTGCCAGATCCATATTGCCTGTGATCAATGACTCGCTGCGAACCAGAAATCCGTTATTACCCCAAAACTGGGCATATACTGATGATCCGGTTAATAAAACAATGAAGAAGGTCATTACTATTTTAAAGGCAATGGCAAATTGTTTAATTTCTAATATTTTTTTAAGTTTCATAATCTTAAGTTTTTTGATGAAAAATTAATGTTTATATTTAAATATTGAATTATTATAATTTTATTTTATATCAAATTATATTCTTTTAATTTACTCTCAATAAATAAAGAATACCCATGTATAACAATTGGGTATTTTTCTTTTAATTTTCCGAGCATTAAATAACATTCGGTATTTATTGATTCAACATCTTCAAAATCAATAAATATTTTTTTTGCGTTATTAATTTTATTTTGGAAAATATCTTCCAATTCATTTTGTATTAATGTTGCAGACTCAAGATTACCTTCAAAAACAACACTAAATGAATTTTTATTTTTTTTATTTGTTTTTAAACAATACATATCTTTTTAAATGTTTTAATGGCAAATCCCATACCATAAAATATAATTAGCTAATATAAAATAAGATAGGTTAAATTACAGGGGAATAATTACTACGATATTTCGTGAATTACGATATTTCGTAATAGTTTATTAGAAATGCGAATCAAGGATTAAAATTAACCACAAAGGCACACAAAGTACTTCACTAAGTATCACAAAGGAAATATTTAATTCTCATGAATATAGAAATATTTCAAAACGGTTTTAGATTGTTTTTTTCACGAAAAGGTGGTATTAAACGGATAATCCTTTAGTCCTTAGTGTGCCTTTGTGATATCCTTAGCGTATCCTTAGTGGTAAAAAAAGCCTATTTCAAACCTTGATTAGTTTCTTTATATATTTTTTAATCATAAGAAATCTGCGTAGATCAGCGTCAAAATCTATAAAATAGTTTATAAGAAAATCAATGACGCTGATCCATCCACCCATACGGGCGGACAATTTATACGCAGATGAACACTGATAAAATACTAAGAATATTAATGAAAAAATTGTAAGCTAATTTGAATAATGTCGGAAATTTTGGCTCTATGTCGAATAAGGTGAGTGATATTTATTTCGACATTAATTATTAATTTTATTTATACTAATGCGGAACAGATTTGCAATATTTTTATATGTTTGTTGCAACGCATAACTACTTCTAAACAGCTATTGCTTTGCATATCTTTTAAGAATTAGTATAGAAAAAACACTCAATAAGCAACACACAATAAACAAGTAAAAAAGCAGAAATAATGAAAATCCATCCATACGGATTTGCTTCGCTTCATACGGACTCCTTTGGTCGTTGAATATTGTATGTTGAGTGTTGAATGTTTAATTTCTATAATGAGTTGGCATTTAATAACCACTACAAACAACGTAAAGCCGAAATTTTAATCATTCCCTGTAGTGTCACTAAAAGGAATATCAAGTTTAGTCATGCGCGAACGTAAAGTATTGGGATGAAGTTTTAATATTTCTGCAGCTCCGCCTTTTCCATGTATTTTCCATCCGGTTATTTTCAAAACCTGTAAAACATATCTTCTTTCCAATTGATCCAGAGGCATTAAATAATTATCCGAAAAGATTTCATATAAATCATTATCACGATTTGTTTGTATTACAATATCTTCATCGGTAATTACTTTACTTTTACATATAATAATTGACCTTTGAATAATATTTTCAAGTTCACGAATATTTCCGGGGAAGTTATAATTATTAAGTTTTTTTAATGCGGATTTAGTTATCCCTGTAATTTTTTTATTCATAATCCTTGAATACTTGTCAACAAAAAACTTGGTAAGAATTTCAACATCTTCAATACGTTCATAAAGCGGTGGAATATGAATCTGGAAAACATTAAGACGATAATAAAGGTCGCTTCTGAATTTCCCTTTTTTAACAAGGTCTTCCAAAAAATAATTTGTAGCTGCAATCACCCTTACATTTATATTTATTGATTTATTTCCACCTATCCTTGTTAATTTTTTTTCCTGCAAAACCGTTAGTATTTTGGATTGTAAATTTAAATCCATATCACCGATTTCATCTAAAAAAATCGTACTTCCGTCTGCTATTTCAAATTTACCGATTCTACGCTCATTAGCTCCGGTAAAGGCACCTTTCTCGTGTCCAAAAAGTTCACTTTCAATAAGTCCTTCGGGTATTGCAGCACAATTCACCGAAATTAATGTGCGGTCTTTCCTCAAGCTAAGTGCATGTATTGCCTCAACTACAAGATTTTTTCCTACGCCTGTTTTTCCTGTTACTAATACAGTTGCATCAGTGCCGGCAACCTCAATAATTTGTTTACGAATTTGTTGAATTTCTTTACTTTTACCAATAATTGATTCTACTTCAAAAACCTTAGTTTGTTTTTCTTTAAGATAAATGTTTTCAATTGATAAGCGATTTTTAAGTATCTCTATTTCCTTATAACTTTTTTCTAACTTTTCTTTTTCAACCAACTGTTTTTGTGCCTCCATCAGACTTTTATACTGTTTAGCAATTTCATCCCTGCTGTTTTTAAGTTCTTTCGTTTTTTGATTCACTAACTTTTCAAGCTGGAGATTGTTCCTCTTAATACGTTGTAAACGGTAATAATTTACCAAATATCCTAAAACAATAAGTAAGATAATGCACAAAATATAAAACCATCCTTCTTCCCAAAATGGTGTTTCAATTGTAAAAGATACTGATTGTGGATTACTTATAAATCCGGATGGATTTTTTACACGTACGTGAAAACTGTAATTTCCCGGTTTTAGAAAACTATAATTTATTTCTCGCTGATGAGTAATTGATGACCATGGTTTTTCCAATGGCTCAAGATAATATTCAAACTGAACTTTATCTTCATCAATAAAAGACAAACCATCAAAAGAGAAAAGAAATTTATTTTGTTTATAGTTAAATTCATGTATCATATTATCAACAGGAATTGAAATGGAATCATTTACAAGAACAGAAGTTATTTTGCATAATGGTTTAACATTTGTTTGATAATCTTCAGATGGATTATACACGTTCAATCCTTCATACGTTCCAAACCAGATTCTGCCTGAGGAATCCTCTAAAATTGTTTGATTTTTTGGAAATTCGCTTGATATTAATCCGTCTTTTGAAGAATAATTATCTACAACCTTGTATTTCCCGTCAATCTTTTGAATTAAAGAAATACCATCGTTTGTACCTGCCCATAATCTTCCTTTACTATCAATAAATAAATCTACAATAACCCTGTTGGGAAGTCCTTCGGTAATATTTAAAATATTATTATCTGAGAGAATATTTATTCCTGCTTCTGTTCCAATAAAAACATCACCTTCAGGGTTTTCAGATAAATCAAAAACAGTATTTGAAAGCAGCCCATCTTTGGTTGTAAGCATCCTGACTGATTTCTCACCATATCTTACTAAGGCATTTTTAATAATAACCAATCCATCGTTAGTTGCAGCATAAAGGTCTTTATTATTTACCTCCATTAATTTATTAACATACATGTTTTTTATTCCGAAATCCTGAAAAACAGGTGTTTTGTTATTATCCAGTTTATAAACACCATTATTGGTACCTATCCATATATTATTATTCGAATCATGTAAAAGATTAAAAACAATTAAATTGTTCAGTCCTAAAATTTTCAGATTATTGTTATTATCCATTAAATAAAGTCCTGTTGCACCACCAAGTAAATATTTATTATCAGGCAGTTTTATTATGTCCATTAATACAGGCCATTTTATTTTGGATTTTGAACCTGTCATTGCAGTTTTTAATTGTATAAACTGTGGTTCTTTAAAACGGTAAAGTTTATTATCGCCAATGCAGAAAATCCCATCTTTATCCAACAATATTGAAAATACAGCTTCATCCTGAAATCCTTCTTTTCGTCCGAAGTTAACAATCTTAACAGATGAGAGTTTAACAACACCACGCAAATTTGTACCAATCCACAAATTTTGTTCTCGATCTTCAAATAATGTATAAAGTTTTGAAGTAGGCAGCCCGTTATTTTCAGTAATATGAAGTATGTTTTTATCTCTTATGCGATAGAGACCGTTGTTCAGTGTGGCAATCCAATAATTACCGTGTTTATCTTCAATTCCATATACAGTAAGCTTTTTTAATAGCCATTCTTTTTTATAGACTGAAGAAGATTTCTTCAACTTTACCTTCATTACACCTTTATTACCACAAAGAATCAAATCATCATTTGAATCGTAAAAAAACATTCGAGGTAATACTTCACTGAGACACCCATTATATTCAACTTCAATAAAATTATTTGAGAAGAATTTGTATAATTTATAATCGGAAGTTAACAAATAAACAGTACCGTTTTTATCTTCATCTACGTGAAGGATTCTATGTTTTTGGAAATTATATATTTTAGAATAATTGAAAACAGAGTCATTTTCAATAAGGTAAATATCTCCGGGCAGTTGGAAATTAAACACCCAAACCCTGTCGTAGCTATCAACAAAAATACGATAGAAATCATCAAATTCCCCTAAAATTGTGTTAGTAATTTTTTCTCCGTTTATTTTACTAACTCCTCTCGGACAACCGGCCCAGATATTTCCTTTACTGTCTTCCTGCACATTATGAGCAAAAAATTCTATAAGACCATTTGATTTATTATAAATCTTATAATCTTTGCCATTGTATTTTACTAATCCTGCAGTAGCAGCAAACCATATATATCCCTTGCTATCCTGAAATATATTCCAAATTTGATTTCCGGGTAATTCTTTGTCTTTGGTATAATTAACAAAATTATATTGTTGCGGATATACTTCAGGAAGAAGAAATAATATTGCTGTTGTAAAAAGTAATAATTTTATTACAATACTCTTTATCCCGGATGAAGAAAATATTTTTATCATAATTGCAGAAAATAAAAAACATCGCAAAATAATAACAAAATTAGTAATTATTTTAGATGTATTAAACTTTTAGTAACTAATCAGTTTATTAATCAATTCCTATTCCCTGGCTTTGAGGGTGAATTGTTAAATGGTATAAAGGTATAAGGGTATAAAGGTATAATGGTATATGGTATAAGGTATAAGGCTAAAGGCTAAACCTTTATTCCCCCTATTCCCTTTATTTCCTTTATTCCATCTTTCCATTATTCCAGCGACTGTAAGCCGTATGGATATTCCAGTATTCCAGCTATTTATTAAAAAATAAAAATCAAAAAAATTAAATTTAAATAAATACTTGCATTTTCATAAAATAAATGTATATTTGCAAAATTATTAACTTTAATCAATTATTATTATGTCAACCGGAGTCGTAAAATTTTACAATGAAAAAAAAGGTTTTGGGTTCATTATTGATGATGAAACCCAACAGGATATTTTTGTCCATTCATCAGGTTTATTAGATAAAATCACTGAAGATGACAAAGTATCATTTGATATCATAGAAGATAACAGAGGTAAAAAAGCTATTAATGTAAAGAAAGTCGAATAGATCTTTTTTAAAATTCATTGGAAAGCTCTCCTGTAAAAACAGGGGAGCTTTTTTTTTACTGGTTAAGCATTACCGGCATTACCAACATCAAAATATCTTCATCTTTATTTTCATTATCAACCGGTAAGATCAGTCCTGCCCTGTTTGGAGCCGACATTTCAATACGGACATCTTCATTATCAATATTACTCAGCATTTCCAGAAAAAATCTTGAATTAAATCCAATTTCCATATCCTCACCTTCATAATTACAGCTTAGCCTTTCTGTAGCTTCATTTGAAAAGTCAATGTCTTCGGAAGAAAGTATTAACTCCTGACCGGAAATCTTAAACCTAACCTGATGTGTTGACTGATTGGCAAAAATTGCTATACGCTTTATTGTGTTTAGCAATATACTTCTGTTAGTAATTAAAACATTTGGATTTTCAGTAGGGATAACCGCTTCGTAATTCGGATATTTCCCGTCAATTAATCTGCATATTAAAGTTACATTCTCAAATTCAAATAAAGCATTGGTTTGGTCATATTCAATCTTTACAGGAAAATCATCACCCGAAAGGATATTTTTTAATTGATTTAATGGTTTTTTTGGTAAAATAAATGAAACTGAGTTCTCTGATTTAGCGTCTGTTCTTCTGTAGCGAACTAATTTATGAGCATCGGTAGCAACAAAAATAATATCATCAGGAGTTAATTCACAAAAAACACCTGACATTACCGGACGTAATTCATCATTTCCTGTCGCAAATATGGTTTTATTAAATGCACTCACAAGAATTGATGAATTTATTGATAATGAAGTTGCATTTTCAAGTAACGGGGTTTGCGGATACTCATCACTTTTATGACCCGATAATTTATACTTTCCTTCACCTGCAGAAATTTCAACGCCCATGTTTTCAACATTAATTGTAAAAGTAACCGGTATATCAGTAAATGTTTTGAGCGTATCTAATAATATTTTCGCAGGAATAGTAATTATTCCGGGTTCTTCCGACATAGTAAGAGGAACCGTAACAGTCATAGTAGTTTCTAAATCCGATGCTGTTATTTGTAATGTTTCATCTTTTAATTCAAATAAAAAATCATCAAGAATCGGTAATGTGTTACTGGGATTTAATACCCCACTCAATGCCTGTAAGTTCTTTAGTAATAACGAACTTGAAACAATAAATTTCATATTTCTAAATTTTTTGGATTTTTATTTTATTTTCAAATGTAAAAATATTAAAAATTTTTTAATAGAATGAATTTTGTATCTATTCAGGTATAAAAAGTTATTAACAATTAAATCTTGATTCCTCCCCTTTTATTAATCTTTTAATATTCTTTAAATGAGTTAACGGTATAAAAACTGCTACTGCAACCGACATTATTATCAAAGAAAGATTATTTACATTAAAAATAAACACTACAATAAGTGGAAAAAATATTGATGCAATAATTGATGAAATGGAAACAATACGTGTAATTACCAGAACAACCGCAAAAACACCCACTGCTACTAATACTGAGTATGAAAATAAGGCAATTCCAACACCAAGTAATGTTGCAACTCCTTTACCGCCTTTAAATCCAATGTAAACAGGAAAAATATGCCCGATAACCGCTGCAACTGCAAGAGCAATTTTAATATTTATAAATTGATCGCCCGTATAAACATCACTTAAAATAAAGTTTGCCATATAAACGGCAAACCAACCTTTAAATACATCAAATAACAGCACGGGAATTCCTGCTTTCCAGCCTAAAACCCTTATTGTATTTGTTGCTCCGGCATTACCGCTGCCCTTAGTTCTTACATCAACTTTATAAAACCACTTTCCTATCCACACTGATGTTGGGATTGAACCAATCAAATATGCAAGAATTATTAATAATATTATTTGTAAGGTCATTTATTATTTTAGAATTTAGATTTTAGATTTTAGATTTATTTAAAGTTATTGCATTTTCCGTAAAAAATCAATCCTTTTTCTTCGGGTTGAAATTACAAATTCATATTGGTCATCCATACCCTTTTCCTTAAAGGTTCGACTTTCAGGTTTTAAATCATTAATCAGGTTATTAAATTCATAATTCGACGAAATTGCCTGCATGATATTATTTCTGTAACTAAAGAAATACCATTCTTTCTCACTTAATTCAAGATAGATATTAATGCCATCGCCGGTCCTTCGTTTTACAATTTCAATATAGCCGTTTACATATTTATTAATTTGTTTTTTATTTATATTTCCAATTCCAATCGGTCCGTGTGAAACAAAAGATTTAGTGCCTGGATTCCAAATCAAATTAACTTCTGTAAAAAACAAAGTATGAATTAGTTCGGCTGGGAGTTTTTTTGCTGCACCGTATAAATTAAATTCATTAATTTGTTTCCTGGCATTTTCTTTTCCTAATATATGATTTAAAGCCATGATAAAATTATTATCCGATAAGTTAACTCCCCTTAAATTAGCTAATTCAAGGCTGTCGGAAAACATTTTCAGAGCATTTTCATCAAAAAAGAAATCAAGCGACATCACAACTTTTAATTTAGTTGAATCAGGAATAATCATATATTCAACCGTTCCATAGCTTTCCATTTTCAGATAACCAATATCAGAGCCGATATTAATTTGCCCTTTGCAGTCAATAATGCATTTTTCGGTTGATAAGCTTAATAAATCCCCCTCTGATCCCGAATTTTTCAAACGATCGGCATTACCTATTTTATATTCGTTTTTTGTACTATCGAAATTTAAAAGACCGTGTGCTGAAATAATCTCAGTATCAGCAGAATTTTCTTTTTTGGTAAACAAAGCCGGATAAACACGGTATTGAAGGTTAGAGAAATAAAGCCCGCATTGCAAATTCAAATTATCAATATCTTTTAAATCAGAAGAAACAGGTAAATATATTTCATCAGGGTTTATCAATGCATTAAATTTAGTCCAATTATTTTCCGAATAATAACACTCCTGATTAAGCTGGTATCCACCATTGAAATACAGATTTTTTTCTTTTGCTTTTAATTTTATATTACCTGTAAAATAATATTCAGGACTAAGAAAAAATATTGCATTTTCCGGAATGTTTCCAAAGGCAAATGTATGACCTAATGAATCTACCGCTATAGTATTCAGCTCGATTTCCTGGGGAATTCCGTTTCTATCAATATAATCATAATAACCTTTTGCGAGATATTTATTTCTTGAGAAAATGTTAACGTCAGCATTATAAATTGTATGTAATTTAGTAGCAGTATCGGTAATGATAAATGCTTCTTTTAAAGTTTCCATTTCTGCATTTTGCATGATATTTATTATTCCATCACCGGGAAAAACCGCTGCATCGGCTGTTTTTATAATTTTAACATCTTCAGCATAAATAATATAATTTTTTATATCATATTTTGCCTTAATCGAATAAAATGCAAGTGAATCATGGTCAGGACGAGTGGAAATAAATTCAGAACCGGATAAATCCAGATCCATCAATTCTTTCATGGTCATTTTATCAATATCAGGAATCTGTTGTGCAATATTGTTAGTCAGCAGCATTTCTTCTTCATCCATATACCAGTCAATCTTGTCCATATTACAAACATATTTATTGAATGGAAAATTAACAAGCGAACTTATACCACTTGACCTGAATTCGCCTTTTCTTTCATAAAAATCAATAAGTGTATTATAAATATGTGTTGAAACAGCAATTTCAGAGGTTTCAGCAGTAAAAAGTGTAAAATCGGAAGTATCTGCATATAATAAATGTTGTTTGAAATTAAAAAGATCAGAAGCAATTTCAGTGTTCGTAAAATTGAATTTCCCATTACCTTTTAATCCAAAAGGAGAAAGTTCAAGTTCACCGCGAAACTCCGAATTTTCATACATTACAAAAGGGTTTTCTATTGCCGATACAGTCATTAAATTTGTATCGGGAAGCCATTTCTGATTAACCGAATCAGCACTTACTACAGGAAATTCTACATCGCCAATTTGTTCATCAATAATAAAACTTTTGGCAAGAGTGTTCAATGAATCGGGATAAAATATAAAATTATCTGAAATTGTAGTTGAAGTTAAATATTTCAAAGTTCCGTTTCCAATTAAACCATTATTACTCAATGTTATTTTTGAAAAGAATGTTCCTTTATCATCATATACAGGATAACCGTTTTCCGGAATAAAATTAACAAAACCCAACGAATAATCAGGCATAACCACCAATGCTTCTTCTATTTCAGGAAAGGTTCCGGAAGATGCCAGATATCCGCTGAATTTTAATCCATCGGTTGTAAAATTATCCAGGCTGTCAATCGTAAAAGGATCAACATGATAATAAAATTTATCACGAACATAAGCTCCATTATGTATTGACTTTTTATCAAAAAAAACATAAGCATCATTTACACTGTTAAAAACAGGATACTCCGGTACTGATTTTAACCCGGATTTATTTAAAGGATGATCAATTAAGAGGTTTCCACTAAGATCGGCTATAACATTATTTATGGCTACAAGCGGATAATTACCTGACTCATCTTTAGTATTACTTTTTACCTTAAAACTTAAGGAATCAATTGTCGGGAGATTAAGTCTGAAAGTATCGTACTCAAACGAACAATCTTTGGCATAAAAATCAAACAAGCCTGCATGCACTCTTCCTGAAAAAACAAAATCCCTGTTCTTTTTAATAGTTATTTCCTCATTTGCAGGATAAATGTAAACTTTTTGAGAATCGCTCAGGAATACTTCAGAAACACCGTTAATTATTATATTAAAATTTTGCAGATCAAGTTCTGCATTGCTTTTGGAAGTAGTTGTTGAATTAATTCGAATTACATCATAATCAATTTTACCTGCTTTTGCATCTAAAAAATCAAACAATTCTTTTTTAATAATTGCTTTTTTTTCTTCAGAATTGTAAATTAAAAAACCCTTGCCTGCCAGATTAAACAACATAGCACTTACCTGCTCTTTGGGCTTTTGCATATAATCAGCCAGTACATTCAATTGTATTACGTTAGTATTATAGCTTTCAGAATATTTTTTTACAACATCCAAAGGATTAATCTCATCTATTCCCTGCAAGCGATAAAACTCATAATCAGAATAATAATTGGCTGATTCAAATAATGCTTTACTTATTTTACTGATACCTCTAACCATCTCAAACGAAACTGACAGTTCATTCATTTTCCAGTTCATCGCTTCACAATACATATCCAGCTTATGATACGAATCATAAAACGGGCTTTTAGATATTCCTTTGTTTGAACGAATTAATGATAATTTCTTATTTTCATTATTATATTTCATTTGCAAGCCAGGATGATAAATTGAATCGTTTTCAAAATACATTGAAATTGCAGCCCTGCCCGAATATATCTTATTTCCATAAATTACAAACGCTTTTGACCTTATTTTTGCAAAATTTTTATTATCTTTTTTAAATACTAATTCTGCAAAATGCTTGTCGGTTCCCGCCCCTATCAATTTTGCACCTTCCATTGAAAAACCACCTTCATAATCAATATTTTCAAACAAATTATTTATCTGATATTTTTTAAAATACGAATTAAATCGCGGATAAGATGTTCTTTTATTTGGGGGGCTGGATAATACTTTCTCGTTGAAATTCCCTAATAAAGGTTTATCAAAAAAAAGTGTGTTATAAAATACCACGGAATCAGCTGAGTAAAATGAATTTTTAAAATTTATTTCATAATTCCTGAGTTTTATAAAAACCTTATTTCCGTCAAATCCAACCCTGTTCCAGCTAACTTTACCATTTTCTCCATACCATTGATTTGTATTAGGAAAATAAATACCTTTTGTTTTTTCAATAATTGAGCTGTCTTTTTTTGACGCACAAACCAAATTAAGTGATTCAAACTTTATTGAAGGTATGGAATCATAATCAAAATAGAAATTTCCCTTATTAAAATGCCATGACATTGACCTTGTATTAAATAATATATTATATGTAAATAAATTATCGGTAAATTCAAGATAAGATATAAAATATTTTGCAGTAGTTTGACCTATCAGATCATCAAGACTTTTTAACCAGGCAATAACACTTTTTTGAGGTTGTCTTATACCGGCAAAATGATTCAAACAGGAAATAAACTTGTAAAAATGAGGAAACCCTTTCATTTCCTTGTTGAGCATCAGGTTGGAAGTTTCATAAATTTTTTGCTTTTGAAGCTTGTTAAATTTTCCCTGGTTCCATCTTTCAGAAAATACAGCAAGAAGCTTGTCGGCTTTTTCCAGATAGGCTTTATTTTGAGTTGTATTTAAAATTGTTGAAATCTCATTAAGATACTCATCAGCTTTTGTTGAAAACTGTTTAATATCCTGAGAATAAACCAATCCGTCAATTAAAATAAAGAATAATATAAAAAGTAAACGATTTATCCTGATCATTATAAATTAAAATCTTACAAGTAAAAAACTTAAAATATTTAATTTTATTATCTAATGAAACATGCAGCAGCCCAATTATTTTTTGTAGTGTATTTATGTTCTTAAAAACTCTCAATAATCTTAACAAATTCTTCGGCTTTCAGTGATGCTCCGCC